>JBBIJX010000020.1:0-26733 GCA_037445775.1 Actinomycetota bacterium
CAGGTGTTCGTGCTCGTCCGCGACGTGTGCGGACCCGCTCAGGCCGTACGCACGTGCACGAAGTCCGTCCCGCCCGGCGTACTCGACGCAAGCCCGGCGGTGATCGCGATCTTCTCGCCGCGCGCGGCGAACCCGGCCTCGCACACTGCGCCGGCGGCGTTCTCGAGAAGGTCAAGGGAGTCCGGTTCGAACGCCATGACAACGCTTCGGACCCCCCAGACGAGCGCGAGGCGTCGCGCGACCCGCGCGCTGGGAGCGACCGCCACCAACGGCGTGGCCGGACGGTAGCGCGATACCGCAAGAGCAGTCGCGCCGGATTGCGTGAGGGTCACGATCGCCGCGAGTTCAAGTTCGGCCGCGAGCTCCGAGACGGCGGCGCTGACGGCAGCTTGCACGCTGTCCCGTGTCGTGGCGCGAGGAGGCCGCGAAGGTGTGAGCGACTCCTCGGCGGCTCCGACGATGCGTGCCATCGTCTCAACGGCGATGACCGGGTAGGAGCCCGCAGCCGTCTCGCCCGATAGCATCACCGCGTCCGCTCGCTCGAAGATCGCATTGGCGACGTCACTCGCCTCGGCTCGCGTGGGACGCGGCCGCTCGCGCATGGAGTCGAGCATCTCCGTCGCGATGATGACCGGCTTACCGGCGGCCCGGGCGGTGCGGACGATACGCCGCTGCAACACCGGCACCTGCTCGGGCGAAGTCTCCACTCCCAAGTCGCCGCGTGCGACCATCACCCCGTCCGCCGCCGCCACGATCTCGTCGATGCATGCCGTCGCCTCGTGCTTCTCTATCTTGGCGACGATTCCGGGGTGCGGCGCCGGCGCGAACCTCGAGCGGAGCGCCGCCACATCGGCGGCGCAGCGCACGAACGACTGGCCAACCCAGTCGATTTCGTTGCGCCCGGCCCATGCGGCGAGGGCGGCGTCCCGTTCGGTGACAGCATCCACCGAGAGCGTCACGCCGGGCACATTCACTCCCTTGCGGGACGCAAGCGGTCCACCGGTCACGACGCGCGTCAAGACGTCGTGACCGTCCACCGCCTCGACCACGAGTTCGATTCGACCGTCGTCGATGAGGATACGCATCCCCGATGCCACGTCGTCCGCAAGGCCGCAGTGCGTTACGGAGACCCGTGCGGCATCGCCGGGAGTCTCATCGCCCGACAGCACGAGGCGCGCGCCGGCCTCGAGAACGGTCCCGGGCGAAACGACGCCCACCCTGACCTTCGGACCGGGCAGGTCGAGCAGCACCCCGACGTGGCGACCTGCGTCCGCCGACGCAGCGCGTACCGCCGCAAGCCGCGCGGCGAGTTCGTCCTCCGTCGAGTGCGCGGCGTTCAGCCTGACCACGTCGACGCCGGCCGCGATCACTGCGGCGAGCACTTCAGGCGGGTCTGTCGCGGGACCCAGCGTGGCGACGATCTTAGTTCGACGCATCCCGGCCCCAATCCTCGATGCGCAAGCTCAGCCGCCCGGGGACTCCGCCCCGTGCTCCGGGTGCTTCGGCAGTCGTACGAGTTGTACCCCCTCGTCGACCCGGCGCACGGTTACCTCTTCCCGGCCGAGCCGGTGCGCCGCGGTCCGCAGGTTGCCGTAGAGCCGGTCGATGCCCTCGAGTCTCGTCGTGACTAGGATCGCGCGGTCACCACCGGCGAGAAAGTACCTCACCAGACGCGTCGCGGCGCCGCGCGGCGCCGGGAACGGCACGTCGATGACGCGCGCCTCGACCTCCCAGTGCTCGTCCGCGGGACCGAAGGGCTCGACGTCCTGCGGCACCGCGGAGAGGATGACCGCCTGGCGCCTCTGGGCCCCAGGCACCGCCGCAGTCACGAAGCGCAACCGCACGTCGAAACCGTGCGCCGCCGCGGCGCGCGCGAGAAACGCCCAGTCCATCGACGGGTCGTCGTCCACGAGCATCACGACCTTGTCCGTGACGTGAGTCGCGAGCACCTGCAGCAGGCGAAGCAGTCCCACGCCTCGCCGCGGCGTGAACGTCACCACCGCCGCATCGAAGAGCTCGTTGTGCGCCAGGTCCTCCGCCATCCCCTTGACGACCCTCAGGCATGGCGAGTCCGAGACGTCTTTGGCGAGCAATCGGCGCAACATGCCCTCGCTCGGCTCAAGCGCCGTGACATGGCCTGCCCGCGTCAGTAGCGGCGCGGTGAGAAGCCCGGTGGCCGCTCCGGCCTCAAGCAGCCGGGCGCCCTCAGGCACCTCTTCGAGCAACGCGGCCACGAGCTCGGGAAAGACCCTCTCGCGTCCGAAGTCGTAGTCGAAGCGGTTCGCGAACCGTTCCCGGCGCGCGAGTGCAGACTCGAGCGGCATCCCGAAGCGGACCGTCGCTTCTGCAGAATCGATGTCCCAAGGTTCCGTCACGTCGACGCCTCCAGGCGTCCTCGTGGGCGCGCGCCGATCACTTAGCGTCGATTGTAGAACGCCGCCATACCCGGATACACACCGGAGTCCGCGAGTTCCTCTTCGATCCGGAGCAGCCGGTTGTACTTGGCCACGCGATCGGAGCGCGCAGGCGCGCCGGTCTTGATCTGCCCCGCGTTCGTCGCCACGGCGAGGTCAGCGATCGTCGTGTCCTCGGTCTCGCCCGAGCGGTGGCTGATCACACACGTGTAGCCCGCCTGTTTCGCCATCTCGATGCAGTCGAGCGTCTCGGTGAGCGTTCCGATCTGGTTGAGCTTGATGAGTATCGAGTTCGCTACGCCCATCTCGATGCCGCGGCGCAAGCGCTCGGGATTCGTCACGAACAGGTCGTCGCCCACGAGCTGGACCGTGGCGCCGAGCCTCTCGGTGAGCAGCTTCCAGCCGTCCCAGTCCTCCTCGGCCATGCCGTCCTCGAGACTCACGATGGGATAGCGCGCGACAAGATCGGCCCAGAACTCCACCATCTGGGCGCTCGTGAGTTCACGCCCCTCACCGGCGAGCTTGTAGACGCCGCGCTCCGCGTCGTAGATCTCCGTTGTCGCCGGGTCGAGCGCGATCATGACCTCGTCGCCGGGACGGTAGCCGGCCGCAGTTACCGCCTCGACGACGATTGCGAGCGCCGCCTCGTTCGATTCAAGGTCGGGGGCGAACCCGCCCTCATCACCCACGCCCGTGCCGAGCCCGCGGTCGTGCAGCAGCTTCTTGAGCGTGTGGTAGATCTCCGCACACCAACGCAGCCCCTCGGCGAACGTGGGGGCGCCCACCGGCATGACCATGAACTCCTGCAAGTCGACGTTGTTGTCGGCGTGCGCGCCGCCGTTCAGGATGTTCATCATTGGCACCGGCAAGAGGTGCGCGTTCGCGCCCCCGAGGTAGCTGTAGAGCGTCAGTTCGGTCGACGCGGCGGCGGCCTTCGCGGCCGCGAGCGAGACGCCCAAGATCGAGTTGGCGCCGAGCGTCCCCTTGTTCGGCGATCCGTCCGTCTCGATGAGCACAGCATCGACAGCGCGTTGGTCCGTCGCGTCGAGTCCTACGACCGCCTCGGCGATCGCGTCGTTCACGTTCGCCACTGCGCTGCGCACACCCTTGCCCAGGTAGCGCCCCTTGTCACCGTCGCGCAGCTCCACCGCCTCGAATGCGCCGGTCGACGCGCCGGACGGGACCGCAGCCCACCCGAAGCTGCCGTCGTCGAGGGCGACCTCGACCTCGACCGTTGGATTGCCGCGCGAGTCGAGAATCTCGCGTGCAGCCACGTCGGTGATGATGCTCATAATGTGCTCTCCCTCTCCTTGGCTCTCTGCCAAAGCAGTTCCTGCCCTTCGGCGGACAGCTCCGCGACGTCGCTCCCCGCCTCCGCCGCGAACCCCTCCATCGCGGCCCAGCGGCTCCGGAACTTCTCGCACGTACCGCGAAGCGCGGTCTCAGCATCGACGCCTTGTTTGCGCGCAAGATTCACGACGGTGAACAGGATATCGCCTATCTCGTCGGCCGCCTCCGGGCTGCCCGGCTCCGTCTCCGCGAGCTCGGCGACCTCCTCGTGAAGCTTGTCGATGACGCCGTCGAGGGACTGCCATTCGAAGCCCGCGGAAACGGCTTTGCGCGAGATAGTCTGTGCGAGCATGAGGGCGGGCAGTGCGTGCGGCACTTCGTCGAGGAGCCCCGTGCCCTTCGCGGCCTTCTCCTGGCGCTTGATCTCGTCCCAGCGGCGATGCACTTCGTGTGCGGTGTCCGCCACCACCGCATCGCCGAAGACGTGCGGGTGGCGCCGCACGATCTTGTCCGTGATCCCCGCCACCACGTCGTCGATGGAGAACTCGCCGGCGTCCGCGGCGATCTGGGACTGCAGCACTACTTGGAGTAGCACGTCGCCGAGCTCCTCTGAGAGCCCGGCGACGTCTTCGGTCTCTATGGCGTGGACCGCCTCATAGGCCTCTTCCACCATGTTCTTCGCGATCGACGCATGCGTCTGCTCGCGGTCCCACGAACACCCGCCGGGGGCTCGGAGTGCGGCGATCACCTCGACGAACGCACCGAACCCATGGTCGTTCGCTTCTCCCCCCGTGGCCTCCACGTTACTTCGAGGTCGCCTCCGTGGAGCCCTGCGCGTTGCCCGGCTTGAGCTCGTCGATGAGGATCTCGATCTTGGCCTTCTTACGCAGGTCATCGAGGAACTTCTGATAGGCGTCCGCACGGTTCTGCTGCAGCAGGATCTGCTTGATCTGCTCCTTGACGTCCTCGTACTTCTGCTGTGAGGCGCCGCGTGTCTCAGTGATCCGAATGATGTGCCAGCCATACGGCGTCTTGACGAGTTCCGAGGTCTCGCCCTTGCCAAGCTTGGCCATGGCGGACTCAAGCTCGCCGATCGGCGCGGTGGACGGCCAGCCCATGTCGCCACCCTTGGCGGCGGTCTGCGTGTCGACGGAGTACTCCTTCGCAAGCTCCTCGAAGTTGCCGCCGGCTTTCACGCGGGCGAGCACCCGCTCGGCTTCCTTCTTGTCCTCAGGCTTGAACAGGATGTGTGACGCGCGCTTGGCGGCCTTCTGCTCGAACTGCGCCTTGTTCTTCTCGTAGTAGGCCTTCATATCGGCCTCGGCGATCTTGGCGTCCTTCGCGAGCGACTCGATGATCTTCTGCGTCGTCAGCTGCTCGCGGATCTGCTTCTCGAGCGTCTCCACAGTCATGCCGGCGCTCTTGAGCGCCGACTGGAACTGCTCTTCGTCCTTGAAACCAGCGCGAAGCTGCTCGATCTGCTTCTTGACCTCATCGGCCGTCACTTCGAGCTTGCGCTCCTTGGCTGCCTGCTCGAGCAGTATCTGGTTGATGAGGTTGTCGAGAAGGCGCTGCTTGTAGTCGAGCAGACGGCCTTCGCCGTCCGCGCCCTCAAACATCTGCGGGTACTGCTTCTTCAGCTGCTCAAGCTGCTTGTCGAGCTCGGCGATGGGTATCTTGTCGCCGTTGACCTTGGCGGCGGTTTCGGAATCCGAACACCCGGCCGCGAGCGCGAGCGACGCGGCAAGGGCGGCGGCGAGCAAGATGCGAACGAGCTTCATGCGTCTATTCCTCCCGAAAGCTGGGGTTGGGCCCGGACGAGTATACAGCACGCAGAGCTCCGAGGGCCGTCGCCGTCACAGACTCTCCATACGCCACCGGCCACGTCATCTCGTGCTTGCGCGTAAGGAAGACCGCGCCCAGCGAACTCAGCCGTCCCCGGACGTCGTCATCGACATCGACGGGCGAGATCGTCAAGCGGTGCCGGACTAGGGATACGTGCGTCACGCCGTGATCCGCAGCGACAGCCTTGACCTGCGCGATCTCGACCAGGTTGCGGGTGACTTCAGGCATCGGGCCGTGCCGTTCCGAGAGCTCGGCTGCGACGGCGGCAACCGCCTCGGGCGTGGGGGCGCCCGCGAGGCGCCTGTAGTAGAGCACCCGCTCGTCGACGGCGCCTACGTACTCTTCGGGTATGAACGCCGGCACCGGAAGATCCACGCGGATCTCGGGATGCGCGACGACTGGCTCGCCGCGCGCCTCACTCACGGCCTCCATGAGCATCTGGGCGAACAGGTCGAAGCCCACCGCCGAGAGGTTGCCATGCTGTTCGGCGCCGATGAGCGACCCTGCGCCGCGGATCTCGAGGTCGCGCATCGCGATCTGGATGCCGCTGCCTAGTTCGTCGTGCTCCCGGATGGCGGTGAGCCGCTCGATCGCCGCCTCGGTGAGCGCGTTCTCCCGCGGGAACAGGAAGTACGCGTACGCCTTCACGTGACTGCGCCCCACGCGGCCCTTGAGCTGGTAGAGCTGCGCCAGTCCCAGGCGCTGCGAGTCCTCGATGACAAGCGTGTTCGAGTGCGGGTTATCGATCCCCGATTCGATGATCGTCGTCGCGACGAGCACGTCGGCCTCGTTGGCGGCGAACTGCTCCATGACGGCCTCGAGCTGCTTCTCGCTCATCTGACCGTGCGCCACCGCCACGCGCGCCTCGGGCGCCGCGCGCGTCACGCGCTCGACCGCGTCATCGATCGTCTTGACGCGATTGGAGACGTAGTAGACCTGGCCACCCCGCTCGAGCTCACGGCGGACGGCGCCGGAGACGACGTCCTCGTCCCACTCACCCACGTGCACCGTCACTGGAAAGCGGTTCGGTGGCGGCGTGTCGATCACGGACATGTCGCGCACGCCTGACAGCGACATCTGCAGCGTGCGCGGGATGGGAGTGGCGCTCATCGCGAGCACGTCGACCTGCTCGCGCAAGTTCGTCAGGTGCTCCTTGTGCTCGACACCGAAGCGCTGCTCCTCATCGATGATGACGAGGCCCAGATCGTGCGGGGCTACATCGCGCGAAAGCAGGCGGTGGGTGCCGATGAGCAGATGGATCTCACCGCGGGCGAACCCCTCGAGCGAGGCCTTCTGCTGTGCCGCGGTGCGGAAGCGAGACAGGACCTCGACCGTGACGCCGAACGGGGTGAATCGCTCGCTGAACGTCGTGAAGTGCTGCTGGGCGAGGATCGTCGTAGGGCAGAGCACCATGACCTGCTTGCCGTTCTGCGTGGCCTTGAACGCCGCGCGGATCGCCACCTCGGTCTTGCCATATCCCACGTCGCCGCAGACGAGCCGGTCCATGGGCTTGCCCGACTCCATGTCGGCCTTGACGTCGGCTATCGCGGCGAGCTGGTCGGGCGTCTCCTCGTACGGGAACATCGCCTCCATCTCGAGCTGCCATGGAGTGTCGGGCGCGTACGAGAAGCCGGTGACCGTCGAGCGGCGCGCGTAGAGGTCGACGAGGTCGAACGCGAGCTGGCGCACCGCCTTGCGCGCCTTGCCGGTCGCACGGCTCCAGTCCGCGGTGTTCAGACGCGTCACGCGCGGCGAGGCGCCGTCCGGACCGACGTACTTCGTGACACGGTCGATCTGTTCCACCGGCACGAAGAGCCTGTCGCCCTTCGCGTACTCAAGCAGCAGGTAGTCACGCTCGACGCCCAGCACCTCCTGGCGGACGACCTCGCGGAACAACGCGATGCCGTGCGTCGCGTGCACGACGTAGTCACCCGGGGCGAACGCGAAGGTGATGCGCGTCGGGTCGATCTCGCGGCGGCGCCGCCGCGCCATCGAGCGAGGGAAGATATCGTCGACGCTCACCACCGCGACTCTCGCGTCGGGGGCGACGTAACCAGCCGGTATATCGACGTCGGTGAGCTCGACCACGCCGGCCTCGAGCCCAGCCGGGGGGCGCTTCTCTCCCTCGCTGAGCTCCTCGGGCACCGCGTGATCGCGCGCGTCGCGCACGCGCACCCCGGCCTCGGCGAGCGCGTCACCGATGCGCCGCCGCGTCCTGCGGTCCGGCACGGCTAGCGCCACGCGGAATCCTTCGTGCAGCAGCGAGCGTACGCCTCCCACGAAGCGCTCCTCACCGCCGGAGACCTCGGGCCGCCGCGCGGAGAGTTCAGCGTCCACGCCGCTGCCCGCCCTGATGAGCGATAGCAGGGTGAGCCGCTGCCGTTCGCCGAACTCGACCTCCGCCGGCATGAGGTAGAGGCCGTCGAGCGGCCGGGTGTTGGGCGCTATCGAGCGGAACGAGGCCGCCTTCGCCGCAGCTTCGAGCTCCTCGCGGCGGCGCACGGTGTCGTCGAAGAGCGAGCGGGGCTCGGCCACAACGACGAGTGTTTCGACGCCGAGGTACTCCGTCACCGTGCCCGGTCGCTTGTAGAGTAGCGGCAGGTAGCGCTCGACGCCGGTGAAGGGTGCCGACTGTCCCAGAAGCTCGAGTTCGTGCGCGAGTTCCGGCGACTTCAAAGCCCGGTCACGCAGCGCACGTTCGGCGGCTTCCGCGCCACGCTTGGAGAGCATGAGTTCGCGGCACGGGTAGACCTCGACCGGACCGGAGTCGCCGATCGCCTGCCCGGTGCCGGGGACGTAGCGCCGCAGCGTCTCGATCTCGTCGCCGAAGAGCTCCGCGCGTACCGGATGCTGGCTGCCAGCCCCGAAGACGTCGACGATGCCGCCACGCACGGCGAACAGGCCGGGCTCGTCGGCAGCGTCGGTGCGCGTGTAGCCCATCGCGACGAGGCGCTCGGCGCACGCCGCGACGTCGAGCTCGGCGCCGGGGGCCAGCTCGAGCGGGTCGAACGCCCGGCTGCCCTGCGGCGGGACGGCCCTCAGGAGCGAGCGCGCTGACGCGACGACGACAAAGGGCCGCCCCTTGTCGAGCGCGTACAGCGCCCGTGCGCGCGTCCCGACCTCGGCGAGGTCCGGCGGCACGAGCGACCACGGCAGGTCCGAGCGGTCCGGCAGGTGCATGACGCGCTCCCGCCCCAGGTAGGCGGCTACCTGGCGCGCGAAGCGCTCGGCGGCCTCCTCACCGGCGAGCACGACGAACATCGGGCGCGGCGTGCGCGCGTAGAGCGCCGCGACGAGCGCGGGACGCACCAGGCCGGGCGCCGCGAGGGTCGCGTCGGCCCCATCATCGAGCAGACCTGTGATCGTGCGATGCGCCGATGACGCGGCGAGCGACACGGCGAGGCGGTCGATGAGCATGAACGGCGGCTCCTCACGGCGGGCGCGGACAGCACGAAAGCCCGCAAAGCGGAGCGTGGCACGCGTGAGCGTCCGTCCGCCGCGGGGGGTGCCCAGCGTATGACCGCGGGAATGGCGGGTCAACTCCGGGTGCGCAGGTATTCCCCGGGGAGCAGCACCATCACGCCCTCGTACGTGACGCCCAGACAAGCTCCGAAGTGCGTCAGATCGCCCGGCGTGAGTGACGGCGATGCGTCGTGAGCGCCACGAGACCGCAGGCCGCCGCCCTCAGCCGCCCGCTCCGCTTCGTTCGGCATCGAGAAGCCGACGCTTGCGCTCGATTCCCCAGCGGTAGCCGCCCAGCTCTCCGCTGCCTCGCACGACGCGGTGGCACGGCGTCACGACCGCGACAGGGTTGGTCGCACACGCGCGCGCGACCGCGCGGCTCGCCGTGGGCCTGCCGATGCGTGCAGCGAGCTCACCGTAGGAGACCGTCTCGCCCCGCGGGATGCGCCTGAGCTCCTCCCAAACACGCATCTGGAACGCGGTCCCCGCGACGTCGAGCGAGAGCGCCTCGTGCGGAGCGGCTCCCGCGAGGAGCTCGAGCACGGCTTCGACCTGACGGCCCAGCCCCTCGTCGTCTCGCGCCAGTTCCGCCTCGCCGAACTCGCTCCTGAGTCCCTCGAAGAGCGCGTCGGCGTCGTCCCCGAGCGCGACAGAGCAGATGCCGCGCTCCGTCGCGGCTACGAGCACCCATCCGAGCGGGCCGCGCGCGACACTGTAGCCGATGCGAAGGCCGCGCCCGTTGCGCCGGTAGGCGCCGGGCGTCATCCCGAGCTTGTCCGCCGCGCTCTCGTACAGGCGGCTCGACGAGGTGTATCCCGCCTCGTGGAGGGCGTCTGTCACACTCGCGCCGGCCTTGACGTTCGCCTGAAAGACGGCGCGACGGCGCGCGTCGGCGTACTGGCGCGGCGTGAGCCCCACGTGCTCGGCGAAAAGACGCTGAAGGTGCCGCGGGCTGACGCCGGCGTGCGCGGCGAGGGACGCGAGGTTGAGCCGCTCCTCGACGCGTTCGTCGATCTCACGGCACACCGCTTCGACCAGTGCGACCGCATCGCGTTCTCTCTCGTCAGCGCCCACGCCAGGACCACCTCCTTCTAGACCCACAGTAGCCCACCGCACGCCTGCGCTTCTATCCGTTTCCCGACGAACTCGCGTGCGGCGCCAGGCCAACGGGTATCACCACTGCGGACCCCACCGGAAGGACAGCCATGCACACCGGACTCGTCACCCGCACGTGCGAGCGGCTCGATGCGCTCTGCCTTACCCACCCGGATCGGCACGTGGGTGGTGAGGGGGTCCGCGCCGCGAACGAGTTGTTCGCGGCAGACGTCGCGGCGGCGGGCTTCGACGTCGAGCGCATCGCTTTTGACTGCGTCGACTGGGAGTGCTCGGCGGCGGCATTGCGGGCGGACGGCCGCGAGATACCACTGCACGTGGGGCCGTACTCGCCGCCGTTCGCCGGCTCGGCCACTCTCGTGGCCGTCGCAAACGTCGAGGAACTTGAGGCCCTCGAGGCGCCCGGCTCGATCCTGCTCTTGCACGGCGCGATCGCCGCCGAACAGCTCACACCGCGTCACTACCCGTTCTACCAGATGCCGGAGCATCAGCGAATCCTGCGCGCCATAGACGCAGCAGCACCCGCCGCCGTGATCGCCGCGACCGACACCACGCCCATGGCCGCCGCGCTTCGGCCATTCCCTCTCCTTGAGGACGCCGACGCCGGTTTCCCTTCCGCCTACCTGCTCCACACGGAGGGCGATACGCTGCTCCGGTACGCGGGGATGACCGTCGACCTGGAGATCGACTCGCGCCAGATCCAGGCCGCGAGCGAGCAGCTCATCGCGCGGCGGGCCGGACGCTCCGGCCGACGCGTGATCGTCGCCGCGCACATCGATTCGCGCCACGGCACCCCCGGCGCCCTCGACAACGCGACCGGCGTGGCGGCCCTTCTCGCTCTCGCGGACCTGCTCGCCAAATCTGTGCCGGCGCACACCGTCGAACTCGTCCCGTTCAACGGCGAGGACAACTTCGCGGCGTACGGAGAGGTCGCCTTTCTCGCACGGCACGAAGAGGCGCTCGCTGACGTCGCGCTCGCCATCAACATCGACGCGGCAGGCAGGGCCGGTGACACCACGGCGCTGTCGTTCTACGGCTGCCCCGACCCCCTGCGCGCCGCAGTACTCGCCGCCGCGACGCGCCACGAGCGTGTGGCCGAGGGGCCCGAGTGGCCCATGAGCGACCACATGGTCTTTTCGATGCGAGGCGTGCCAGCGGTCGCGCTCACCTCGAGCGGGCTCTACGAGATCAGCGCTGAAGTAGCCCACACGTCCGCCGACACGCCCGATCTCGCCGACCCCGCGCTCGTCGTCGAGGCCGCGGAGTTCGTGCGCGACGTGATCGCGTCACTCGAAGTGTGATACCTGCGGGTATCCTCTGAACCGACCGCCCGCCGCCCAGGAAGGGGAACGCCAATGGCCGCCCGGACCGCAGACGAGCCCATCCCCGACCTGCCTCGGTCCGAGCGGGAGCGGCTCGCCCCGCTCTACGCCGGGCGGCTCGCGGCCGAGTACGGGGATCCGCACGCCGCGCTCCACTTCGCAAACCCCTACCAGCTGCTCATCGCGGTGATCCTCTCAGCGCAGACGACCGACGTCGGTGTCAACAAGGCCACACCCGCGCTCTTCGAGCGCTATCCCATGCCCACTGACCTCGCGCAGGCGGACCGGGAGGACGTCGAGGGATACGTGAAGTCGCTCGGCTTCTACCACCAGAAGTCGCGCAACATCATCGCCACGTGCCAACGCATCGTCGCGGAGTTCGCCGGCGAGGTGCCAGACACCATGGAGGGACTCACGTCACTGCCGGGCGTGGCGCGCAAGACGGCGAACATAGTGCTAGGCGAGGCGTTCGGGAAGGTCGAGGGCATCGCCGTCGACACGCACGTCTTCCGGCTTGCCCGCCGCTTCGGACTCTCGAGCGAGCGCGACCCCGACAAGGTCGAGCGCGACCTCATGTCGCTCTTCCCGCAAGACCACTGGCACCGGGTCAACTACGACCTCATCAACCACGGCAGGGCGATCTGCACGGCGAAGCGGCCCGCGTGCGGGGCCTGCCTGCTCAACGACGTCTGCCCGAGCGCGTTCGTGCCGAACGGGTGGCGCGAGGAGGTCTGAGACCGGGAGGCCCGTCGCTACTCCGCGCTCGTCTTGCGCTCCTCACGGACTCGGGCGCCGGCGAACTTCTGCAGCACATCGCTGTACTCGACGAGCCCGACCTCGCACCCTTCGCCGAGCGTGACCCGAGCTCCCCGCACGACGTCAGCCGTCGTGCTGATGAGCTCAAGCTCGTCGCCATCGATCGTGCCCACGACGAGGCGGCGGTCGGAGAACGCCGAGAAGATCGCGGTCAGCCCCTCGGGCGCGCGCAAGATCATCCGCTCACAGCCGATCTCGTTCGCCGAGCTTCGCCCGTGCAGCCGCAACTCGACGGTGCCCGCGTTAAGCTTGCCGTTCACCGTGAAACGGCCCTCACCGGTCAGCGTGTCGGCCTCGATATCGCCGCCGACGCGCACCTCACCGCGCAGCTCGAACTCGCGCGCGGCAAGCCCGCCGTCGATCGAGACGATGCCGGTCACCTTGAGCCGGTTCACGCCCACACCGGCGTGCACGTCCGCAGAGCCGTTCACCGTCAACTCGTCAGTCTGGACGGGACCGTCGAACGTGCCCGCGCCGTTCACCACTACGCTGTCCGCACGGACCGCGCCCCGGCACGAGCCGGCGCCGTTGATCTTGAGTTCGTTGCACTGCACATCTCCGGTGACCTCGCCGGCCCCGTTCAACGTGATCGTGCCGTACGTGCCCGCACTCACCGTGCCGTCCCCGTTGATCCGGGCGTCGTGTGCCGGATCGGCCATCATGTCCTCCTACCGCTCGAGCCGGGCGCCAAGCGCCTCGGTCATCTCCGCGAGAAGCTCGCCGAACCGCAAGTGCTCCGCGTCAGGGTGCGCTCGCTTGAAGATTCCCGCGGCGATCGTCGGGTAGACGTCGCGCGCTACAGCCCCCGCGCCGGCAGCACCACGAGGTTGAAGTAGAGCGCGCCAGCAAGTAGCAGAGCCGCAACGGGGACCGACACAGCCGTCCAGACCCGCTCGCGCCTCAAGTACGCCTCGACGCTGAGATCGCGCCATCGGCTCCGCCACGCGAGTCCGTTCGCCCGCTTGGCGAACCACGCCATCGCCGCGAGCGTCGACACGCCCACGACGACGGCCGCCACCATCGTCGCACCCCCCTGCCCTGCGGTGCGAAAGACGCTGTCGGCGAAGAGCCACAATGGCAGGAAGATCGCGCCCGCCCACTGCCCGTGCGCCGGACCCCATACGGGCGGCAGCAGGAACGCCGCGAGGTTGAAGCGCGGGAGCACGGGCACCGTCTCGCCGGGGCCGAGCACGACCTGGCCGGTCACGGCGGCGGCGGGATGTCCCTTGGGACACGCGCTGTCGTCCCCGCGTTCGACGATCCGGTCGCAGACAACGCAGTAGCCGGCCGTTCGCACGGCTCCCGGTCCGGTCATGTCAGGAACGCGACGAACGCCATCGCCACGAAGACTCCGGGCAGCATGTTGCCCACCGGCAGTCGCTTGATGCCGGTCAGGTCGAGCCCGATAGCGGCGATGAGCGCACCGCCCGCCGCCTCGATCGCGGCGATCATCTCCGGCGTCACGCCCGCGAGACCGGACGCCGTAAGCGCTATCGCTCCTTGGACGATGAGGATCGGGATGACGGACAGACCCACCCCGGCGCCGAGCGTTGATGCGAGCGCGATCGACGCGAAGCCGTCAAGCATTGCCTTGAGATAGAGCGTCGACGGGTCGCCGAGCCCGTCCTGGATCGAGCCGAGCACGGTCATCGCCCCGACGCAGTAGAGCAGCGACGCTGTCACAAACCCCTCGACGAGCGTGCGGCCCCTCTCGCCCGGTTCGTCACTCGCAGACTTGGCAGTAGGGGCGAGCCAGGGCATCCGATACGCGACGTCTTGCAGCCACTTGCCAAACCGCTCGAGCCAGTACTCGATGCGCAGCGCCTCTCCAATGAGCGCGCCGATGACAAGCGAGCCCACGAAGACGAGCGCGGAGTAGCGTCCCAGCACGCCGGCGGCCTGGCCCATGTCGCCGATGCCGCCGATGCTCATGCCGAAGCCGATGACGAGCACCGCTATCCCAATGGCGCGAAACGTCGTCTCGCGCATCCGCTCGGGGATCAGCCCGCCGAACACGAGGCCGATCGCCGTGCCAACAAGCACCGCAACGACGTTGGCTACCACACCGATACCCGGCACGCGTCACTCCCCTTCGTCGGCCGTCCAGAGCTCTTCGAGTTCCGCAGTGATGTCCGCGGCGTCACGCGGCGGCGGCTCGTACGCCGCGGGGTCTTCTTCGGCGCCGGAGCGTTCCGCAGCGCCGCGACTTCCCCGGCCCGCACCCGCGAACAGCGCGGACACGTCACGATACTCCACCGTGCGCCTCACGTCTTGCGAGATCCGCATGCGCAGCCGCATGTCGTTCGAGTAGACGACGATGGCGCCCTTACCGCGCGCGCAGCGGGCGACGATCTCGTCGTCAGCGTCGCGCGCGTAGACGGTCTCGACGCCCGGACGACGCTCACTCGTGGCGGCTGGCGAGTCGCGCGCATCGAACACGACCACCGCACGGGCCGCTCGTCCGTGCTCGCGAGGAACTATGTGGCGTGCGCGCTGTACGAGCGCGTCGCGCTGCGCCTCCTTCGTGCGTCCGGCGAGTGCCGGATCGTGCATCGTGACGTTGTAGCCGTCGATGAGGATCAGCACGTCCGCCCCTACGAAGACGGGTCGCCGAAGTAGCGCCAGTACAGCATCCAGAACGACATCGTTCCGCGGAAGTGCGGTGTGTACTTGAACAGCGAGTACGTCGCTGCGTTCGCCGGCTGTATGGTGCTGCCGTTGATCCTCATTGTGATGCCCTGCCTCCACGGTCGCCCGTTGACGGCGAGCCTCTCTGCGCCGTGCCATATCTGCTTGCCGAAACCCTTGTACTTCGTGAACGTGCGGCTGTCCGTCTTGCCGCAACCCATCGCCCAGTCGTAGGCACGCTGCGCGGGGCGCGGACGCCCCAGAAGCGACTGTTCCTTCTGGAGCACGCATAGGATGACCTTCGGATTGACGCCCCACGCCTGCGCGGCCTCGAAGATCATCTCGGCGGTCGACGCGGCCTTGCCGGTATGGTCGCGCGCGCGGTACGTCGCGAGCGACCCCGGCTGGTCTTCGAGGAACGCCTGGATCTGATCGAGGGTCATCGCGTTCGCATCGCGAAACTGCGCTTCACTGATGACGGCGTCGGGGTTGAACCCGCCCCGCGGCGCCGATCCGGTGCCCGGCGACCACATCAGGCGGGCAAGGTCGACGCGAAGCTGCGCGGCGCGCTTCTCCTGCGTCTCAAGATCGGCCTCGATGCGTTCGCGCTGGGCGTCGGCATCGGCCTGCAGCGCATTGAGCCGCTCTATTCGTTCGTAGAGACCCTGCTGGAGCCAGAGGTTCTCCTGGCGCGCGAGCCGCACACCGTTCACGAGCCGCGCGTCGCGAAGGTTGATCTTCGCGAGGTAGGAGGAGCGCACCCAGAGCTCTTGGAGTGAGCTCGACGAGAAGATCAGGTTCAGCATCGTGTCACGGTCGCCGCGGTAGAGCTCGACCGCGCGGTCCCGCAGCGCCTGTTCTGCGTTCTCGAGTTCGAGCTGCATGCGCGCGAGGTCCTCGGTGACATCGGCGACCTCGATCTTGGCGCGGTCGATACCCTTGCTAAGCTCGAGGTAGCGGTCCACGAGCATGGCCAAGTCGATGCGCGCTTGATCCATCTCCGCGCGCACCTGAGCTTCCTCGGCCTGCTTCCGCTCGATTACCGACGAGGTTGGCGCCGTGCTCGGCGCCGCGAATGCGAACGAGGGCCGCGCGACGACGAACGCGAGCGCGATCATCGCGAGCGGTACGCCTGCTGCTCGCAAGGCGCTATGCTGAGAGCGAAGGGTCACGTCACCTCCGGGGGCACATGCCCGGCCGGTCGTGGTGGCCTGAGCAGCCACGATGAAGGGTAGCACGCGACGGGCGCGCCACGCCTGCGTAGGCAGTGCGGCTCTGCGCGCGAGAGGAGGCCTCTGTGGCCGTGGTGGCGTGGGATCCCGCACTGTTGACCGGCGACGAGTCCATCGACGAACAGCACCGCCGCATCTTCGACCTGGCCTCAGCACTTCACGCTGAATGCACTGGGACGTGCGACGATCGTGACCGGGTCGCTGACGCTGTCTACGCGCTCTCCGACTACGTTCTCGAGCACTTTCACGAAGAGGAGGCGTTCATGGAGCGCTGGAGCTACCCCGAGATCGGACCCCATCGCTCGCAGCACGCCCACCTGTCGGGTCGCGTCCTGACCTTCACCGCGAACTACATGAACGGCGACGAACCGCGTCCCGAGACCCTTGCCGAGTTTGTGAGCGCGTGGCTCAACACCCACATCCTCGCCGAGGACCTCCGGATGATCGGATTTGCGCGGCGGCATGCGGCCGAGGCCGATGCGGCTGCGGCCGGTGACGCGGAGTAGTCCGCGCGCCCGCACGTGAGTGAGGGCCGGACCTTTCGGCCCGGCCCTCCGGCGTGGCGACCACGTTGCTGCGATGAGAGTACGACTGGTACCACGGTTGCCGACGGAGCGCGGCGCACGTCGCAGCGCTCACCGCCATGTATCGAGCGGCGGTTCTTCCTTCGACAGCACACACGCGCCCATGACTGTGACGCCTGTCACACTCCTATTGCGAGTCGCACTCATCCTTGAACCACCCGCGTCGTGTCGTCGATGATTGCCGCGAGAACCGCAGCCCGTCACTCGACGGTCCGCTCGCATTCCGGAGTGCCTATGCCCACGTCCGACCTGCATGGCCGCTGGTATTGCCTGCCCGGCGACCTCGTCGAGATCGACGCCATCCGCGCGCGCGATCTGTTGGTCGAATGCTTCTACCACGCCAAGCGTGAGGAACTCGCGCGCGGCCACGCGGTTATCGGCCTCGAGGCGACCGAGGATCAGCTCCACATGCAGGCTGAGGGCTTCGTGCGCACCGCGTTTCGCAGGACCGGCGGTGACTTCAACAGTCCAGACCGGGCGAGCCTCGAGGCGGCACTCGAGTCTTTGGCCGAGACTGCGGCGCACTACGGCACTCCGCAAGACATCATCACCCACCACGTCGCCGAAATGAGCAGGGTATTCGACGCGATCCGGTAGCCCGTCCGTGCGACATGGGCATGCGCCCGGCTGCGCACCAGCCGCTACATCCCGAGGAAGCTCATCAGCTCCCACACCAGGAATGCGGGCCAGAAGAACGCCTTGAAGAACCCCACCACCCCGCCCCAGAAGCTGGTAGCCGCCTGCAGGTTGTAGACCACCGCACCCAGCCAGCCTAGCCCGTACACCGCGCCGGCGCCGGCCGCCGTTCCGTTGCCACGTGCCGCCATCGCTTTCCCCCTTCGGTAGGCGCCCACCCCTGAGGCGCGCCCAATCGATCCATTGCCGCCGCGCCAACACGGTCAACTCACGAGTATATCCCGACGAAAATCAAGAAGAGCCGCCGAACGCCCGGCGGCTCTTCGTCACAACGATGGTGGCCAGAGACGGACTTGAACCGCCGACACGGGGATTTTCAGTCCCCTGCTCTACCAACTGAGCTACCTGGCCGTGTGCGTGCCCACGTATGGTAGCGACGGGCGCGGGGAGCGTCAAACGACGCGCTCGCGGCGAGCGCGAGCATGCGCTCCACGCACGGCCGCTTCTCGGTTCCGGCGTCAGCAACAGTCGCCCGGCGTGCAGTCGCACGTGGGCTCGGTCCCGTGGATCCAGCCGTTGATGATGGCAGCCGCGCAGCCCACGCCTGCATTGACCGAGATCGCCCCGTAAGCGCAGTTGCGCCGGCAAGCGCCGCACTCGATGCAGGCTCCCCGGTCCACGAGCACGGCGACGCTCCCATCCATCGCGAACGCGCCGTGCGGGCAGACCTCGACGCATCGACGGCAGCCCCTGCACTTAGACGAGTCGTACTCGAGCGACACGGCGTCCTCGATGTAGCGCAGTCCGCTCACGGCGTCAGAACCCCTTTCCCACAAACGCCGACGCCAGCCACAGCACCGCGGCGACGGCCGCCCCGGCCATCTGGAACGGCAGCGCCCGGCGCATCTCACGCTCGACGCCAGAGGGCGACGTTATGGGAGACGTCCCCGTGAAGTTCATCGCGACGAACGAGGTGATGGTCACGACCGCGACCGCCGCCCCAAGCGCCGCAAGTCCGCCGACAACCGGCGCCACCAAGGCGTAGAGCACAGCCCCGGCCACCGCCCCCACGAGCGCCCCCTTCGCGGCGAACGCGCGAAACGGCAGCCACGGCAGAAGCACCGGCGTGATGAGCGCGCCACACAACAGCCCCGCGAAGCCGACGAGTAAGGCGATGCCGCCGCGAGAGATGACCGCGTCGGGCGAGAAGCCCCAGCGCCCTACCCCGCTCGCGAGTGCCACGAGCGCCAGCATACCCAGGGTGCGCGGCCGCCACGCTACGGACAGCTCGACGCCCGTCAGTGCGAGGCGCTCGGCGACGGTGAACGTCACGCGGCGCATATGTTCGGTGGCTCTCATGCCCGTGGCGAGGAACGCGGGGATGTCGGAGGCGCGCACCGGCCCGTACACGACGCGAAAGCCCGTGATCGCCTGCACCGCGTGCGCCTCGACGCCGGGCGCCGCGAGCTGGGGCAAGACGAGCGTGGTGTGGTCGACGACATCCATGAGGCCGGACTCGATCACGCGGCGGCAGACCTCGGTGGTCGAGAGCGTCCCTTTCCCCGCCGCGCACCAGACGTTGATGCCCTTGGTGTCGAGCACGAGCAGCCACGCGTCGACACCCGCGAGGTTCGAGCGAAGCGTATCGAACGTCAGCTTCCAGTTCGCCGTCACGAGCACGGGCGATACGGCCGACGGGGATCCGACGCGGTAGAGGCCCGGCTCGACGCGGTAGGCGTGGCGGGCGATGTTGAGGCGCATGCGTAGCGCGCCCGCCCGATCGCGCCATGTGAGCGCCGTCGTGACTGACGGGACACTCGCCGCGATGTCAGGCACGTGCATCGCCTTCCCCGGACTCGAACGCGACGCGGTGGAATGTGACGCCGACGCGCTGGGCGGACTCCCGTGCGCCGTCGACGACGACCTCGACCCAGCACGCGCGCGGGTCGCCGTCCTTCGGCTTGCCCACACTGCCGTCGCTCACCCAATGCGCGACTTCGCCGCTAGCGAGCGCGACGGTGCGGTGGTACGGGATGTGGACGTGCCCCACGCAGATGAGGTCGGCGTTCGCCTCTTCGGCGAGTTTCGCGAGGTGGTGGTCGGGGCGGTCCGGGAGCAGGTACTCGTTGATGCGCCGCGGGGAGCCGTGGCAGAGGAGCACACGCACGCCCTCGGCCTCGAAGCGCACCTCATCGACGAGGTCGGCGAGGTAGGCGTGCTCGGCGTCGTCAAGGGCCGCGTCGGTGCGCGCGTAGCTCTCGGCGCCCTCGGCCTCGGCCTCGGGCGTCCCGTAGTAGCAGCCGCAGCCGCCCTTACGATGCCCGATGCCGTCGTCGTAGTTGCCGCGGATGACCGCGTCGCCGGTGGCGCGCACGCGCGCGATCACGCCGGAGGGGTCGGCGCCGTAGCCCACGAGGTCGCCCAGGCAGTAGCGCACCGCGATGCCGTGTTCGGCGATGTCGGCGAGGACGGCCTCGAGCGCGGGCACGTTCGCGTGGATGTCGCTGTAGAGCGCGAAGCGGTGCACGTCAGGCCTTCCGGTCGACTCGCTCACCTAGCATCCATCTCCAGCGTCGCATGCGGCAAGCGTGCCAGTGAGGTGTCCCACCGCGACGGCGAACCGGTCGAGCGTCGCCCGGTTCAGGCAGTAGGTTGCCGCGGTGCCCACAGGTGACGAGCACACAACACCCGCCTCGCGCAGCACGCGCAGGTGCTCGGAGACGGTCGACTGGGCGAGCGGGAGCTCGGTGAAGACGTCGTGGCCCCGGCACTCGGTCTGGCGCGCAAGCAGCTCGACGATGCGCACGCGCGCGGGATGCGCGAAAGCCTTGGCGAGGGCGGCGAACTCCTCGGCCGAGAGGTCCGTGCGGTACGTGACGCTCATGACGGTCCGCCCTTCCGGGGCTCAGCGTGCGGGGCTTCATCGTTCATCGACGAAATACGATAATGCGAAGACGCTGCGAATGCAACCCGTGTCTCGCGCGAAGCGTACTGGGGAATACTTCCACCAAGGTGCGACGAGGATTGGGGTTGAGGGTCATGGCCGGCGAAACGAAGCGTGCTGACGTCCTGCAGTTCATCTACTCGTTCTTCCTTGGACTGCTTATAGTCGTGTTCATCGGGGTCGGGGTGTGGACGTTCTACCCCGAGCCCTTCCAGCGGCAGAGCGAAGAGCAGCGTGAGATCGATCGCCTATACCGGCAGATGGGCAACATCCAGGGCAAGGACGGCACGACAACGCCCGCCGAACAGGCGCGAATCGAAGAACTTCAGCGCAAGATCGACGCCCTCAACGACAAGATGCAGGGCTCACGCGACCAGTGGGCGGTCAACACGAGCATCATCCTGTTGGGTTTCGCCACGCTGCTGATGGCGATCTCGCTGCTGCTGCCTGAGCACATGAAGGTGTTCAGCAACGGGGTGCTGCTGGGAGGCGTCTTCAGCGTCATCTACGGAACGGGATGGTCGTTCGCGGGCGGGGACTCGCGGGCGCGATTCTTCGTCGTGGCGGTCGCGCTCGCGCTCAGCGTCGCAATCGGCTACCTGCGCTTCGTCCGCGAGCGCAAGGACAAGGCGGCCGCGGTCGCCGAGACATCGGAGGGAGGCGAGGCCACCGTGGCGGCTACCCCCGCGTTCGCCGAGCTCACGTCCCGCGTCGAAGAGCTCGAGCGGCGCACCTCGGCGGCGGCCGTGGCTCTCGGGGCGCACGGGGATCGAGGGGACTAGCGGGAACCGTCGCAGGGTAGGCCGTCCGCCTACTTGACGATGTGCACCCTAGTGCCCACCGGCACGAGCGGGTAGAGCGCCTCGACGTCCTCGCGCAGCATTCGCACGCAGCCATGACTCGCTGCACTGCCGATCGAGTAACGCTTCGTCGTGCCATGGATGCGGATGCCCGGCGCGTTCAGGTAGAGGGCGCGCGTCCCCAGCGGGTTGGAGACGCTCGGCCCGATCACAGCCGGCATGTTCGCCGCCCACGCGCTTCCGGGGTTGCGCCACGTGGGCCACTTGACCTTGCCAGTCACCTTGAAGGTGCCGGTGGGCGTCGGGTGCGAGCGCGTCCCAATAGCGCAACGGTACTTCTTGACCAACTTGCCACCGTCGAATAGACGGATCCTGCGTTCCGAGAGGTCGACGCCGACGGCCTTGCCGAGGTCCTTGGTACGGATCTTCTGGGGAGCTGTGACCGTCCCATACATCGCGGTTTGGGTGGTGAGCGTCGACTTAGACGACGCGAGCATGCTCGCAACGCGGCTGCGCAGGTCCGCTGCGGTCGCGGCTCGATCGAGCCTGCGTCCGGCGGCACCCTTGTCCACCTTCACGCCTCTCTTCACGTAGACGTAGGCGGCGTTGCGCGGAGCTACGTCGACTTTCGCGGCACGCGTCGAGACCCAGTCGCGGACACCGGCCGAGCGGACCCTGAACGCCGGCGCTATGACGGTGCCAGGCACGGTTTCGGTGGCGTACGCCGACGCGAGCATCTGTGCGGCGTCGACCACTAGAACCGACGCCGGCCTGAACGTCCAAGTGCGCCCGTCGATGGTGACGGCGACGGGAGGCAGCGCAGGAATGGTGGCCGAGGCCACGATCGCCGCAATCGCCTCAGTCTCCGACATACCCTGGAGCTGGCGCCCGAAGGCGTAGCAGTCGTTAGGGACCGGCCCGCGGTCGGCCGCGAACGCGGGGACGGCGGCGCAAGCCGCGACGAGGGTGAGTGAGAGCGCGATGATGCGTGCGAGCTGCCGTGACATGGGAGACCTCGGACGAACGTGCAGGCGCGGTACTGCGTGCAGTATACGGGCGCCAAAGGCCATCGCGCCACTTGTGATTCGCGGAGTGTGCAGTCAGCCGCCGCGCGCGTCGCGAACAACGCGTTCGAGCTGCTCGATGAAGTGCTCACGGTCCTCGTCGGTGAACGCGGCCGGACCCTTGTGACGCCCGCCGGCGCGCCTGAGCTTCGCCTGCTCATGGCGCACCTCAAGCTCCGCATCGATCGTCGCGAGATGATAGATGCGTCCACGCACGCCGATCGCGCGCGCCCCGCGCCCCAGCACCATCGCTGCGAGGCCGATGTCCTGGGTCACGACCACGTCGTCGGGCGCGAGGCCCTCGACGATGGCGAAGTCCGCCGCGTCGCGGCCCCCGCTCACGACGAGTCCACTGACGCCGGAGCGGCGCGTGTAGCGCTCGAGGTTCTGCGTCGCATTGGCGACGAGCACGACCTGCAGGCCTTGCGACCGTGCGACGCCGATCGCCTCGCGGGTCACGGGACAGGCATCCGCGTCAATGTAGACGGTGGTCATAAGGAGTCCTGACGAGCCGCCCTCGAGGGGCGGCTCGGTGGAGTTCGATGGCGGGAGTGACGGGGCTCGAACCCGCGACCTCTGGCTTGACAGTTGACTACTGGCCCAACGGACCAGAGGTCACAAGCCCGTGACCTGCGACTCTAGCATCCGTGCTACACGAAAAGCGTCGCATGCTACACGGATTGTGTAGCATGCGCGTGCTTCAGCCAATCGGTGTCAGTCATTCAGCTATCCTTGGTTATTGGGGATTCGTGAACGCCCGAAATTCCAAATGGTCGCGCCTTGGGGGAACGCCTGCTTGGGCACTAGGCGCCGACACGCCTGAACAGGCGGACTGCACTGAGAATCGGCCGGACCATGTATTTGAGGGAGGAAGATCAATGGTTTCCTTTTACGAAGCACCCGAATCTACAACTACGATAAGTGCTCACCAATACACGGTAGAGCCAGGCTTTCCTGAGTGCGGGGCGAAACTCAGTGAGTACAAGGGCGGTGGACTTGGCTCTAATCCACCCTCGGTCAAGTACTTCGACTTTGTGGGTAACGAGTTGTGCCCACTAGTTGACCTTCTGGATGTCTTCGAATGCGTAGGAGGCAAGTACGCGTCCTACTGCTCTGACTCGGTGGAAGACATTGAAGAGTACATGGCCAAGTATGTCGCAACCTATGCAGGTTCTACTGGATGCAGGAGCAGCATAGAAGTAGGTGGTGGGCTGCTGCGGTTCTTGCAGAACCTCGATGTAAGGGAGCAGTACTTCTCTAGAGAGCAGTATCGCGAGAATATGGTGATGTGGACGGGCTATTTCAACGACGTCTACAAGATGACTGCAAGCATGGCAAATGAAATGCTGGGTTCTGGGGATTCGTTCGTGGACAGGCAGTTCTTCAGCGACGTTGTCAGAGTATTCATGGACTATTGTCTGCGGACACTCGGCGTCGCATATCCGAGACCTGAGGACATGGACATTCAGTACTATCACTTTCTTGCCAATTTCCCCAAGTACAGGTTCACGGACAACCAGCGCTTTTATGGAGAGCTCATTCTCGGGGCGAACCACAGGGACAATCTCAATATGGGTCCCCTGATTATGTGTAACGAGGACTTGCGGGACACCTATCTTGTGCCCCTGATCATGTTTCTGTCTAATTGGTCCCTATTGCTGGGGGTCTACTTGTCAATGCGTACTTTTGGCCAATGCGCGTTTAGCGTGTGCTGGGAGACTGACTGGGGTACGCCTCTTCCGGGCTTTCGCCTTACGAGGGGTTAGTTGTCGAAGGTGATGCGCACAGTACCGGTCTCTAGCACCTACGAAGAAGACATCTAGGGCCGCGACGACGCATCGTATCAAGCGTGGAAGCCACGGCAGAACAGCTTCGCCGAATCGTTCAACAACCAGCAGGTCATGCGAATGGGGGCTACAGATGCGAGACCTGAGCGAGTTGCTACTCCACGAATTCGACCACGGCGGAAATGCCGACACCGTAGGCCGCCTGTTGGCTCAGGGTGCAAACCCCAATCAGCAGTATGACGACGGCTGCTCCGTACTCTATGTGGCCGCCGAGTGTGGCTACACGGCAGTGGCGGGTCTGCTCATTGAGGCTGGGGCAGACATTGATCTCAGGTGGAATGGCGCAGCGCCTATTCATATTGCGTCACAGGAGGGCAATGCTGATGTCATCCGGCTGCTTGTCCGTCACGGGGCTGATGTCAATGCAATTGGGCCATCAGGTTCATCACCACTATGGTTGGCTGCCGGTTATCCAGAAGCCCACAAAGCATCCCAGGCGTGTGAGGCTCTCATAATCGCAGGCGCAGACGTGAACCAACCTCATCCAATGAAGGGTTTCACGCCACTGTGTTTCGCGGCCGAGATCGGCAACTACGAGATCGCGGAGTTGCTCCTCTCCGCTGGCGCCGACGTCAACTACTGCGCCACCGATGGAGTGTATTACTACTCTCCACTGGCATTTGCCATCGGTAGGACGAAAGACAGCCGGACATACAGCAGCGATCTCGCGCCTGGAGTACGGACCGCCATGATTGGCTTGCTTACTGGTAAGGGAGCCCAGTTTGAAGAAGCGGGATATCCGACCGGAGGCCGTCTGGCAAAGTGGGAGAGAGTGGACGTGGCACGTTGCGATGGGTGGACGACGATATCCGCCAAGAGACTTCTGGAGGCCGCAAGAACATCTGGTCTTGACGACATTCCCGAAGTACTCGAAAGCATCGCGGCAATGAACTGCGAGGTCTCGGGGTGAATTCAAGCTGCACCTCGACGGCAGCACCCCGATCAGGCCCCAGTGAGGTTCTAGTCCAGACGCTAGGTCAAGCGTGCAGTTGACTAGCTGAGTAACTGAATCACCGCGATACCTGACATGAGCGCAGCGACCGCAGCCAGTCCCGCTGACCACAGCGCTACTGCGCGCGTTTGGGCCTGCTCACTAGCACGACGTTGCTCGTTCTCGGAGACGGCTACCGAAAGCCCCTTCAGCAGAGCTGTCTGCTCGCTCGCCGAGGACTTCGTGTCCGAGGCTAGCTCAGTGAGTCTGTCTCCAAGCGCGTTACGAGAAGAGACGACTTCGTCCTCGACGTTCGCGATGGCAAGACGATTCTGCTCGCCCGAGTCCGCAGACGCCTGCGCACTGGCACGAACTCGCTCCATCTCGCTTCCGTTATGGCGAACGAGACCCTGCAGTTCCTGCACATGCTTCGTATGCTCTTCCTGGACCTCGGCCAACTTCGCCAGTTGCGCCATGATCTCTGGTCCGCCGATCTTGACTAGCAGATCCAGTGCTTCTGCGGCACGACTACCGACATCCTCCAGCCCACTCGCCAGTCGGACAGTTGCCTCTGCGACGCTGCCCATCTCAGCAGCGGCACTTCTGTAGCCCTTGACGTCAACCTTGAGGCTCGCGAGAGCGTCCGCCAGTTCACGGGCGGCCGCCTCTGCGTCTAGGAACTCCGTGGCCCCGGCTGCTTCTACCTGCGTCTTGTTCGCACTCACTCGGTCCTCCCAATGGTCGCTTCTGCAACAGTTCCGATGTCATCCAGCAGCAGGGTGTACGCGGCAACACGAGCGGGCTCCGACCCAAGACGAGACACCAGTAGGCGCATGGCATCGCGATCAGCGCGCTTCAAATCTACAGCGCGTGCCAGGACTTGCTGCGCTCTCTCCATTGACGACTCCGCGAACACCCGGAAAGCAATGACGACAGCATCCACGAAGGCTGTTGTTGACACGCCGTAGAGCACTACTGCGTTCTCTATGGCCTGTCTGACGAACCGATAGGCTATCTCCCCTTCGCCGTCGCCAGAGCGTAACTCGGCTATACCTCGGAGCAGCAACAATGCAGGATGGTCCGGGTACGCCTCAAGCATGCGTCCGGTCTCACCGCGTGCCCCCTCCGCTCCCGCAGGGCCAACATGATCCGCCACGACTTCTTCGAGCTCTGCGAGTCCGGCGTCGGAAAGCTCCAGAAGCACTTCCAGCCGACGTCCGTAGTCCGTCGACTGAAGGTAGTCTCGCACTCGACGGTCAAATACCTCTGGATCAGGGGAGCGGGCCGCAAGCAGCATCTCGAACACCGCGGAGCGCCGACCCGTCTCGACGACCTCGTACAAGAACTCAAGGTAGTACCGGGCCATGCGAAGCACGAATGCGGTCTCGTCCAAGTCTTCACGCTTCGCATCTTCCAGGAAATCGGGCAACACCATATTCGCCCGATCTTGACTATAGCTGGCCACGTAGTTCGCAAGTGACTGTGCTACTGCCTGCCGAGACTCCATGCCAACGTCTAGTTCATAGGAATTGTCGTTGTAATCGAGCGTGTAGTCTCGAACGACTGACAGCACCGACAGTCGATGGATGGCCTTCTGGAAGCCGGCGTCCTTCATGAGATCACACTCACGGTGAAGTGTTCGCGTCCCCCTGACCCAGAACTCACCGAGCAGCTCCAACGCCTCCCTGAAACGCTCAAGTTCGGCATCCACTCCAGGGAATGAAGTTGTGTGGAAGTACAGGCAACGATCTACATCGTCCTTGTCTGCATAGCGGGTCGTGCGGACTCGATCCGCTGCGGCCTGG
>JBBIJX010000021.1:0-26119 GCA_037445775.1 Actinomycetota bacterium
ACGCAGAGCGTGCGCGACTGGCTCCGCCAACCTCCGGCAGTGGTCGAACCCGCGTCGCGTAAGCGCCTCGCGCGTGGGCGGCACCCACGTGACCGCGTCAGCCCACCCCGGCCAAGCGCACGCGATCTCACGCGCTAGCAGAGCTCCCAGCACGTGAGCGAGACGCCTCTCACCCGAGTCCTTGTACAGCACGACAGCCCGTGCAAGGCCGCCGTCGAGGCTCCCCGCCGCAATCGCCGCGCTGAAAGAATGCTCGCTGTGCCAGCACTCGGTGCACACCAATCCGCCGAAGGGCGCACCGCAGCGCGGACACGCGGTCTCGCGAGCGACACGTGGGAGCGTCGCATCGCACGCGGGACACAGGAGCGTCCCAGGCGCGTCACAGCCTGCGCACCGTGTGGGTGCCACCAGCTCCGCGATTCCCGCAAGCAGCCGCACGCGCACTCCTCTTGGCGCGGCGGCTGTGTCAGAACGCGAGCAACTGCACAAGCGGTATCGTGACCGCCGCGAGCACCGTCGTCGTGAAGATCGCCGACGCGATGAAGTCCGTGTCGAGCCCGAACCGCTCCCCCGCCACGAGCGTGAGCATCATCGCAGGCATCCCCGCCTGAAGCGCCACGACCCGCAGCGCTTCGCCGGAGAGCAACGCGTCCGCGATGAGAAACGCCACGACCGGCGCGACGGCAAGCCGCAGCAGAGTCACGACACCGAGATCGGCTATCCCACGCGCGATCGTGCGCGGCTTCAGCGCGAGCCCCACCGTGAGCATGATCAGCGGCGCCACCACGTTAGCAAGCAAGTCTAACCCGGCGCTTACCGGCACCGGGATGGCCAACGGACGCAGCAGTAGGCCCGCTGCGAGGGCGACAACCGCTGGGAACGTCACGAGCTCGCGCAGCAGGTTCACCCGTCGCTGTCCCGCCGAACCCATCCGGGCCGCGATAGGTATGCCCACTAGCACGAACAGAAAGACGGTCCCGAAGACATCGGAGAAGACCGCGAGCGGGACCGCCGATGTCCCAAGCAACGCGGCAGTGATCGGATAGCCGAGATAGCCCGTGTTGCCGAGTGCTGAGGTTAGCAGCACCGCGCCACGTCTCGGGCCGGACAACCCCCGCGCCTTCGTCAAGAGCCACGCGAGCGCGAGTACGACGGCGAAGGTTGCCCACGCGATGCCGACCGCCCGCCACACTTCAGCCCCAAGGGTCGCCCCATGCACCGCACGGAAGACGAACGCGGGCAGCCCCACGTAGATGATTACGGTGTTGAGCGGACGCGCGTCCCGAGCGCTCAAGAGCCCCGTGAAGCGCAGTAGCGCGCCGACCCCTACGATCGCCGCGAACGTGAGAATCGTCGAGGCGAGAGGATCGGGCGCCACGTCGCCCTACCGCTCCAGGTCGAGCTCGTGCATGCCCCCGCAGCCCATGCAGCGCAGCGCAAGCGCCGTCTCGAAGTCGGGCTCGGGGCGCACGACGCCGCGCTCGGTGATGAACGCCGTGATCAACTCGCCGGGCGTCACGTCGAACGCGGGGTTGTAGATGTCGACGCCGGGAGGTGTCACCTTGAACCACGCGTCGAACGAATACGCGCCGCCCTTGCGCTCGACCCGCATCACGTGGTCCTTCTGCAACGGCACGTCGTAGGGGCCGTCGTTCGTCAGCAGATCGAAGGCGCGGATCTCGTCGGCGCTGCCCGGCTCGATGACGCCCGAGACGGTGAAGCCTTCGAGTTCGCGCGGGTCGCGCTCCTCGATCTCGATCTGATCGCCGCTCCCGAGCGTGAGATCGACCGAGGACGACGGTGCTGCGACGTAGAACGGAATGCCATGCTCCTTCGCAAGTACCGCAAGGCCGTAGGTGCCGATCTTGTTCGCCGTGTCGCCGTTCGCGCAGATCCGGTCAGCCCCGACGATGACCGCGTCCACCCAGCCATTACGCATGATGCTCGCCGCCATGCTGTCGGCGATGAGCGCAGACGGGATCCCGGCCACGCGGAGCTCCCACGCGGTCAGCCGTCCGCCCTGGTTGACCGGGCGCGTCTCATCGATCCAGACGTGCTCGATCTTGCCCTGTTCGTGCGCCGCGAAGATGACGCCGAGCGCCGTCCCGAAATAAGCCGTCGCGAGCGAGCCGGCGTTACAGTGCGTGAGCAGCTTGGCATTTTCGCCGATGAGCTCGGCGCCAAACGCACCGAGAGCGCGGTTACGCTCCTCGTCCTCGGTGACCATGTTCTGGGCCTCCTGCACGACAAGCGCGCGTAGCTGGTCGAGCGGCAGGTCACCGTTTTGGAACGCGAGCACGCGCATGCGCTCAGCGCCCCAGCGGAGGTTCACGGCCGTGGGCCTGGCCGCTGAGATCTCCTCAACCACCTCCGTGAGGAGGTGAAGGTACTCGTTCGGATCGTCGGTGAGCGCGCCTTCGGTCTCACTCCAGAGCGCGACGGCGAGCGCGGCGGCCACCCCGAGCGCCGGCGCACCGCGGACCGCAAGCGTCTTGATGGCCATGCAAACGCCGTCGTAGGTGTTGCAGGCGAGCACGTCACCCTGGAGCGGCAAGCGCGTCTGGTCGATGAGGAAGACCGCGGGTGCGCCCGTCTCCTCTGACTCGCCCCACCAGATCGTGAGCGGGATGTCGCTGACAGCCATGAGTGGTTTCCCTTTCGCGTGAACGAACGGTCCCGGACGTCTAGCAGGTTCCCTCTTGCCAGGAGCAGAGGTAGGCCTCCTGCTCCTCGGTGAGCGTGTCAATCTCGACACCCAGCGTGGCGAGCTTCAGCGCCGCGATCGAAACATCGATCTCCTCGGGGACGTCGTAGACGCCCGGCTCCAGTTCGGCGGCCTGGTTGACCATGAACTCCGCGCAGAGCGCCTGGTTCGCGAAGGACATGTCCATGACGTTTGCGGGGTGCCCCTCGGCGCACGCGAGGTTCACGAGGCGGCCGTCCGCGAGCAGGTAGATCGTCTTGCCGTCGGCCATGACGAACTCCTCGACGAGCGGACGGACCTCGCGGACGGACACGGCTGCCTCACGCAGGTGTGCGATGTTGATCTCGACGTTGAAGTGGCCGGAGTTGCAGATGATGGCGCCGTCCTTCATCGCCTCGAACATCGCCACGTCGATGACGTTGATGTCGCCCGTGACGGTGATCCAGATGTCGCAGATCGCCGCGGCGTCGACGGCGGGCATGACGCGGTAGCCGTCCATGACAGCCTCGAGGGCCTTGAGCGGGTCGACCTCGCACACCACGACGTTCGCGCCCATACCGCTTGCGCGCATCGCCACGCCGCGGCCGCACCAGCCGTACCCGGATACGACGAGCGTGCGACCGGCGAGCAGCCGGTTCGTCGCCCGGATGACTCCGTCAAGCGTCGACTGGCCGGTACCGTAGCGGTTGTCGAACAGATGCTTCGTCTTGGCCTCGTTGACGGCGACGATCGGGTACTTGAGCGCACCGTCATCGGCCATGGCGGCGAGCCGGATCACGCCGGTCGTCGTCTCTTCGGTGCCGCCGATGATGTGCTCGAGCGCATCGATGCGCTCGGCGTGGATGCGCCCCACGACATCGGCGCCGTCGTCCATCGTGATGTTGGGCAGGTGGTCGATCGCAGCGTCGATGTGCGCGTAGTACGTGTCAGTGTCCTCGCCCTTGATCGCGTACGTGCGCACGCCGTAGTGCTCGACGAGCGCGGCCGCGACGTCGTCCTGTGTCGAAAGCGGATTCGACGCGCAGAGCACGATGTCGGCGCCGCCGGCCTTGAGCGTGCGCATGAGGTTCGCCGTCTCGGTCGTCACGTGCAGGCACGCGCTCACACGCATGCCTTCGAGCGGGCGCTCGCGCTCGAAGCGCTCCCGAATGCTCGCGAGGACGGGCATGTCCTTGTCCGCCCATTCGATGCGTGCCTTGCCCGCATCGGCGAGCGAGATGTCAGCGACGTGGTGATCCATGGATGGGTCCTTTCGACGTGACGTCCGCGCGTATCGCGACCGTCGCGGGATTCACAGCCGGGCGAGTATACCAACCACGAGGCCTTCGAGGGACTCCGCGGCCTCATCTCCCGCCGCGAGTACCTCGTCGTGGCTCAGGTGCGCGCCGCCAGCGGCGTTCGAGACGAGCGACAGCCCGAGCACCCGCATCCCGAGCGCGCGCGCGACGATCACCTCCGATACCGTCGACATGCCCACCGTCTGGGCGCCGATGCGCCTGAGGTACTCGACCTCGGCGGGTGTCTCGTACGCAGGGCCCAGGAGCCCCGCATAGACGGCCTCACGAAGCGCGACTCCCTGCTCCTCGGCAACGTCGCGCGCAAGCGAGCGCAGCTCCGGGTCGTACGCTCCGCCCATGGGCACGAACGGCGTCCCGCCCCTCGGCCCCGGCCAGCCCACGAGCGGGTTCATGCCGGTCAGGTTGAGGTGATCGGCGATGAGCGTGATGTCTCCGGTGGAAAGCGCCGGGTCGAGTCCGCCGGCGGCGTTCGTGACGATCAGCGTTGACGCGCCCAGGTCGTGCGCAAGCCGTACGGGCCACGTGGCCTCGAACGCCGAGACCCCCTGGTAGACGTGAACGCGCCCCGAGAAGGCCGCGACCGCCGTGCCGCCGAGGGTGCCTGCCACGAGCCGGCCGCCGTGCCCCGCCACGGCCATGGGCGGCTTCGGGAAACCGGGAAGGTCGCAGTAGTCGACGGTCTTCGCTCCCTCGATTCGGTCGGCGAGCCCGCCCAGGCCGCTACCCAGGACGAGCGCGACTCGCGGTATGACACCGGTGGCCGCGCGGACCGCGGCGACATCGCGTTCGTCCGCGACGAGTTCGATTCCCTGTTGCATGAGTGCTCCCTTGGCGATGTCGTCCGGACCGCCCGCCCTGCGGGCCCGCTGGGTTTGTTCCCACTTGCCGCCTTCACACCTCCAGCACGAACGGATGGTATCCTCGTGATCGGTACGGGGCTTGCCATGCCGTGGACTGTCCGATCTGTCGCAGCCCGATTCGGAGTCGATCGTGAAGACCGGCATTCACCAGACGCTCTCGCTGCGCGCGCTCTGCGCGCTGCTCGCCGCCGCGCTCGCGGTCCCTGCGCTGACTCCTGCTCACGCGATCGCTGCAGAAGAGACGACGTTCACTTTCAACGGCGGTGGATGGGGACACGGGATCGGTCTCTCGCAGTATGGCGCCAAGGGCTACGCCGAGAAGGGCTGGGCCTACGACCGCATCCTCAAGCACTACTACCAGGGCACGCGGCTCGAGACGAAGCCCGCAGTCACCGTGCGCGTCAACCTCGACAAGGCAAAGGCGGCGCGCAATCGCTGGCGCGTGCAGGCTTCGAAGGACACCACCATCACGTTCATCCAGCTCTCCGATACCACGAAGCGTGTCGCGCTCAGGCAGCTCAAGGGCAGCACGCCGGCGATTTGGTGGGTCACGACCGCAGGGAATGACACGCGCGTCCACGCCGACGACGGCGGACGGCCCGGTGAGGTCGTTGAAGCGTTCGCCGGGCGCTGCTACGCGACGTCGGACGCGCCGATCCGCATCGTCGACAGAAGCGGACCGTTCAACCACACGAACGTGGCGTGGCGTGGGCGCCTGCACTTCATACCCCAGGAAGCGACGACGAGCATCTGCGTGAACTACGTGGACATGGAGGACTACCTGAAGGGTGTCGTGCCGCGCGAGAGCCCGTCATCCTTCCCCACCGAGGCGCTGAAGGCACAGGCAGTGGCTGCGCGCTCGTACGCCTACCAGGACGCCGTTGAGACACGCGTCTTGTGGTGCACGGCTATGTCGCAGGTCTACAACGGCCAGTCGAGACCTGAGGTGGTACACGAGCCTGCGAGCACCAACGCCGCCGTGGCGGCCACCGCCGGACAGCTCGTCTGGTACGGCACGGAGACCAAGCCCGTCAAGACGTACTTCTCGTCATCGTCCGGCGGTCACACCGCCAACGTCGAAGACGTATGGTTCTCGACGCCGCGTCCCTACTACAAAGGCGTCGTCGACGAGGACAAGAGCGGCAACCCCTACTACTCGTGGACGACCGGCGCGCTGACCGCATCTGATGTCTCGAACAAGATGCGAGCTAGGGTCGGCTCGTCGTACGCGGCACCCGCACCGCATCTCATCACCAACGTCGCACTAGAGCGCGCCTCCACCGGCCACGTGCGCTACGCGAACATCACGTGGTCGAACGGTGTCACCTACAAGATCAGGGGAGACACGATGCGCGGCGCACTGGGGCTGCGGTCAACGAAGTTCACCGTCGCGACGAAGCGGCCGGAACCCGTCACGAACGTCTACTCCGAGGCTAACGCCAATCTCGCATGGTCCGGTCCCTGGAAGCGGATCACGCGCGGCGATGCCCACGGCGGCACGTACGCGCGTGCGGGCGTCGCGCGCTCTCGGTTCGTGGCGCGCTTCGATGGCACCAGCGTCCGGTGGGTCGGCACCAAGGGCCCGTCGTTCGGCAGGAGTTCGGTGGCGATAAACGGAGTCGAGGTCGCGACGGTCGACCTGTACGCCGCGTCGACACGCACGAAGCAGACGCTGTTCACCACGTCCGGCCTCTCTCAGGGCGAGCACACGCTCACGGTGACCGCGCTGTCGAGCAAGAACGCGCGCTCGAGTGGGGTGGGAACGAGCCTCGATCGCATCTACGTGACAGGCGGGACGCTCCTCAGCGCACCAGTGCCCGTGCAGCGCTATCAGGAGTCCGGCGCGCGGGTCGTCGAGTTCGGCGGCTGGAGCAGCGAGACGACGGCCGTCGCGTCAGGCGGGAGCCGCATCTTCAACGCGTCGGTCGGCGCGCGCGCCGTCGTCGACTTCTACGGCGAGAGGATCGCGTGGGTCGGATCGAAGGGCCCCGGGCTGGGCAGCGCCTCGGTCCGCCTCGACGACGGTCCGTCGCGGACCATCTCGCTCGACGCGAGCGCCACCGCACACCAAGCGACGCTGTTCGAGAGCGGCACGCTCGACCGCGCGAAGCCCCACCGTCTCACGATCGAGGTCCGTCCGGGCAGCTCGGGTAGCGGGCGTGTCTTCGTCGACCGTCTCGACGTCACCGGCGGATGGGTGAAGTCCCCGCTCCTGCCGTCGACGCGTGTGCAGGAGACTCGCGTGAAGCGTTCTGGGAGCTGGACGACGTACCGTAACGCGCTCGCGTCTGGTGGCACGCACATCGTCAGCGGACGCCGCGGCTCCGCAGTCAACGTGGTGTTCGAGGGCTCCGGCATCGCGTGGTACGGCGCCAAGACACGCCATTACGGGAAGGCAGAGGTGCTGCTCGACGGCGTCCGCATCGCGGTGGTCGACCTCTACAACCCCACCGTCGTGCTGAACCGCAAGATCTGGGGCACGGCAGGACTACCCGCGAAACGCCACGTGCTCACCATCCGTGTGCTGGGGACGAAGCGCACAGCCGCGATCGGCACACTCGTGAGCGTCGACGCGTTCGTGATCAAGGGACAGCCGGTCGTCGAGTGACGATCGTCCGCGGCCGAACGAGCGCAACTAGTTGCTGGTGACCGGCGTGACCGGAACCTTCGCGACATCCCAGTCCTTGCCCACGACGACGAGTATGTCGCCGTCGAACGCGTACATGCCGCGACTAGGCACGAGCTTGGCTCCCGGCGGCAGGGCGCGCGCCACGAGCGCGGCGATGTCCGGGTCGTCCTTGTGGACCACAAGCGTCTTGTCGTAGACGAACTGGCCGGCGTTTCCCACCTCGACGACCTTGAAGCCTTGCGCCTTGAGCACGGACGAGGCCTGTTTCGCGCAACCTGCGATACCTGCGCCGTTGCGCACCGTGACACGAACCTTCGATGGCGCGACGGTGGAGCCCTGTGAGGCTTGAACCGCTCCCACCGTCCCCGTCGCCTCCTCAGAAGGCTTCGGCGTCTTGAACGGCTCGCCAGCCTCGAGCTTCGCGAGCAGCTTCTCCATCTGTGCCGCGTCGACGACGACGAACGGGGAGCGCCACTGGCCCGGGATGGTCTCGGTGTAGACGCGCTTGCTTCCCGCGCCCTTGAGCGCCTGCGCCGTACGCATCATCTGGAAGAGCGACATGTCGGTCGAGATGTAGGGCGCGATCGCGGCTACGATGCGCGGCAGCCGTGCGACTGAGGTCTTCTCGGCGATCTGGTCCGCCACCGCGAGAAAGAACGTCTGCTGGTTGCGCATGCGACCGAAATCCTGATCGGCGAAGGTATGCCGCGTGCGCACGTACGTGAGCGCGTGTTCGCCGTCGAGCTTCTGGTAGCCCGGATCGATGCGGGACGCGCGCTTTCCGGGAGAGGCGTCGGCTTCGCGGTCGTTGATCGCGACCTCGACATCGACCCACACGCCTCCCATCGCGTCGACAGCCTTGTGAAAGCCCTTGAAGTTGATGCCCATGAAGTGGTTGACAGGCAGGCCCGTGAACTGCTCTACCGTCTCGATCGCAAGTTGTTCCTGACCAAGCGAGAACGCCTCGTTGATCTTGCGAGTGCCGTGCCCGGGGACTTGGACCTTGGCGTCGCGCGGTATGGAGAGCATCCAAACCTGCTTCGTCACGGGATCGACACGCGCGAGTATGATCGTGTCGGAGCGATACACGGCGTCCTTCGGGCGCTTGTCATAGCCCAGCAGGAGCAGGTTGAACGGCTTCTGCGGCTCGGCCTTCTTGACGTCGACGTCGAGCTTCTCCTTGCGGTAGACCGTCTTCTGCATCGTGTTCTCGAGATGATTGGCCCATGCGAACACGCCAACCGCAGCTGTCACGAAGAGCACAGCCAGGGCACCCGCAGCCACGAGAGCGACGCGACGAGCCCTTCGGCTCCGACGGTCACGCTCGGCCTTCAAGCGCTCGGGAGCCGCCTCGAGCGCACCCTGCTTGCGCTCTCGCGGATCCGACATGCGCTCGCGAGCCAGCTTGCCGCGCCGGAACGACGCGGACGACAGCTCCGCGCCGCTCGCGATGGTCTGCGGCGTGCGGCGACGGATCGGGCGGCGCGAACCGCGCTTCCCGCTGCCGAATCCGCCGTCCTTCTGTGGTGAATGCTTGCCCATGATCCTCCGAATCCGCCTCCAAGACGGGCGGTAGAGCAGATTCTATGCCCTCGGCGCAGGACCGGACGCCGAGCGTGGATGGACCGTCACACTCGCCGGTTCGGCTACTTCACCGCAAACATGAGCTCGCCCGAACAAGCGAGCTGCCCGTCGACACTCGCGGTGCCCTCGCCGAAGCCGATCGGGCCTCGTGACCGCGTGATACGGCACTCCAGTCTGAGCGTCTCGCCCGGCACGACCTGCCGCTTGAAGCGCACCTTGTCGATACCGGCGAAGAACGCGATCCTCCCGCGGTTCTCCGGCACCGACAAGAGCGCGACCGCGCCAGCCTGCGCGAGCGCTTCGACGATAAGTACACCGGGCATGACTGCGTGCCCGGGAAAATGGCCCGCCACCCAGAACATCTCTGGCCGCACGTCGAGGTAGCCCACGGCTCCCTCACCGGGATCGTGGGATTCTACGCGATCGAGCAGAAGGAACGGGTCGCGGTGCGGGATGATGGCTTCGATCGCCGCCCGGTCGAGCATCGCAAACCTCCTCGTGTCTCGGCGTCAGCAGACGCCGTCGAAGTCCGTGACGTCAGCGCGACGCTCCACTGCGGCCCCGAGTGAGGCGAGCTTCTCGGTGAAGCGCTCGTAACCGCGGTCGATGTGATGGACGTCGCCTACGACAGTCTCACCTTCAGCCGCGAGCCCCGCGAGTACGAGAGCCGCGCCGCCGCGCAGGTCCGTGCTTCGTACCGGTGCGCCGGACAGATGCTCGACGCCGCGCACGAGCGCGTGGTGACCTTCGATGCGGATGTCTGCGCCCATTCGAGCAAGTTCGTCGGCGAACATGAAGCGGTTCTCGAAGACATTCTCAGTGATGATGGAATCGCCGTCCGCGAGCGCGAGCAGCGCCATGAACTGCGCCTGCATGTCTGTGGGAAATCCCGGGAAGGGCAGAGTCTGGATGTCGGTCGCATGGATGGGCTCGTCGCGCGAGACGACGATGTGATCCTCTCCCATCGTCACTTGGCACCGTGCACGCACGAGCTTGTCGATCACGATCTCGAGGTCCAGCGGGTCGAACCCGGTCACCTTCACCGGCCCGCCGCACAGCGCGCCGGCGACGACGAACGTGCCGGCCTCGATCCGGTCGCCGATCACCCGATGCTCGGCGGGCGACAGGCGCTCGACGCCCTCGACGACGATCACAGACGTCCCGGCGCCCGTGACACCTGCACCGCACGCGCCGAGCATCTTCGCGAGGTCGGCGATCTCGGGTTCGCGCGCGGCGTTGTTGATCGTCGTGACACCCGGCGTGAGCGCTGCGGTCATGAGCAGGTTCTCTGTCGCGCCGACGCTCGGAAAGTCGAGCGAGATCGTCGCAGCGCGCAACCCCCCTGATGGCGCCTCAGCGCTGATGTAGCCGTGCTCGGTGCACGTGCGTACGCCCAGAGCTTCGAGCCCCCTGATGTGCATGTCGATCTTGCGCGAGCCGATATTGCACCCGCCAGGCAACGCAACCCTCGCCTGGCCGAGACGCGCGATGAGGGGTCCGAGGACCGCTGTCGAAGCGCGCATCCGCGCGACGAGATCGTAGGGCGCCTCATGGCTCGCGAGGTTCGTCGCGTCGATCTCGATCACGTGACCCGAGCGGGTCACCGGCGCGCCGAGCCGGTGGAGTACCTCAGCCATCACCTCGACGTCGGCGATGCGCGGCACGTTCGTCAGGCGCGTGACACCGGGAACCATGAGCGAGGCGGCCATGAGCTTGAGTGCGGAGTTCTTGGCGCCTTCGACCGAGACCTCACCAGCCAGCCGTACGCCACCGCAGACGATGATCGAGTCCATGCAGGACAGGATAGCGCAGCCGGGCCTGGCGCGGCTTGCGCGGAGCGCAATCGAGGCGGGAAGCCCCATACGCAGCCTCCCGCCTCGCTTGATGCGCCTTCTCGCGCTAGTGCGGCTTCTTCTGCGCCACCTTGAGCTGGCACTGGAACCAGTCGAGGTCCTTGATGCACTCCGCTCGCTCGTCCTCGGAGGTTGCGGGAAGCCCCGCAAGACGCTCCTCGATCGAGGCAAGCGACTGCCGCGCGATGTCGGAGTCGATCTCAGAAACCGCAACAGCAGCGTCGGCGAGCACGAGCACCTTGTCCTCGTGGACCTGGATGTAGCCGCCCGAGACCGCGAACGTCTCCCAGTCAGCCGCCGTATCACCCAGCTTCAGGCGAATCTCGCCCGTCTCCAGCGTGGACACGAGCGGGGCGTGCAGCGGCAGGATGCCGATCTCGCCGGTCTTCGTCATCGCCACAACCATCCGCACCTCGTGGTTGTACACGATGCGCTCAGGCGTGACGATCTCGCACAGAAGCGTTCTCGCCATGTGAGCCCCCTAGACCGCCTGAGCCATCTGCTCGGCCTTCTCCAGGGCCTCCTCGATGGTGCCGACATAGCGAAACGCCTGCTCGGGCACATCATCGTGCTTACCCGCGCAGATCTCGTCGAACCCGCGGATCGTGTCCTCCAGCTTGACGTACTTGCCGGCCATACCCGTGAACTGCTCGGCCACGTGGAACGGCTGCGAGAGGAACTGCTGGATCTTGCGAGCGCGCGACACCGTGAGCTTGTCTTCTTCGGACAGCTCGTCCATGCCAAGGATGGCGATGATGTCCTGCAGGTCCTTGTAGCGCTGAAGGATCTGCTGCACGGTCCGCGCCACACGGTAGTGCTCCGGGCCGACGACTTCGGGCGTGAGCGCGCGTGACGTCGACTCGAGCGGGTCGACCGCGGGGTACAAGCCGAGCTCGGCTATCGAGCGCGAAAGCACCGTCGTCGCGTCGAGGTGAGAGAACGCGGTCGCCGGAGCCGGGTCCGTGAGGTCGTCGGCCGGGACGTAGATAGCCTGGACCGACGTGATAGAGCCGTTCTTCGTCGAGGTGATGCGCTCCTGCAGCTCGCCCATCTCTGTTGCAAGCGTGGGCTGGTACCCCACCGCAGAGGGCATACGGCCGAGCAGCGCCGAGACCTCGGAGCCCGCCTGTGTGAAGCGGAAGATGTTGTCGATGAACAGGAGTACGTCCTGGCCCTGGTCGCGGAAGTACTCCGCCGCCGTGAGACCGGCGAGACCGACCCGAAGGCGCGCTCCGGGGGGCTCGTTCATCTGGCCGTAGATGAGCGCGGTCTTCTTGATGACGCCAGACTCGCTCATCTCGTTGTAGAGGTCCGTGCCTTCACGCGTGCGCTCGCCCACGCCGGTGAAGACCGACGTGCCGCCGTGCGCCTGCGCGAGGTTGTTGATGAGCTCCATGATGACGACGGTCTTGCCCACGCCCGCGCCACCGAACAGCCCGGTCTTGCCGCCCTTGATGTAGGGCTCTAGCAGGTCGACGACCTTGATGCCGGTCTCGAAGATCTCGGTCTTGGGCTCGAGGTCCTCGTAGTTCGGCGCCTCGCGGTGGATGGGGTAGTAACCCTCCACCTCGGGCATCGCGCCTCCGTCGACGGGCTCGCCGACGACGTTCCAGATGCGACCGAGGGTCGACGGGCCCACCGGCATCTGCATTGGGGCACCGGTGTCGATGGCATCGGTGCCACGCTGGAGACCGTCCGTCGACGACATGGCCACGGCGCGAACCTGATTACCCGGCAGGTGCTGCTGCACTTCTGCCACGAGCTTCACTCTTCCGACCGGGGTCTCCGTGTCGACCTTGAGCGCGTTGTAGATCGCGGGCATGGCATCGGCGCTGAACTCGACGTCCATGACCGGGCCGACCACGCGAACGATACGTCCGACGTTCATACGGGTGTCCTTCTCTGTCGTTGCCATCTACTCCTCCAGTGCGGCGGCACCGCCGACTATCTCAGAGATCTCGGTGGTGATCGCCGCCTGACGGGCACGGTTGTACGAACGCGTGAGTGTGCCGATCATCTCCGAGGCGTTGTCTGTCGCCGACTTCATCGCCTTGCGCCGTGCGCCGTGTTCAGCCGCCGCGGACTCCATCAGCGCGCGGTAGATGAGCGCCTCGACGTAGGTGGGAAGCAGGTCACCGAGAACCTCTTCGGCATCCGGCTCGAAGATGTACTCCGCCGACACGTCCGCGATCTCAGCGGCATTGTCGAGCGTCGTGGTCTCGATGGGGAGCAGCCGATGGGCCTCCGGTGACTGGTCCGCAACGTTCACGAACCGGTTGAAGACGATCGTGGCCTCGTCGATCTCGGCACGCGTATAGGCGCCGATGACGTGCGAGGCGATCGACTTCGCGTCAGCGAAGGTCGGCTTGTCCGAGATGTCACGGTAGCTCGCGACCGGCGTCATACCCCGGTAGAGGAAGTAGGCGACCGCCTTCTTGCCCACTGCGACCAGGTCCACGTCGACGCCGGTGCCGCGCATGTCATTGAGGTAGGTCTCGGTCATGCGCAGGATGTTGCTGTTCAAGGCGCCCGCGAGTCCGCGGTCGGACGTGATCGCGATCACGACGACACGTCGGCGATCGACACGTTCCTCAAGCAGCGGGTGGGTCGCACCCTTCGCATAGCGACGCACGTTGCCTAGCAGCTCCATCATCGCAAGCGCGTACGGTCGTGCGGATTCGATACGCTCCTGGGCCTTCTTGATCTTCGCGGTCGCGACCATCTCCATGGTGCGCGTGATCTGGCGCGTGCTCTGCACGCTGCCGATCCGCTTCTTGATGTCGCGAAGGTTCGCCATGCGTCTCCCCTAGCCCTCGACCGTGAATCCGGCCTTGAACTCACCGATCGCGGAGGCAAGAGCGGCCTCGGTCTCGTCGGAGATCTTCTGCTCGGAGACGATCGTCTTCCCGATCTCGGGATAGGCGCTGTCGACGAACTCGAGGAGCTCGTCACGAAACCTGAGCACGTCTCCGACGGCGACGTCGTCGAGGTAGCCCTTCGTTCCGGCGTAGATCGCCATGACCTGGCGCTCGACCGGATAGGGCACGTACTGGCCCTGCTTCAGGAGCTCAACGAGGCGGGCGCCGCGATTGAGCGTCGCCTGCGTGGTCTTGTCGAGGTCGGAGCCGAACTGGGCGAACGCCGCCAGCTCGCGATAGGAAGCGAGGTCCAGGCGCAGCGAGCCCGCGACCTGCTTCATCGCCTTGATCTGGGCGTTGCCGCCGACGCGCGACACCGAGATACCGACGTTGACCGCGGGGCGCACACCTTGGAAGAAGAGGTCGGTCTGCAGGAAGATCTGGCCGTCGGTGATGGAGATGACGTTCGTCGGGATGTAGGCGGACACGTCGCCGGCCTGCGTCTCGATGACCGGCAGCGCCGTGAGCGAGCCAGCACCGTTCTCGTCGGAGAGCTTGACCGCACGCTCCAGCAAACGGCTGTGCAGGTAGAAGACGTCGCCGGGGTACGCCTCGCGTCCGGGAGGGCGCCGCAGCGTGAGCGACATCTGGCGGTACGCGACAGCCTGCTTGGAGAGGTCGTCGTAGACGCACAGCACGTGGCGCCCGGGGTTCTCGGCGCTCGCCGGCTTGCCGTCGGCGCCGTTGTACATGAAATACTCGCCGATGGCCGCGCCCGACATCGGTGCCAGGTACTGCAGCGGTGCGGGGTCCGACGCGCTCGCCTGCACGACGATCGTGTAGTCCATCGCGCCGTAGGCGGCAAGCGTCTCCACGACACCCGCGACCGTCGAGGCCTTCTGGCCGATCGCGACGTAGACGCAGATGACGCCCTTGCCCTTCTGGTTGATGATCGTGTCGATCGCTACCGCCGTCTTACCGGTCTGGCGGTCGCCGATGATGAGCTCACGCTGACCGCGGCCGATCGGGATCATCGAGTCGATAGCGAGGATGCCCGTCTGCAGCGGCTCGTGCACGCCCTTGCGCTCGATGACGCCCGGAGCGCGGAACTCGACCGGGCGGTAGCCGTCAGACGCGATCGGCCCCTTGCCGTCGATCGGCTCACCCAGCGGGTTCACGATACGGCCGAGCAGCCCCATGCCGGACGGCACCTGCACGATGCGACCGGTGGTGCGGACAGTGTCGTTCTCCTTGATGGCCGTGGTCTCGCCCATGAGCACCGCACCCACCTCGTGCTCGTCGAGGTTGAGTGCCATGCCGAGGACCGTGTGGCCCCCCTCGCCCACGAACTCCAGGAGCTCGCCGGCCATGGCGCCCTTGAGCCCTTCGCAGCGGGCGATACCGTCGCCGAGCTGGATGACGGTGCCGACCTCGCGGACGTCCACCTCGGGCTTGAAGTCCTCAAGCTGCTTCCTAAGCACCTCTTGGATCGCGCTTGCGTTGATCTGAGCCACTACGCCTCACCTCCCTGCGATGCGTTCGAAAGCGTGGCGCGCATCGCGTCGAGCTGGGAGGACAGGCTCCCGTCGAGCACGCGCCCCGCGACGTTGATGCGGATCCCGCCGAGGATCGATCCGTCGACGCGCTCACGCAGCGCCACGGGACGATCGAGAGCCGACGTGAGCTTCTCCGTGAGCGACGCGCGCAGCGCGTCTGTGAGCGGCACGGCCGTGGTCACCTCGACCATGACGATGCCGCGCTCAGCCTCGGCGATCTCGCCGAACACCTCCGCGATGGTGCCCAGCGACCCGCCCATGCCTCGCTCTATAGCCAGGCCCGCGATGGCGACCGCCTCCGGTGCCACCGAATCCGAGAAGATGTCGCGCATGATGGCGCGCTTCTTCTCGGCCGTGATGGACTCGTCGGCGAGCGCATCGCGCAGCTCGACGCTGCCGCGCACAGTCTCGAGGACCGTGTGAAGGCCGGCGTCGACCGCATCGACGTCGCCTGCGGCGTTCGCGAGCTCGAAGAGGACCCTGGCGTAGGTCCTGATGCTCTCGCTAGTTGTCATTCAACCCGCCCACCTCTGCGACGTACTGCTCGATGAGGCGAGCGTGATCCTCCGCGGACAGCTTCTCGCCGATGAGCTTGCCGGCGACGGCAACGGTGAGCTGCGCGACCTCGCCCTGAAGCTCGGCGATAGCGGCGCGCTTCTCCGCCTCCATGGCCTCGTGGGCCTTGGCGACGATCTGAGCGGCCTCTTCGTTCGCCTTGGCGACGATCTCGTCCTTCATCGTCTCAGCCACCTTGCGGCCTTGCTCGATGACCTTGGCGGCCTCGCCACGCGCCTCTGCCATCTGCTTCTTGTAATCCTCGAGCAGGCGCTCAGCCTCGACCTTGGTGTCCTCAGCCTTCTCGAGCGACTCGCGGATACGCTCCGTGCGCGCGTCGATAATCGACGTGATGGCGGGTAGAGCGAACTTCCACAAGATGCCGAACAGGATCGCGAACGCGAGCCACGAGGGCCAGATGTTGGCCGGGTTCGGGTAGACCGAGCCCAGCGTGGTGGCGAGTCCGCCACCCTCGGTGGCAGCCCCGGCACCTCCGGCGGCGTACGCGGCTGCGGGAAACAGCAGTTCAAGCACGGTCAGACCTCCGTCCTCGTAATCGAAGTGGCCTAGCCCATCAAGAACGTGAGGACGAAGCCGAGCAGCGCAAGGGCCTCGGTGAAGGCGATCGCGATGAACATCGTCGTCTGGAGACGTCCGGCCATCTCAGGCTGGCGAGCCATGGCCTCGAGGGCCTTGCCACCAACGATACCGATGCCCAGACCCGGGCCGATTGCGGCGAGGCCGTAGGCGATACCCTTGCCGATGGCGACGAGACCTGCTTGTCCGGCGATGATCTCTTCCACTGCGCTTCCTCCTTGATTCGCTCTGCTGCCTGACTCTCAGGCACAGACTTCTTCCTCCTGCAAGCAGCCGGCGCTTCTCGCCGCCCGCCCGTATACCCGACTAGTGCTCTGACGCGTGAACGGAACTCTGGATGTAGACCGCCGTGAGGATCGTGAAAACGTACGCTTGGATGACCGCCACGAACAGCTCGAAGGCGTACATGGCGACCAGGAACAGCAGCGAGACGGCTCCCACGCCGATGCCGCTTGCAGAGAGCTTGAGCGCGGGCTGCACCACGGGCCAGAACACGACCACGAAGGCCGAGAAGATCCCGAGCACGATGTGGCCTGCGTACATGTTGGCGAAGAGACGGACAGCCAGCGTGAGCGGGCGAATGAGGAACGTCGACAGGAATTCGAGAATGAACAGGTATCCGCCCAAGACGATGCGGCCCGCCGGGGCCATTTCGCGCACGCCCGACGGGATCAGGCTCTTGAAGTAGCCGATGAACCCGTTCTTCTGAAAGCCCACGAAGACGAAGATGAGCCAGCTTAGTAACGCGAGGGCGACCGTTCCGCCCATGCTGCCGGCGAAGGTCTTGCCGCCCGGGATCAGGCCGAACAGGTTCGAGATCAAGATGAGAGAGAAGAACGTAGCGAGCAATCCGACGTACTTCGGTCCGTCCTTCTCTCCGATGACGTCCGACGCCATGTTCCGGATGAAGTCCACGACCATTTCGATCATGCCGGCGAACCGGCCTGCAGGCGCGAGATCGGTCGCCCTCCCGCTCGCGTTCGCCACGGCGAGCCGCTTCTTGGCACCGCTCGCGGCGATCGTGAAGATCAGGATGCAGGCGAGCAGCGCGAAGATCATCCATACCGTGTAGTTCGTCAGGACGGCAGGACCGGTGACTTGCGGTCCGTAGTGCATGTCGTGATACGGCAGGACCCTGAGCTCCTGCAGCAGCTCGACGATCTTATGCTTCAGCAACTCATTGAATTCCACTCGGCCGTCTCCCTCCTTTACGAACGGACACCCGTCGGTCTGCGGTACCGATGCAGTCCGGCGAAGCGAACCAGCTCGACGGTGTACAAGATGAGAAAGCCGCTCGCGAAGGTCAGCGCGAACGGCTTGAATCCTGAGGGTGCGTACGTCTTGTACGCCCAGAGTACGACGGTCGCGCCCGCCATGCGACCGAAGAGCGACAGCGCGGCGAGAGCCATGCCTGCGCCGGGCTGCTCGGGTGTCATGAGCCGCCAGCTGGCGCGGGACGCGTAGAGCAGGGCCGCTGCCAGCGCCAGTCCCAGCGCTGCCGCAACGAACGGATTACCGAGCATCGTGAGCATAGTGGCGAGCATTAAAACCCGTGGAACTCCCCGTTTGCAGCTCGCCCGCGTCACTTGGAGCAAGGCGGCCTACGGTGCCCGTGCACCGTTCCGTCTCCGACATCCGACACTCGGTTAGCGCCCGCGTCAGGGTGCCGGCTCCCGAAACGCGCGAACATCGTAGCCGAACGCTTTGGGGCGGGCAAGAACCAGTTCACATCCGTTCATTCGGACTCGTCGTTCACGTCGTGATGGTGTGCGGCCTCGAACAAGCCAAGCCAGTACGTCACGACGGCGGTGACGATGAACAGCACCGCCAGCGCGATCCAGCGCACGTAGCCGGGGGCGTAGCGCACGGTGTACGCCGCGAGCGCGAGCGCGGCAGACCACGCGTAGATGATGAGAACCGTCTGCCGCTGCCCGAAGCCCCTCCCGAGCAACCGATGGTGGATATGGCCGCGGTCCGCTTCCTGGATGGGGCGCCGATGGGTCAGGCGGCGAACGATCGCTGACGCGGTATCGAAGATGGGCACGCCGATCACGAGCAGCGGGACAGCGAGCGCGATGGCAGCCGTGGTCTTCATGACGCCGAGAAGCGACGCCACGGCGAGCGTGAACCCGAGAAACATCGCGCCGGAGTCACCCATGAAGACCGACGCCGGATGGGAGTTGTAGCGGAGGAATCCGACGCAAGCGCCGATCACCGCGGCCGCGAAGACCGCGGCGTCGAGCCGGTTGCCCTGCGCGGCAAGCACGAGCAGGCTCATCGAAGCGATGGCGCAGACGCCCGCCGCAAGCCCGTCGAGCCCGTCGATAAGGTTGATGACGTTTGCGAACCCGACGAGATAGAGCACCGTGAGCGGCACAGACGCGACGCCTAGCACGATCAGGCCTTCGGCGAACGGGTTGCCCACATAGTCGATCGTAAGCCCCGCATACACCACGACGCAGGCTGCGGCGAGCTGGCCGGCGAACTTGACGCCCGGGCTCAACGTCACGAGGTCGTCGACGAGGCCAACGGCGAACATCAGCGCAAGCCCCACGACGAGCAGGCGGGCGTCATAGGTCGTGCTGCCGCGTTCCGTGAGCACCTCGTTCCAGCCCAAGCGGGTCTCGCCGAGCCACTGCACCGACATCGTCACCATGACGCCCGCGAAGATGGCGATGCCGCCGGTCTGCGGGATCAGTCCCTCGTGCACCTTCCGGCCGCCTGGCCGCGCGACCGCACCGGCCCTCGTGCCGAACGCGCGCGCGAGCGGGGTGGCCACAAGGGTGATGAGGAAGGCCAAGGCGACGAGCGCCACGTAGTGCAGGGTGCTCACGACTCCCCGCCCGCCGTCTCCTCCTCGCCCGGACGCCAGCGACGCGGTATGACGCGCGCCTCAGCGAGCATCTCCTCAGAGAGCGGGTCGGGGTAGGGCTCTGCGAACACGATGTCGACGACCCCGGCGTTGAGCAGGATCTTTGCGCAAAGCACGCAGGGCTGATGCGTGCAGTACGCGGTGGCGCCGTCCATGGCGATCCCATGCTTCGCGGCCTGGATGACCGCGTTCTGTTCGGCATGGATCCCGCGGCAAAGCTCGTGCCGGCTGCCCGAAGGAATCTGCTGTTGCTCGCGGATGCAGCCAACGATCTCGCAGTGGGCGAGTCCCTTAGGGACGCCGTTGTAGCCCGTCGCCAGGATGCGCTTGTCTTTGACGAGGACGGCGCCGGTGGCACGGCGCAAGCACGTCGAACGCCCCGCCACCTGCTCCGCGATGGCCATGAAGTAGTCGTCCCAGGACGGGCGCGGCATCGCGATCGCCCTATCGGGTGCCGAAGAGGCGGTCGCCCGCGTCGCCGAGTCCCGGGATGATGTAGCCATGGTCGTTCAGGTGGCTGTCGACCGCGCACGTGAAGATGCGCACGTCGTCGACGGCGGAGAGCACCTCGGCGATGCCCTCGGGGGCCGCTATGAGCACGAGCAGGTCGATGTGGCGCGCGCCCTTGGCGCGCAGGAACTGCACCGCGGCGGCGGCCGACCCGCCGGTGGCGAGCATCGGGTCGAGGATGAGCACGTCACGCTCGGCGATGTCCTCGGGGAGCTTGCAGTAGTACTCGACGGGCTGCAGCGTGTCAGGGTCGCGGTAGAGGCCCACATGCCCGACTTTCGCCGCAGGGATGAGCTCGAGGATACCTTCGACCATGCCGAGGCCAGCGCGCAGGATGGGGATGACAGCGACCTTCTTGCCAGCGAGCACCTTGGTGGTCGTCTGCGTGATGGGCGTGGTGACCGTCGTCTCGGCAAGCTGGAAGTCCCGGGTGGCCTCATACGCTTCGAGCATCGCGAGCTCCTTCACGAGCTCACGGAACTCCTTCGCGCCTGTGGCGACGTCGCGCAGGATCGACAGCTTGTGCTGCACGAGCGGGTGGTTGACGACGATGACGTTGTCCGGGAGCTGGACCATGGGCGGTCTCCGTTCGCTTCCTTAGAGCTCAGGATAGAGCGGATGCTTGTCGATGAGCGCCTTGACCTCGAGCCGGATGTCGGCGAGCGCCGCTGGGTCGTCCCGCTTGAAGATCGCGTTCGCCATGAGGCACCCGATCGTGTGCGCCTCACCCTCCGAATAGCCGCGCGTGGTCATGGCCGCCGAACCCACCCGGATACCGCTCGTCACGAACGGGCTCTCCGGGTCGTTGGGTATGGCGTTCTTGTTCACCGTGAAGCCCACGTCTTCGAGGAGCCTCTCGGCGTCCTTGCCCGTGATCGACGCCGAACGAAGGTCGACGAGCATGAGGTGGTTGTCCGTGCCGCCAGAGACGAGCCTGAGTCCGCACTCGACCATCGCCGCGCCCATCGCCTTCGCGTTGATGACGACCTTGTCGATGTAGGTCTTGAACTCCGGCTGCATCGCCTCTTTGAACGCCACGGCCTTCGCAGCGATGATGTGCTCGAGCGGGCCGCCCTGAAGCCCCGGGAAGACCGCCTTGTCGAGCGCGGTCGCCCACTGTTCCTTGCACAGCACGAAGCCGGAGCGAGGGCCCCTGAGCGTCTTATGACTCGTCGACGTGACGAAGTCGGCGAACGGTACCGGCGAAGGATGGGCACCTGTGGCCACGAGGCCGGCGATGTGCGCCATGTCGACCATGAGCACGGCGCCTACCTCTGAGGCGATTGCTGCGAAGCGCTCGAAGTCGATGACGCGCGGGTACGCGCTAGCGCCTGCGATGATCATCTTGGGCCTGTGCTCGCGCGCTAGCCGCTCGAGTTCGTCGTAGTCGATCGTCTCCGTCTCCATGTCGAGCCCGTAGGGCACGATGTCGAACCACTTGCCGGAGAAGTTGACCGGAGAGCCGTGCGTGAGGTGTCCGCCCATCGCAAGATTCATTCCGAGCACGGTGTCGCCAGGCTGACAGACAGCGAAGTACACGGCCATGTTCGCCTGGGCGCCGGCGTGCGGCTGCACGTTGGCATGGTCCGCGCCGAAGAGCTCCTTGGCGCGCTCGCGCGCGAGATCCTCGACGACGTCGACCTCCTCGCATCCACCGTAGTAGCGCTTGCCCGGAAGACCCTCGGCGTACTTGTTAGTAAGAACCGTGCCCGCCGCTTCGAGTACTGCGGGCGAGACGAAGTTCTCACTCGCTATGAGCTCGATCGTGCCGCGTTGCCGCGCGAGTTCGGCATCGATTGCGGCGGCGACCTCGGGGTCCTGACCGGGGATGTGGGTGAGTGCCATGTGCGGTGTGCTTCCTTCCCTCCCGGCTCGCAAAGCTGCGAGCGTTACTTCGGTCGGTGTCAGTCGTGTTCGGCAGCGTTGATCTTCGACACGCGGCCCCCGTGACGGCCGCCTTCGAACGGCGTCGCGAGAAACGCGTCGATGATCTCCTCGTTGACCTCCGTCGGTACGAAACGGGCCGAGACCGCGACCACGTTCGCATCGTTGTGCTGGCGCGCCAAGCGCGCGAATCTGGCGTCGGTCACATTGGCCGCGCGCACGCCATCGATCTTGTTCGCCGCGATCGCCATGCCGATGCCGGTGCCGCAGACAAGCACCCCGAAGTCCGCTGCGCCCGACGCCACATCGCGGCCCACCGCGAAGGCGAAGTCCGGGTAGTCGACCGAGTCCCCGGAGTTGGTGCCGACGTCGGCTATCTCGTGCCCGGCTGCCGCGAGATGCTCTCTCAGACGCTCCTTCTGCTCGAATCCCGCGTGGTCAGAGCCGATGACGACACGCATCCCTGAGGCTCGCCCCCTTTGGACGTGGCCGACCGAAACGCAAGCGATTGTACCGCAGGGCGCTACGAGCTCCCGCGAGCTGCCGCCATGATCTCATCGTTTGCAACGGCGCCGTCGCGAACGATCACGGGCTCGGCACCGGTGCACAGCACGACCGTCGATGCCTCCTGGTGCTCGGTCTCACCGGCATCGAGCGCAACGTCCGCCGCGTCGATGATGCGAGGCTCGATATCATCGAACGAGCCGGGTGCGGGGTTACCGTGGGTATTGGCGGAGGTCGCGAAGATGGGACCGCCCGCGCCCTGGATGAGCTCCATGACCACCTCGTGGTTCGGGCAGCGTAGGCCGATGGTGCCATCGGGCGCACGGAAGTCGCGCGGCACGCGCTCCGAGGCCTTGACGACGAGCGTCACTGCGCCGGGCCAGAAGACGTGGGCGATATTGTGGGCGTACTCGGGCACGTCCACGCCCCACGTTGCGAGAGCGTCTTCGGTCTCGACGAGGAGCGGAATGGGCATGTCCGCCGGCCGTACCTTGACTTCGAAGATCTCATGCGGACCAAAGCGCGAATCCGCGAGCGCGCCGAGACCGTAGACGGTCTCGGTCGGAAAGACCACGATCCCGCCGTCACGAAGTACCGTGGCGGCGAGATTGATCACTTCCGCTGAAGGATTCTCCGGATCGACTCGGTACTGCTTGCCCATGATGGACCGCCTCCTGTCACTGACTTGCCACTGACCGATCAGGGTCTCATCTTCCGTCTGGCTGTGACGACTCGGTCACGACCCGCAAGATCGGGAACGACCCTCACCTCTTCATACCACTCTTGCGCCTCTCCTGCCGCCATCTTCACGCGGCTTTCATCGAGTTCGACCGCGAGCATACCTCCCGGAGCGAGCCATGCCCGAGCCAGCTCGAGGATCCGCCGGTACACCGACAGTCCATCTGCCCCGCCGTCAAGCGCCAGGCGCGGCTCGTATCGGGCGACCTCGGCGGGCAGCGTTTCGAGCGCGTCGCTCGGGATGTAGGGCGGGTTGGCGACGACGGCGCTTGCGGTGCCCATCCACGACACGGGCGCTTGGGCGAACAGATCGCTTTCGGCCACGTCGACCCGGTTCGTCAGCCCGAGCCGCGCCGCATTCTCTGCGGCGCAAGCGACGGCATCGGCGGAGACGTCGCCCGCCCACACTATCGCCGACGCGTGTTCTCGCGCAATCGAGAGCGCGATGCAACCCGACCCTGTGCAGACGTCGAGGACCCGGGGATGCTCGATGTCCTCGATCGCGGCCAGTGCCTCATCCACTAGCACCTCGGTCTCCGGGCGCGGGATGAGCACGCCAGGGCGTACCTTGAGGACTATGTGGCGGAACGCGACCTCACCGGTGACGTACTGGAGCGGCTCGCCGGACGCGCGCCGCCGCACCCAGCGCTTGAGCTCAACGCGCTCATCGGCGGAGAGAGGCCGGTCGAACTGCGCGTAGATCGAGACACGGGAGAGTCCCGTCGAGGCGGACAGTAGCCACTCGGCGCTCAGCCGTGGATGCTCATCCCCGCGATCGGCGAGGTAGCCACGCGTCCAGTCGAGCGCCGCCCCGACCGTCCAGACCCGCTCAGCCATCCCGCCCTCTCAGGCCTCGGCGAACGCGGCGAGGCGCTCTGCGCGGTCCGCGGCCACGAGTCCCTCGACGAGCGCTTCGATCTCGCCGCCCATGATCGCGGGGATGTTGTGGACAGTGAGTCCGATCCGATGATCGGTCACGCGGTCCTGCGGGTAGTTGTAGGTGCGGATCTTCTCCGAACGGTCGCCGGAGCCGATCTGGCTGCGCCGCTGCGCGCCGAGTTCGGCCTGTTGCTTCTCGAGCTCTATCTCGTAGAGGCGGGCACGCAGCACGCGCATGGCCGCTTCCCTGTTCTGCAGCTGCGACTTCTGGTTCTGCGACTGGACCACTAGCCCGGTGGGCAGGTGCGTGATACGAACGGCGGAGTCCGTCGTATTCACGGACTGGCCGCCGGGACCGCTCGAGCGGTAGACGTCGATGCGCAGGTCGTTCTGGTTGATCTGGACCTCGACGTCCTCAACCTCGGGGAGCACCGCGACGGTCGCCGTGGAGGTATGGATGCGTCCTTGGCTCTCGGTCACCGGCACGCGTTGAACGCGGTGTACCCCGGACTCGAACTTCATCTTCGAGTAGACCTTCTCGCCGCGCACCCGGAACGAGATCTCCTTGAAACCCCCCGTGCCGGAGTCGCTCGCGTCGATCTCCTCTGCCTTCCAGCGCTGCAGTTCGGCGTAGCGCGTGTACATGCGGTAGAGGTCTCCGGCGAAGATTGCAGCCTCATCGCCGCCGGCACCCGCACGGATCTCGACGATGATGTCCTTGTCGTCGTTCGGATCGCCCGGCAGCATCATGACCCTGATCTCGGCCTCGAGCTCCGGGATGCGCGTCTCGAGCTCCTTGGCCTCGTCGGCTGCGAACTCCTTCATCTCCGGGTCGCTCTCGGCACGCAACACCTCTTTCGCCTCGTCAAGGTGCGTGCACACCGACAGATACTCCCGCGCCTTGTCTGCGAGCGGGGTTTGCGCGCGCTGTTCTTTGGCGAGGCGCGCGTACTCCTTCTGGTCGCCGAGTACGGCCGGGTCTCCCAACCGGGCCGTCAGGTCGTCGTAGGCGGCGAGCAGCCGCTCGAGTTTCTCGCGCATGAGAGTGCTTCTTCCTAGTTCGGTAACGCGATCATCATCGGGACGCGCCATGGTATCACGCCTAGGCGACCGAACCGTGGACCGCGAGGTGACCGCCGGGTAATCACAGCCCGAACGAGGCTGCGAGCGCTTCATCCACCCGGATGCGGCACTCATTGAGGTGCTCTTCGGCCAGCTCGAGGTAGCCATCTGTCATGCGCGTCTCCCCCTGCGGAGAGCGCTCATGCTACGCGGTGTATGTACGTAACGCCAATACGATCGGTAGCGCCCTGCTACGTCAGCTCGGGCACATCGTCGCTGGACTCCGTGGCCGGAACCGCTTCCGCGGCCTCTGTCGCCCCCTGCTCCTCCTCGGCGCCGTTCGGGCCGCCCTCGCCCGCCTCCAGCCGCTCTCTGGCGATGATGGGCTGCATCGCGGCGACCGCGACCTCGATCATGCCGTCGTCAGGCTCGCGCGTGGTCATGCGCTGCAACTGCAGACCCGGCCAGAGCAGCACTTTGACGGCCGGGTTGTCCGAGTGGTTTCCGGCCCACTTGACCGTGATCTCGTAAGCGAGACCCGCCACCAACGGCAGCAGGATGATGCGGGAGAGGATGACGATGCCCAGGATGGCGAGGCGGCTCTCGATGCCCCAACTCGCGGCCATCGCTTTGACCGGCACGAACGAGAAGACGAAGATCGCCACCACCATGACCATGAGCAGGAACGACGTGCCGCAACGCATGTGCTGCGTCGACCACCGCTGAATGACCGCCGTCTCAAGCGGCAGGCCGTGCTCATACGCGTGGATGGTCTTGTGCTCGGCGCCGTGATAGGCGAAGACGCGCTGGATGTCCTCGATACGGCTGATGAGCCAGATGTAGATGAAGAACGCCGCCACACGCAACACACCATCCACGACGTTCCACTGGAACGGCCGCTCGATGGCCGACCCAACGAACAGGTTCGTCAGCACCGCCGGAAGCACGATGAAGATGCCGATGGCGAGCCCGAAGCCGAGGATCATCGAGAACGATATCTCTTTTGCGGTGAGCTTCTCCTCTTCGGTCTCACCGGCTAAAGACGCCGATACCGTGAATGCTTTCATGGCGAGCGACAGCGTCTCGACGAGTGCCACCACACCGCGGATGACCGGCTTGCGCATCCACGCGCGACGCGCGGCCGCCGAGTGCAGGTCGTGCTCCTCGGTGTAGATC
>JBBIJX010000022.1:0-23597 GCA_037445775.1 Actinomycetota bacterium
CTCGGCGCGGCGGAGGCGGTCCGGACGCTCTCGGGCGATGACGAAGACCCGCTGAAGCGCCCCGTGGGCGTCTTGGTCCACGAGGCGCGCATCTACGTCGCGGACTCGCTGCGCGGCGTCATCGACGTGCTCAGCCCCGGCGGCCATCACTACACGTCATGGGGGCGCGGTGCGCTGACCAACCCTGTGGCAGTGGCTCGCCATCCGCTGACAGGCGACTTCTACGTCGCCGACCGGGGCGCCGACGCTGTGGTCGTCTTCGGGCCCGACGGAAGCCTCAGGGGACGCTTCGCGCCCAGGGTGCCCCAGAGGCGGTCCTGGGCGGAGACGGAGACCGCTCTGTGGTCGCCGGCCGGGCTCGACTTCACGCGCGACGGCTATCTCTTCGTCACCGATGTGCGCTCGCGCCATCGGCTGCTCGCGTTTGGACCGGACGGGGAGTTCGAGTTCGAGGCGGGTCTCGACGCGTCGACCGGCGAGCCGATCCCGGCTGCCCGGCTCTCGTATCCCACCGATGTTGATGTGCACGGCAACGAGGTCCGGGTCGCGGACTCCAACAACATGCGCGTCCAGGTGTTCGACGTGTCCGGGCGGCATCTGCGCGCGATCCCGCTCAAGGGACTGCCGCGAGGCGTCGCCGTGACGCCTGAAGGGGAGGATGCGGCGCTCATGCTCGTCGTGGACGCGACCGGGCACCGCGTCGCGGTCCTCGACCCGGCGGCCGGCTCGGTGCTCGGCGAGTTCGCCAAGAACGGATCGGCCGAGGACTGCCTGAGCTACCCCAACGCCGTGGCCACCGGCGAGGGGGACCTCATCTTCGTCGCCGACACGGGGAACGCGCGTGTGGCCGTATGGCGATGGCTGGGTCTAGACGGCGATGCCGAGCCCGGCGCCTGGTGGTGGCTGCTCGCGCTGCCGTTCGCACCGCTCATCGCGCTGCCGTGGGCGCTCGCAAAGCCGCGCTACCACGTCACGGCGGACTTCATCCTCGCGCTCGAGGCCCACGGGCGCGTCGAGGAGTTCACGCACGCCCGCGCGCGCTGGGAGTGCGTCTCCGGCGAATACGCGCTCCTCGAGCAACATCAGGACGAAGGCGGGCCCATCGTCACCACGCTCCGGCGTGTCGAGGCGTCGCCCTCGGATTCGGCCGCGTTCGTGGCGCGCTACCAGCTCGATGAGCGTGAGGCAGAGGTGCTCGCGGCTCTGCGGGGTTCGGTGACGCTGCTCACCGAGGACCGTGCGATCGCGCGGGTGGCAGAGAAGATCGCGCTGCGGGTCGAGGACGCCGAGGCGTTCCTCGCTCGCGTCGATCGCGAACGGGAGGCCGCCCGGTAGCGGCGGGACGCTACTCCACGATGAAGACGGGCGTACCCACGTCGACGCGCTCGTAGAGGTCCTCGATGTCGGAGCGCACCATTCGCATGCAGCCATGACTCGCGGCGGTGCCGATAGAGCCGATCTTCGTCGTCCCGTGGAAGCGGATACCTGGGGCGGAGATGTTGAGCGCGCGGGTGCCGAGCGGGTTCGACGGCCCGGGCGGGATCATCGCGGGCATGTCCGCCCCCCAGCCGTTCGGCGCCGGGTTGATCCAGGTGGGCATGTAGCGCTTCTGCACGATCTCGAAGCGCCCGCGCGGCGTCGGGAAGCTCGGTGTGCCCACCGCGCAGCGGTACGCCTTCTCGAGATCCGCGCCGTCGAAGAGGCGGACGCGCCGCTCAGACACGTCGACGACGATGGTCTTGCCCAGATCCTCGTCGGTGATCTTGGGCTTGCGTGCTCGCACGATCGCGGTCACGGTGCGCCCGGTGCGCGCGTCGGCGTCTTCCGCGAACACGGTCTCGGGAGCGAGCGCAGCCGAGAGCCCCGCGATGAGCGCGTTCGTGTCGAGCCGGCGCCCTTCCTTCGCCGCCGTGACTCGCACACGGTTGCCCACCACGGTGACCGATGCGTCGACGGCGCGTTCGTTCACGTCGGCGGCGACGTGGCTCGCCCACGCGGCGATCACCCTGTCATCGATGGCGTAGGCCGGCTGCACCTCGCGCGCGAGCGGCGCTCCGGTGAGGTCTGAGCGCACGCGTTCGAGGTATGACGCGCTCTGTCGCGGTTCGAGCGCGGCCGCGGTCATCGCGTCGACGTCGATGGTGACGGCCTCACGCGGGTCGAACGAGTAGAGCCGTCCGTCCGCCCGCACGCTCACGGGGCGCATCAGCTGCGCCGCGACGGCCTGGCGGATAGCCTCGCGGGCCTTGTCCGCCCGCATGCCGGAGAGGTTCGCGCCGGCTACAGACACGCCGTTCGGGACGCGCCCGCGACTCTCGAAGTCGTTCACGGCGGCCCATGCCATCGTGGTCGAGAGGGCGAGGAGCACTACGGTCAGGGCGAGCGCGCTCGCGCGCATCGTGGCGGTGCGGGTGTTCATCTTCGCATGTCTCCGAGCGTGCGCGTGCGAATCAGACAAGCAGTATTATATGGGCGAACTACAGCAACGTCGCCCCGGAGCCGATAGAAGGGTACCCGGCGAAAGGACGTTCGTGGTCGAGACCACCACCACGCAGGCGTTCCGTGGCAGCTTGGACAAGCTGATCGCGCGCATAGACGACGCCCGTGGGCTCGACTTGAGCTCGTATCGGCGCTCCTACCTCGAGCGCCGCATCGCCGCGCGTCTGCGTGTTGCGGGCGTCCACTCGTATCGCCAGTATGGGGATCTGCTCGAGGCCGACCCGCACGAGTACGAGCGGCTCATCGACACGCTCACGATCAACGTCACGGACTTCTTCAGAGACAAGGTCGTCTGGGACTCCCTCGCGCGCAAGGCGCTGCCGGAGCTGATCGCGAGCAAGCAGGGCGGGCGCACGAAGACCATCCGCGTCTGGTCTGCGGGCTGCGCGACCGGCGAGGAGCCGTACTCGCTCGCGATGATGCTCCTGGGTGAGCTTGGCGATGCCGCGAAGGAGTATTCGATCTCGATCACGGCAACGGACCTCGACGCCGACGCCCTCGCCCGTGCGGAGCGCGGCGTCTTCGCGAAGGAGCGGCGGCGGCACATCCCGCCCAGCTATCAGGTACGATTCACCCGAAACGTCGACGGGGGGTCTTTCGAGGTGCTGCCCGAGGTCCGTCGCCTCGTGCGGTTCCAGCGCATGAGCCTGTTCGACCCGACACCTTTGCGCGTCATCGACCTGGTCACGTGCCGAAACGTCTTCATCTACTTCGACCACGATCAGCAGGCGCGCGTGCTCGAGAACTTCTGGCGGGCTCTGACAAGGGGCGGATACTTGGTCTTAGGACGGAGCGAGAAGCTGCAGCCCGAAGCGGCACAGCTCTTCGAGCACGTCGACGGCAAGGAGCGCATCTACCGAAAGCCCGCACGACGGTAGCGGGTTCGACCCGGCCGGGGCAGCGGAGACGAGGGGAGTGTGCCGCATGGTGCAAGAGCATCGCCACAGCACGACGAAGCGGGGACTGTCTTTCAAGTTCACGGTCCTCACGTGGGTGACGATCGCACCCGCGGTTGGGCTTGGGCTTGCGGCCACCGCGTTGTTCACTGAGTTGCGGCTCGGGCTCTCGTTCGCCGAGATGATCCCCATCATGGTGTTCGGCGCCGTGATGATGGCGCTCTGCGCCATCCCGGGCACGATGCTCTGGCGCTGGCAGTTCAAGGATCGGGTGTTGCGCCCTCTGCGCGACGTGGGCGGTGTCATGCTCGATGCGGGCAAGGGTGACCTGACCGTTCGGGCCGAGGTCATACGCGACGACGAGATCGGCATGCTCGCGAGCGAGTGCAACGCTCTCATCGCGTCGCTCGGCGGCATCGCAGGGCAGGTGCGGCGCGGCGCCGAGACGGTGTCTGCGGCCGCATCCCAGCTTTCGGCATCCTCTGAGGAGATCAACTCCTCGACGATCGAGATCTCGTCGTCGGTGCAGCAGATCGCGCACGGCGCCGAGCTGCAGTCGCGCAAGGTCGACGAGACGAGCCGCACGATGGCGGTCATCGCGTCGACGACGGAGCGTGTGGCGGCACAGGCGACGGACGCGGCACGCACGAGCGAGGAGGCCGCGAGCGTCGCCCGCCGAGGTGAGGAGGCCGCAGAGCAGGCGATCGTGAAGATCGCCGAGATCCAGCAGGCCATAGAGACGCTCGCCGAGTCCATCGAGGTGCTGGGCAAGCGCAGCGAGCAGATCGGCGGCATCGTGGATGTGATCACGAGCATCGCGGATCAGACGAACCTGCTGTCGCTCAACGCCGCCATCGAGGCTGCCCGGGCAGGGGAGTCGGGCCGAGGCTTCTCCGTCGTCGCAGAGGAGGTGCGCAAGCTCGCGGAGGGATCCGGCCGCGCTGCCGAGCAGATCGGCGAGCTCATCAAGGAAGTGCAGTCCGAGACCGCCAAGGCAGTACGCTACATGGAGATAGGCACGCGCGAGGTCGAGGTGGGAAGCGACGTCGTCGCACGCTCGAGTGACGCGCTACGCCTCATCACCGACGCCATAACGCGCATGCAGCAGCTTGCGGAGGGCATCTCGTCGCAGATGAATGAGCAGGCATCCAAGACCGGCGAGGTCGACCGCGCGATGCACGAGATCGCCGCCGTCGTCGAAGAGAACGCCGCGTCCGCCCAGGAGACCGCGGCCGCCGCCGAAGAGCAGACGGCGTGCATGGAGGAGATCACCGCGTCGGCCCAGGACCTCTCGGACATGGCGCAACACCTCGACGAGGCGGTCCACAAGTTCCGGGTCGAGTAGGAGGTTCGTCTCGTGGCTGACACCACAGGACCCGGGTACGTCATCTTCCGGCTCGGTGACGAGGAGTATGGGCTGCCCGTGACCACCGTCAACAGCATCATCCGCTATGAGCAGGCCACACCGGTGCCGCGCGCGCCAGAGGCGGTGCTCGGCGTCATCAACCTGCGCGGGCGTGTCGTCCCCGTCGTCGATCTGAGGCGCCGGTTCCGCGGTGTGGCGTTCGAGCCCGGCCCCACCTCGCGCATCGTCGTCGCCGACGGAGCCGCTGGACCGGTGGGCATCGCCGTCGACGCCGCGAACGAAGTGACCACGATCGCCGACGATCTGTTCAAGCCGGTGCCCGAGGGGGTGCTCGCTCCGGAGACCGCGCGCGCCTTCCGGTCCGTGGTCGAGCGGGAGGGCTCGCTCGTGATCCTGCTCGAACTCGACGAGGCGGTCCCGAGGTCGGAGTACGCGTCCTCCCATGAGACCGCTGAAGAAGGGGTAGGGGAAGTCGATGTCTAGGACGATCCTCGTCGTCGACGATGCCGCGTTCATGCGCATGATGATCCGCGACATCCTCGCCAAGGAGGGTTACACGATCCACGAGGCCGTCAACGGGCGAGACGCGATCGAGAAGTTCGACGAGGTCAGGCCGGACCTCGTCACGATGGACATCACGATGCCGGAGCTCGACGGTATCAGCGCGCTCAAGGCCATTCGCGAGGCGGATCCGAAGGCCCGCATCCTCATAGTGAGCGCGATGGGGCAGCAGAAGATGATCGTCGAAGCCCTTGAGGCTGGTGCGCTTGACTTCCTCGTCAAGCCTTTCCAGCCCACCAAGGTGCTGGAGACGGTCAAGAAGTGCCTGCAGGCCACCGGCGACTGACGGGCCGGATCCCATGGCCCGCATCATCCGCGTACTCGTCGTAGACGACTCGGCGCTCGTCCGGCAGATGCTCGTCCGGGCGCTTGCGCTCGACCCGCGCATCGAAGTCGTGGGCACTGCGAAGACGGGCGTACAGGCCGTTGAGAAGGCGCGCGACCTTAAGCCCGACGTCATCACGCTCGACATCGAGATGCCCGAGCTCTCGGGCATCGAGGCGCTGCCGCACATCCGCAAGTGCTGCGACGCGCGCATCGTGATGCTCTCGTCGATCGATGACCCGGACACCACGTATCGTGCGCTCGCAAGGGGCGCCGTCGACTTCATCTCGAAGCCTGACACCGGGGTGGCCGCTTCGCTCACGGATCTGAGCGAAGAGCTCATCAAGGTCATCAAGACGGCGAATCGCATCTCACCCCGGCAGGCGGCGGCGGCGCTCGAGGCGGCGGCGTCCGACGCGGTTGCACCAGAGGCGGGTGAGGAGATATCTCCCGCCGCGCGCGGCGCAAGGCGCGGAAACGGCGTGGCCGTCTGCGTCGCCATCGCATCCTCGACCGGCGGCCCTCCCGCGCTCGAGCGCGTGTTCAAGGGGCTCTCGGCGGAACTGCCGGCGGCGTACGTGATCGTCCAGCACCTGCCGGCGGGCTTCTCCCGGTCGCTGGCCCGGCGGCTCGCGAGCGTGGGTGAGATCGATGTCGTGGAGGCGACCGACGGCATGGTCCTCGAGGCGGGCAAGGCGTACGTGGCGGCGCACGGCCAGCATGTCGCGGTCGTTTCGCGCGGCGCCCGCGCGCGGATCGTCTTCCTCGACGACCCGCCCAAACACGGCGTGAGGCCAGCAGGCGACGTGTTGCTCGAGAGCGTGGCTGAAGCGTTCGGCGAACGATCGGTGGGTGTCGTGCTCACCGGCATGGGCGCCGACGGTGCGAAGGGCGCGCTCGCGATACGGCTCGCCGGGGGCGACACGGTCGTGCAGGACGAAGAGACGAGCGTCGTGTGGGGGATGCCGGGCTCGGCGGTCCGCGTGGGGGCGGCTTCCCGCGTCGTGCGGGTGAACCTGGTGGCGGCCGAGATCCGGCGTGCGGTCCGCGCGAAGGTCCAAGGGAGTGATGCCGCGTGAGCGAGATGGATGCCTACCGCGAGGTTTTTCTCGCGGAGAGCGCGGACTTCCTCCAGCAGGTCGTCGACGGCCTGCTCACGCTCGAGTCGACCCCGCACGACCTCGAGCCCGTGGAGGTGGTCTTCCGGGGAGCGCATTCGCTGAAGGGCATGTCCGCGGCGATGGGCTACGGGAGGACGTCGGACCTCACGCACAAGATGGAGACGCTCATGGAGCGTGTCCGCAAAGAGGAGCTGCCGGTCTCTTCGGAGCTTGTGAACCTCATGCTCGCCGCCGTGGACCTCGTGAAGGTGCTCATCGACGAGGAGGCCGCCGGCGCGAGCGACACGGATCCGCAGGAGATGATCTCCGCGATCGAGGCGATGGCGGCGAACGCCCAAGTGCCGGGTGGAGGTGCGGTCGCCGCCAAGGGCGCCGGCGCCACCGGAGCCGCTGACTCCAGGGCGGATGCCGATGGAACGCGCCAGTGGCTCGCCACGGTGACGCTTGAGGAGAACTGCGTGCTCAAGGCGGTCCGGGCTTACATGGTGATCAAGCGCTTCGCGCACATGGGCCGCGTGATCGAGACGAGGCCATCGGCGCAAGACATCGAAGACGAGCGGTTCCATCTGAACTTCCAGGTCGCACTGCAGACGCTGTCGACCGCCGAGCAGATCGTCGAAGCGGCGCTGCAGGTGAGCGAGGTAGCGGGCGCGACGGCCGAGCCCTACGACGCGCCTGAGCAACTCGACGAGCCCGAGGCGCACCGCCCGCTCGTGAGCCCGGGAGCCGGGCGCGCCCGCGAGCTGCCGAAACTCTCGCAGACGCAGACGGTGCGCGTGTCGATCGGTCACCTCGACACCCTCGTAGACCTCGTTGGCGAGCTTGTCATCCTTCGCTCGCGTATCGAGGAACTCGCCCGAGACCAGCGCAATCCCGCGCTGCACGAGGCGCTCGACGACCTGCAGCGGATCTCGACGGACCTGCAGTACGAGGTCATGCAGACGCGCATGGTGCCCGTGGGCAACATCTTCAACCGCTTCCCGCGCATGGTGCGCGACCTCGCCGCGGACTTGGGCAAGCAGATCGACTTCCGGATGGACGGGCTCGACATCGAACTCGATCGCACGGTGCTCGACGAGATCGGTGATCCGCTCGTCCACCTGCTGCGCAACTGCATCGACCACGGCGTAGAATCGGCAGAGGGGCGTGCGCACGCGAACAAGCCCGCCGTAGGAACGATCACGCTATCTGCGAGCCGCGAGCGCGATCATGTCGCGATCGTCGTGAGCGACGACGGTCGCGGCATGGACGTCGACAAGGTCTGGCGCAAGGCATGCGAACGAGGGCTCGTGACCGACGCGGCACGAGCCGACTACGACGACTCCGACGTTCTGCAGTTCACCTGCCTGCCGGGATTCACCACTGCGGAGACGGCGACGCGCGTATCCGGGCGCGGCGTGGGCATGGACGTGGTCAAGGGCAAGATCGAGCACCTGGGCGGGACTCTGCAGATCAAGTCGGAATTCGGCCGCGGATCGGACTTCATCTTGCGGCTGCCACTCACGCTCGCCATCGTCCAGTCGCTCATCGTCGAAGCGTGCGGCCACTCCTTCGCGCTGCCGCTCGCCGCCGTCGAGGAGGTCTACGATGCCGATGAGGTGAGGGTCGACACCCTCGACGGCAGCCCGGTCATGGTGCTGCGTGATGGATCGCTCGTGCACATCGTGCGACTCGACGCGCTTCTGTTCGGCTCGGACCCGTGCCAGACGCCCGAGTCGGGTTCGAGCGTCGTGCTCGTCAACACCGGCCCGGATCAGCGCGCGCTGCAGGTGGGCGGCCTCGGAGGCAGGCAGGAGATCGTCGTGAAGCCGCTCTCCCGGCTCTTCCGCGACAACAACTTCTCCGGCGCTACGATCCTTGGCGACGGGCGCGTGATGCTGATCCTTGATCCCCGGGCTCTGGCGACGTCGGAGGTGCGCGAGTGAGACTCGATGAGCTGTCTGAACTTCAACTCGACGCGTTGCGCGAGGTGGGCGGCATCGGCGCGGGCCATGCCGCCACAGCGATGTCGCAACTCGTCGACCGGCCCGTCGCGCTCGAGGTGCCACGGCTCGAGATCCTCGAGCTGATGCAGGTGCCCTACGTGTTCGGGGGACCCGAGCAGCTGGTGGGGGCAGTCTACTCGCGCCTGCTCGGAGATCTCGACGGGGGGATCCTGTTCATGGCGGAGCGCTCAGCGGCTCTCGCCCTGGTCGACCTGATGCGGGGACACGAAGTGGGCACGGCGAAGTCGATGTCGCATGAGGAAGAGGTGCTGCTCCGCCACGTGGCTTCGATCCTCATCTCGGCCTACCTCGCGGCGATCGCCCGTCTCGCGGACCTCGACGTGCTGCCTTCGAGCCCGGCGCTCGCCTTCGACATGGCCGGAGCGCTGCTCGAGGCGGTGGTGGCCGAGGTGGGCATGGAGGCGGAGCAGGCAATGCTCGTGCGTACCGCCTTCATGGACGAGGGGAGGAGTGTCGAGGCTGCGCTCTTCTTCGTCCCCGATCCCGACAGCCTCTCCGTGGTGCTAGGGAGACTGGGCGTCGGGTGAAGAAGAGCAGCCCTGACACGTCGCGTCTCAAGAGGATGACGGACGCCGATCCGCTCCTCATCGAGATCGGGATCGGCGAGATGGCCGTGGCCGAGGCGCCGTTTCGTATCCTGACGCCGGCTGTCGGATCCTGCGTGGGGGTGGCTATCTGGGATTCGTTCACGAAACGTGGAGGACTCATTCACATCATGCTTCCGGCTCCCACCAAGGAGCGCCAGCGCGAGTACGTGGGGCGCTTCGCTGAACTCGCCATTCCTGAGCTGGTAAGGCGCATGCACGAAGCGGGGTCGCTCAAGATGCGAATGCAGGCCAAGATCGCCGGCGGCGCGCAGATGTTCCGCGTCGAATCGGCCGGTGACGGCGTCGGCGCACGCAACGTGGCCGAGGTCAAACGGCAGCTCGGACTCATGTCAATACCGATTCTGGCCGAAGATACAGGAGAAGCGCATGCGCGCACGATCGAGTTCGTCCTGGAGACAGGCGAGCTCATCGTGCGCAGTTACCAGTTCGGCGTGACACGGCTGTAGAGCCGAGTGAGGTGACATGACCATCATCGACAGCGCGGATATGCAGCATACGCCGTCCCTGAAGCAGGTCTCGCGGCGTATCTCTGTCGCGGTCGTGGGCGGGGGAACGCGCGCCGCTTCGATGCTTCGGCTCATGAACGAGACCGAGAACGTGTCGGTCGTCGCCGTCTGCGGTCCGCATGCGTCGTCACCTGCGGTTCGGCTCGCCGAGGACCTGGGCGTATACGCCACCACCGAGCTGACTGAGGTATTCCAGATCGCAGGGCTCGGGCTCATCCTGGACATGTCCGAGGACGCACGGGTCAGGATGCAGCTCGAGACGCAGCGCCCTCGCGACATCGCTGTCGTGAACGCCGAGGGTTCGGATCTCGTCTGGGACCTTCTGGTCGCCAAGAAGCGCGGCGAGGAGCATGAGAAGCTTTTCATCGAGCTCCAGGTCGCCTATGACAAGATCCGGAGCCACGAACGCAGGCTCCAAGCGTCGAAGGAGGCGCTCGAGCGGGCCAACGAGGAGCTCGAGAGCCGCCTCGCGGAGATCTTCTTCACGCACGAGTTCTTCAAGGCGCTCACGAGCTACACGTCCGTCGACGACGTCTGCTCGCTGATCGTTGACGGGTGCAACGGCATCTTGGGCGCTGAGATCAGCTGCGTCTACCTGTTCAACCGCGAGGACTGGACGTTGCTTCTGCGCGCATCGCAGGGCCGCCCCGAAGAGGCCTTCCGCGCGGTCGTGCCGGTCTCTGAGACGATACTCGGCCACACGTTTCGGGAGGGTGCGGTCCAGGAGGTCGAAGTGGATGCCGGGGCGCCGTCGGGCCGCTGGGTGCTCGACCCGGGCGACGTCGCAAGCCAAGCGGCCGTGCCTCTCAGGGCCGGCGAGCACGTCTTCGGCGTCATGGTGATGGCCTCATCGACGCACCGCGAACTCAGTGCGACCGAGATGGAGCGGCTGCAGGTGCTCGGAAACCAGAGTTCGCTGTCGCTGCAGAACGCGCTCCTCCACGGCGAGCTCGAGCGGCTGTCGGTGACCGACCGGCTCACAGAGCTCTACAACCACGGCTACTTCCAACAGCGGCTCGACGAAGAGTTCAAGCGCTCGGCGCGCTTCGGCCACATACTGTCACTCATCATGCTCGACATCGACGACTTCAAGGCGTTCAACGACGCGCACGGGCACGTGCGCGGTGACGACGTCTTGCGCGGCGTGTCCGCCGTCATCCGCAGCAACCTGCGCGAGATGGATATCGCCGCCCGCTACGGTGGTGAGGAATACGTCATCGTGCTTCCGGAGACGGACACCGAAGGCGCTCTCGCGGTGGCCGAACGCATCCGCGAAGGCGTGGAGGCCCTCTCCTGGGGGCGCGACGGCGGGACGGGTGTCGGGCGCACGGTCTCGGTGGGTGTGGCGAGCTTCCCGCACCACGCACAGACGGCGATCCGCCTTCTGGAAGCAGCGGACAGGGCGATGTATAGTGCCAAGCGCGCGGGAAAGAACCGCGTGGAGTCCGCATCGCGGCGCTGAGTCCCCAGGCTGCGAAGCGGCGAAGGGACGACGGAATCAGATGAGCCTCAAGCGGGCACTTGCAGCACTTCCTGACGATCGTGACAGCATCCGCGCGACCCGCGAGGTCGTCTCCTATCTCGACCGCCACCGCGGGGAACTTGTGGACGCTGCACGGATCTCGGGCGCCGTGGGTCTGGCTGACGCGCGTGTGGAACCGGTGCTTGGAGCCTTGCAGGAGGGCTACGTCATCGAATGCGACGGGGACGCGCGACACGACCGGTGCTCCTACTTGCCTGATGCGGTGCTCAATCTCGAGGTGCGCCACTTCCTTCAGGCCTCGAGCGACGTCGACGCGGGTCTGAAGCGGCGCGTCGACCGGTTCAGAGGTACATTCGGCCGCTGATCGCGCGGGAAGGCATGGGAATGAAGTCGATCCGGACCGGCGATCGCGGGCCCGCAGTCGAAGACGTGCAGCGCCGGTTGCGCCAGCTTGGCTATGACATCGGGCCGACGGGTGTCGACGGGTACTTCATGGGTCGCACAGCGTCGGCGCTCGGCTCGTTCCGGGACGCGCTCGGCATGGGTGGAGAGCCAGTCGTCGATGACGTGACGTGGTCGGCGCTCGTCGACGCGACCTTCACGCTCGGCGACAGGATGCTGTACCTGAGACTGCCGCACTTCCACGGCAACGACGTCCGCGTGCTCCAGAAGGCGCTCAACGCGCTCGGATTCGCGTGCGGACAGGTCGACGGCATCTTCGGCACGTACTGCGAACGCGCGCTGGGGGAGTTCCAGCGCAACGTGGGACTCGTTGCCGACGGGATCGCTGGTGACGACAGCGTGCGAGCCATCTACGGTCTCCGCCACATCTGGGAGGGCAAAAACGCTCGCCCGCATTCAGCCGCTAACGCCGCACCGGCGCGTGCGGCATGTGTGATCGCGCAGACGCCTTTCGAGGTCGCTGGCGCGGACGAGACCGGACGCGACGCGGCCGAGCGGGTCGCCAATCTGGCGGCGGCGACAACGCCCGAGGCGAGGGCGAGGCTGGTCGATGTCGACGAGCCTCAGGGGCCTGAAGCCCGGTTCCGTATGGTGCTGTGCGGCGACGGCACGCCATCTGCTGCAGCGGGGTGTCCGGTCGTGCGCGTCGAACCCGAGGAAGCATTGGCGGCACGCCTGCTCACTGCGTTCGAGGCGTCGAGATCGACCGGTCGCGAGGTGGTCATCGAGGTGGGCCGCCTGAGCGTCGACGACGAGCGCATGCTCCAGCGCGTCGCGGTACGGGTGCTTGACGCGGTGTGCGCCGTTTTCGACGGACGGACCGTCGCGTGCTAGGATGCCCGGGTGTTTGAGCGCCCCGGTCTGCCAGGAGGAATCTCACTGGTCTCCCGTCTCAGACAAGGAATGCTCGCCGCGCTCGCGCTGGTCTTGGCGCTTGGCGCCGTTCCCGCGCACGCTGTCCCCCAAAGCAAGGTGGAGCAGGCGCGTGCGGTGAAGGCCCAGGTCGAGCGGCTCGACAAGCGCGCAGAGATCGCGTCAGACAACTATGGCGAGGCTGCGGCGCGCCACGCGAAGCTTGTGGGACAGAAGCGCGCTGCGCAGAAGCGGCTCAAGAGGGTCACCGCGCGCACCAAGGTCGTGCAGAGGCGTCTGAACACCCGCGCCAGCACGATGTATCGCCAGGGGCAGATCGGCATCGTCCAAGTGCTGCTCGGCGCCGAATCGTTCGAGGAGTTCGCGTCCAAGTGGGACCTCCTGCGCGATCTCAACGCGAGCGACGCCGATGCCGTGGCCGAACTCAAGGAGTTGCGGGCCCAGGCACGCGCGGCCAGGCGCGAGGTATCGACCAAGGAGAGAGCGGCGGCCAAGGAGGCCTCCCGCATGCTTGCCGCGAAGCGTCAGGCGGAGGCGGACCTCGCGGAGCGCAAGCGCAAGCTCCGCGGTCTTGAGCGTGAGATCGCCGCGCTGATGGCCGCCGAGGAGCGTGCCAGGGCCGGGTCGCGCGCGTGGTCGAGCGGTCCGGAGCGCTCCTTCCCGCCGCCGACTCGCGCGCCGCGCAGCGAGGTCGTGAGTATTGCGAAACGCTACCTCGGCGCGCCGTACCGCTGGGCCGCGTCGGGTCCGAACGCGTTCGACTGCTCCGGTTTCACGAAGTTCGTCTACCGCCAGGTGGGTGTCTCGCTGCCGCACAGCTCGCGCATGCAGATCAACGTCGGCGAGCGCGTTAGCCGCGCGGACCTGCAGCCGGGTGACCTTGTGTTCTTCGGGAGTCCAATCCACCACGTGGGCATGTACGTGGGCGGCGGCAGCTACATCCATGCGCCGCGGACCGGCGACGTCGTGCGGATCGCTTCGATGGCCCGCGGCGACTACGCCGGCGCGTGCCGCCCTTAGGCCGGCTCAACGGCGGCGGCGAGCGTGAGTCATCCGGTTTCCGTTAGACTGACGTGTGACGGATCGGTGCTTGAGCATCGGGGAGATGACACGCGATGGCGGAGATCGACGGTCTCCTGAAGTACATGACGGAGCGCGGCAGCTCAGATCTCCACTGCAAGGTGGGGGCGCCGCCTGCGATCAGGCTCAACGGCAGGCTCGTCGTGCTCTCCGAGATGCCGGCCCTGAGCGCCGAGCAGACCAGGATGCTCGCGCTCGGGATGATGGACGAACGTCAGCAGCGGTCGTTCGATAACCACCGGGAGATCGATTTCGCGTATTCGCTCGGTGGCGTGGGGCGCTTCCGGGTCAACGTCTTCCACCAGCGTGGGAGTGTCGGTATGACGCTCAGGCGGGTCGCGACCGAACGGGCCGGCTTCGCGGAGCTCGGGCTGCCGCCGGTCGTCCGGTCGCTTGCCGAGGAGCCCCGGGGGATGATTCTCGTCACCGGCACAGCCGGATCAGGCAAGACGACGACGCTCGCGGCGATGATCGACCACATCAACAGCACGCGTGATGGGCACATCGTCACGATCGAGGACCCGATCGAGGTCCTGCACCAGGACAAGAAGTGCATCATCAACCAGCGCGAGATCGGCATCGATACCGAGAGTTACTCGGACGCGCTCCGCCACGTCGTTCGCCAGGACCCCGACGTGATCCTCATCGGCGAGATGCGCGATCATGAGACGGTCTCCGCGGCGCTCACCGCCGCCGAGATCGGCAACCTCGTGCTCTCGACGCTGCACACGATCGACGCTACCGAGACGATCAACCGCATAATCGACTTCTTCCCGCCCTACCAGCAGAAGCAGGTGCGGCTCATGTTGGCCGCGACACTCAAGGGGATCGTCTCGCTGCGGCTGATCCCGTCGATCTCCGGCGGACTCGTGCCCGCGGTCGAGGTGCTCGTCATGACGGGGACGATCCGGGAGTACATCAACGACCCGGACAAGACCTACATCATCCGCGACGCGATGGAGGAGGGTGAGTACTACGGTATGCAGACGTTCGACCAATCACTTCTGAAGCTCTACGCCGAGCGCCGCATCACCCTCGACGACGCGATCGCCATGGCGAACAACGCGCACGACTTCAAGATCAAGGTCCGCCAGATGGGCGTCGACCCCCACTCGGCGGCGGAAAGCGGCGTCTACTGACGCGTGACTCGCGAAGCGGTCCGCCTCCGTTCGCGGAGCTCAAGGGCAACGAGCGTGAGTCCGGCGCCTACGGTCGCACCCGCTGTGTCGATGAGCCAGTCGATGTGGTCGGGGGTGCGGAGCACCACGAACGCCTGGTGCAACTCGTCGGTCGTGGCGTAGGCGGAAGCGAGCGCGATCGCGGCGATGAACGCCCCCGGCCGGCCGTGCGTATCGAGGAGCGCTGCGGCGAGGAGCGCCGCGAGTACCGCGTACTCCGCGAAGTGGGCGAGCGAGCCGAAGCGCCCCGGAATCGCGGACCCGGGCACGGAGGACAGCGCGAAGATGACGCCGGCCCAGAGTACCGCGGCTGCGCCGGGAATGCGCCGTCGCCACCGCGTGTCGTGGCGAGCCGGATGCGGCTCAAGCGGTGCGTGCTTCATTTCGCCAGTCTACCTGCAGCGCAGCGCCGCGCGCCCGTGAGCCGCTTGACGTGCGTTCGGCCTCGTGGGAGCGTGACCGGGGCCACGGTCGAGGAAGGGAAGGGGCGCGCGTGACGCGCAGGTACTCGCTGATCGCTGTAGTGATCTCCGCAGCGTGCTTCGGGACGCTTGCGGTGCTCACCCCGCTCGCCTACGAGTCGGGCGCCAGCCCTCTGCCGCTGCTCGCATGGCGCTTTGTCATCGCGGCGGCGCTGCTGGCCGTCGTGTCGGTTGCGCGTGACCGCGGCTCGCTCCGAGTCCCGGCGTCCGATCTGGGACGCTACGCGCTGTTGGCGCTCACCGGTTACGGCGCGGCGTCCGTCTGCTTCTTCTTCGCGCTGCTCTTCGCTGACGCTGCAGTCGTCGCCGTGCTCCTCTACGCCTATCCTGCATTCGTGACGGTCGCGAGCTGGGTCTTTCTGGAGGAACGCGTCACGGCGCTGAAGGGCGCGGCCGTAGCCGCCACGTTTCTCGGGTGCGCGCTCGTCGTCGGCCTGGGCAGCGGAACGGTGCGAGTGTCTTGGCAGGGCGTCGTCTTGGGGCTCGGCGCAGCACTCGGCTACACGCTATTCAACCTGCTCTCACACCGCTGGCTGCCGGGGCGTTCGCGCCTCACGATGATGGCCTACACGTTCGGCATCGCTGCGCTGCTCCCGGTCGCCGGGACCATCGCGTTCTCAGGCCCGGCCGGGCTGTCTCCGGCCGGGTGGAGCGCCCGCACGTGGCTGCTGCTGCTGCTCATCGTGCTCATCCCCACGTTCGTCGCGATCGTGCTCTACCTCGAAGGCATCCGCGGTCTTGGTCCCTCGCAGGCGGCGGTCGTCTCCACGCTCGAGCCTATCTTCACCATCGTGCTCGCCTGGGTCTTTCTCGACCAGGCGCCGCTTACGGCGCTGCAACTCGCGGGTGTCGGGCTCGTGCTGGGCGGTGTGGCGGTGGCCGAGGTCGGGGCGCGCCGCTCGCTTGAGCCGGCCTCGGTCTGAGGCTCCGCGCGGACGCTAGGGCGAGGGTAGGCACGGGGTTCGCGTGCTACGATTCCCGCAGGCATCCGTGGCAGGTGCCGCTCGGCTGACGTCGCCGCCGGCCGGACGCGGATCGAGGTCGAAGATGCGGAGTCGTCCGCCGGGAGCCGCAGATGTCGTTCGGGCCCAGACTGAGCGCGGTGCTCAAGATCGCCGCCGCGGTGGCGGCGACGCTTCTCGTCGTGTCGCTGGGCTGCGCGCTGTACCTCTACAACCTCTCGCAGTCGCTACCCGATCTTGCGGTGGACTCCGAGGCGCTCGGAAGCGCCGAGACCTCGATCGTCTACGCGGCCGACGGCAGTGTGCTCGCCGAGTGGCACGGCGAACAGGATCGTACAGTCGTGTCCTATCGCGATATGCCGCGCTACCTGCGTGACGCCGTCGTGGCTGTCGAGGACCGCCGCTTCTGGGAGCATAGCGGCGTCGACACGGAGGGGATTGTGCGCGCACTGCGCGCGAACGCGGAAGCCGGCGATGTCAGACAGGGTGGCAGCACGATCACCCAGCAACTCGTCAAGATCCTGTTCACGAAGGGGGAGCGCACGTTCACGCGCAAGATCCGTGAGGCGTTGCTCGCCTACGAACTTGAGGCCCGAGCCGAGAAGTCCGAGGTGCTGGAGACGTACCTCAACACCATCTACTTCGGTAACGGCGCCTACGGCGTCGAGAGTGCCGCTAAGCGCTACTTCGGCAAGAGGACCTCGTCGCTGACGCTGGCCGAAAGCGCGACGCTTGCCGGCCTGATCCGCTCCCCATCCGCCTACGACCCCACGAACGATCCCGAGGCCTCGCGCGCGCGTCGCGACCTCGTGCTCGACTTGATGCGGGAGCAGGGCTACATCACCGGCGATGAGCTTCTCGACGCCAAGATGGACCCTGTTGGGGTCGTAGCCCATCGCGAGACGTCGAAGCTGGCTCCCCACTTCGTCGAGTACGTCAAGCAGGAGCTTGTACAGCGGCTCGGTTCGGAGCGCGTGTTCGGCGGTGGGCTGCGCGTCCACACCACGCTCGAGCCGATCGCGCAGAAGCACGCCGAGAAGAGCGCGAAGCTGCTCTCCCGAAAGGACGATCCGGAAGTCGCGATCGTCGCGATCGGTTATCGCGACGGTAGCGTGCTCGCGATGGTGGGCGGACGCGACTTCCGCGCGAACCAGTTCAACCTCGCGGTGCAAGGGCGGCGTCAGCCCGGCTCTGCGTTCAAGCCCTTCGTGCTCGTCACCGCGCTCGAGCGAGGCGTTCGCCCGCAGCAGGTCTTCAATGCGACGCCCTACGCAGTCAAGGTGAAGGACGGCGTCTGGAACGTGCAGAACTATGAGAACGCGAAGACGCAGCCGCGTATGACGCTGCAGGCGGCGACTAGCTGGTCGGTGAACGCTGTCTACGCGCGCCTCATCATGCAGGTCGGTGCGGACGCGGTCGTAGACACGGCGAAACGTATGGGCATCACGACGCCACTCAATGCAGACCCCGCAATCGCGCTCGGTGGGCTCAGTTCGGGCGTGTCGCCACTCGAGATGGCTTCAGCGTACGGGACGATGGCAAACGGTGGCCTGCACGTGCGACCCACCGGCATCGAAAAGGTGACCGATGCCGACGGTGCCGTGGTCTGGGAGCCTGACCGTGCGGCGACGCGCACGATCGAGCGAGGAGCAGCGGTCCAGGCCGCACTCATGCTGCACGACGTTGTGGAGAAGGGAACCGGCACGGACGCGAAGATCGGCACGTGGGCCGCGGGCAAGACCGGCACCACACAGTCGTATCGCGATGCATGGTTCGTGGGCTGGGCCGGCGACATCACGACGGCCGTCTGGGTGGGCTACCCGGATGCCCAGGTCGACATGGTGGACGTGCACGGCATCCAGGTCACCGGGGGCAGCTATCCGGCCAAGATCTGGAGCCGCTTCATGAAGCGCGTGACGGACGCGCGCTCGAAGCCCATAACGCCGAACGACGCGGGCGGCGGGCAGGTGCTCGTGACGGTCTGTCCGGAGTCGATGAAGCTCGCGAACGCCAGGTGCCCCGCCGCGGTCGAGATCTACCTGGCCGCGTCGCTCGTTCCGCAGTCGACGTGCGGACTGCACTGATCCCCGACTCACGGCCGGAGGTCCCATGGACCACTATCGCGCGCTGCAAGTGACCCGGGACGCGGAACCCGAAGTGGTCGAGCGGGCTTATCGCGCGCTGTCGCTGAAGCATCACCCGGACGTGGTGTCACCGGGGAGACGGCATTCCGCGACACGCCGCATGCAGGAGATCAACGCAGCCTACGCAGTGCTCCGGGATCCCGCGCGCCGGCGTGCGTACGACGCGACGCTGCCTCCGGAAGGCGGAGGCGGATGGGACACCTTCCTCGAGGACGGGCTCGTGGGGCTCTTTCGCGACCGGTTCGCGAGGCGTCGGCCCTAGCCGGGTGCGGTCTCGTCTCGCGCGCCGATCCTCGCGCCGCGCGCGCGAGCTCACGCTTCCGCGGCCGCGCCGACGCTCCCGCCTTCCCTTTCAAGAAGCTTGTTGTGCACCGCGCGCATGATCGCCGGGTAGCTCACCGCGCCGTCGTAGACGAGGACGCCGTCTACGGCGGTCACGGGGTAGACGAGGCCGCGCGATTCGATCTCGGTGACGAACTCCGCCTGCCGCTGCCGTTCGTCTTCATCCTGCACGTCGTGGTAGAGCACGACGGCGTCGTCTCCGTAGCGGCGCTCGATCTCGGCGCGGATTATCGCGGTGATCTCCTCCGGAGACCACGAGGGGCCTCAACCCCCCGGCCAGCACGCTGCGGCACCCGGGACGTCGAAGACCTGGACAGTGACAGGTGTGGTCATTGCGCCTCCTCAGCCTAGCCGCACCGCGCGGCCAGCGCAGACGCGGGCGCACGCTCCGCAGCCGGAGCACTTCTCCTCGATGACGACGTACCCATTCGACCCTGGGTACACGCCGCCGGGGGCAGGAACGATGGCGCCATGGGGACAAGAGCGACGAGCCGGGCAGCCCGGCGAGCGGTCGCACGATGAGGCATCGATACGGACGGTGGCCACGCGCGGTCTCCTCTCGGAAGGGGGCGGAACATGGAGTCAGTATACCCCATGGGGTATTAGGCGCGCAACTCCTCTAGCCGAACGCCACACGGTGGCGGCACGCTGCTGGTACTATGGACGGCGACGGCTTCCGCGACCTGAGGGAGGGCGTGTAGTGCGCAAGGGTTCGGTGGGACACACCCGGCAGAAGCTCATGCTGTATATGGGAGCCGCGGGCGTCGCGGTGGGGGTCGCGTTTCCGCTCTTCGCCGGCTTCTTCGTAGACCCGAAGAGCACGACCGCCAACATCGTGTTCTGGATCATGTGCATCGCCGCGGGCGTCGGGCTCGGGATAGGGTGCGCCCTCGTCGCGGCCCGGATCGGCGAGAACATGTTCAGGCAGGTGCTCGACACCGCCGCGGCGCGCTTCAACATCGACGTCTCGTGCAGTGGCGACTGCGAGGACATGCAGCAGGAGGTTCTGCGCTTGTTCGGCGACGTGACCGGTATGCTCAACCAAGCCAAGGCGGTCAACGCGGATCTTCGCGTACTGACGGCCGAAGTGCTTGCCGCGACGGACCAGCAGGCCTCCGGCGCGGCCCAGCAGGCGGCGGCGGTCAGTGAGACGAGCGCGACGGTCGAGGAGCTCGCGCAGACCTCCAAGCAGATCGCGGACAACTCTCAGACGGTCGCCGCCATCGCGGAACGCACGCTCGCGTCCGCCGAGGAGGGAATGCAGGCGGTCGCGGACACGGCCGCAGGCATCGGCGAGATCCAGGAGACGACGCAGGCGGCATCCGACCGCATCCTGCAGCTCGGTGAGCGCAGCCAGGAGATCGGACGCGTGCTCGTCATCATCGACGACATCGCCGAGCAGACGAAGATCCTCGCGCTGAACGCCGCTATCGAGGCGGCGCGTGCCGGCGAGGCCGGCAAGGGCTTCGCAGTGGTCGCCGAGGAGATCCGCAAGCTCGCCGACTCCGTCACCGAGTCGACGTCGGAGATCGGACGCGTCGTGCGAGAGATCCAGTCGAGCGCGAGTGCGCTCGTCATGTCTACGGAGCGCGCGCAGAAGAAGGTCGAGGAGGGCAAGTCCCTCGCCCAGCGCACCGCGGACTCGCTCGACAAGATCGTCAGCCAGGTTGAGGAGACGACGGACTCGGCTAAGCGTATCTCCATCGCGACGCAACAGCAGCGCACCGCGTCCGAGCAGGTCGTGATCTCGATGCGCGAGATGGCGCAGGTGTCCACACAGGCGGCCGAGGCGTCGCGGCACATTCAGGCCGCCATCACCGAGCTCGATCGGTTGGCCGACACCCTCACGACGATCCGATGAGCGTTCGCGGACGCCTCGAGGCCGCCGGCGTCACGCTGCCGGACGCCCCGGCGCCCGTAGGCGCGTACGTGCCCGCGGTGAGGTCGGGTGGGTTCGTCTTCACGTCCGGGCAGCTCCCCATCGTCGACGGAGCGCTGCTCGCCTCCGGTCGCGCGGATGATGCGGTGAGCGTCGAGACGGCCGCCGAATGCGCCCGCGTGTGCGCGCTCAACGCATTGGCAGCGGCTGCGACAGTGTGCGATCTCGATGAGGTCATCGCCGTGGTCAAGGTCGTTGGATACGTCGCGTCCTCCGCAGGGTTCACCGCGCAACCCGCCGTCATCAATGGCGCGAGCGAACTCATCCGGTGCGCCTTCGGGGAGCGCGGAGTCCATGCTCGAGAGGCCGTAGGCGTGGCGGAGCTTCCGCTCGGTGCTCCGGTCGAGGTCTCCCTCGTGCTCGCGTGCGGCTGAGCGCAGAAGCGCTTGCAGGACGCCGCCTGTCGGCGTCGAAACCAATGACCGGGATCATGCTGCTATGGGGCCCGTTGTGAGCGGCCGCTCGTTCCTATAGAGTTTCTGTGGAGTGTGTTGAGGGGTCAGAGGGGGCATGCGTCGGGTGCGCGTGTCCGTGCGAGCAAGGAGAGATGCGAATGCCCAAGATCTCCCTGTCCGGGTTCAAGGATCCGGTACGCAGGCCGCGCTACATAATCTGGACCGGGGCGGCCGTGCTGGTGCTGGCGGCAGTCGTCATCGTCGCACTTGGAGTGACGTCGACCCGCTGGTTCTGCGCGGAGGTGTGTCACAAGGTCCAGGACGACACTATCATCTCCTACAACCGCTCGTCGCACTCGGAGATCTCATGCATGGCTTGTCACATGCCGGTGAACGCCGATCCAGTCACGTTCGTGTTGCATAAGGCCGAGGCGCTCATAGAGCTCTACCTCACAGCCACCGACAAATTCGAGCTGCCGCTCAACGCGCACTCCCATGTGTCGCTGACGATGGGATCAAATCAGTGCACTCAGTGTCACAACCTTGAGAAGCGCACCGTCACTCCGTCTGATGGCATCAAGATCGACCACAAGGTTCATGCGGAGGTCAACGCCGCGTGTCCCGTGTGCCACAACCGTATCGCGCACAAGGAAGATTTCGAACTCACGCTCACAGACCCGCATTCCGGCAAGCCCAACAAGAAGCACGTGGATCTCATGTCGATGACCGCGTGTTTCCGGTGCCACGGACTCGAGAAGGGCGCCGCGGCGCCGGGGGCATGTGCGGCGTGTCATCCGTCGGACTTCCCTCTGAAGCCGTCGAACCACAAGGCCAAGGGGTTCTATCCCAAGGGTCACGCGGAGATGGCTAGGGAGGAGTACGAGAAGTCCCAGGCTGCGCTGGCCGGCAAGGGCAGCAAGGGGAAGACCGTCGACGAACAGAGCTTCTTCGGCCCTGAGAAGGCGTATGCCGGGGGCGGCGGCACGGGCGCTGAGCCCGTCGCTATGAAGGACGTTCCCAAGCTCATCGCCGAACAGCGCAAGTACGGGGCCAGCGATCATGCGAGCATCGGCGAGAGGCTGCCTGTCGTCGACTCGGTCTTCTACTGCAGCACCTGCCACACCGAGCAGTTCTGCGTGAACTGCCACGGTATGGCCATGCCACACCCCGAGGAGTTCAAGGAGCCGAAAGACGCGAAGAGTTCGGCGGGCCACCCTGTCGTCTCGAAGAAGCAGTCTGACAAGTGCGTCATGTGCCATGGCGAAGCTGAGAAGACCGCGTTCTGCGACGGCTGCCACCACGGCACGAAGGTGGGCTGGGAGTTCGACAAGAAGTCGCCGTGGACTCAGAAGCAGCATCCCAAGGCGGTCGCGAAGTCCGGTGTCAAGTCCTGCACGTCGTGCCACCCGGTCAAGTTCTGCGTCGACTGCCACACGGGCAAGCGCGTCGTGCCCTCATCGCACGAGGTGAAGAACTGGACCAAGCCGAAGTTCCCGGGTGCGATCACCGTCTACGGCGAGAAACCGGCCGCGCCGAGCGCCGGACACGCGCTCGAGGCGGCGAAGTCGATCGAGTCCTGCGAGGTCTGCCACGGCTCGGATGGCATCAAGGCGAAGTTCTGCTCGAGCTGCCATAAGGTCGAGCTGCCGCACCAGGCGGAGTTCAAGACGAACCACGTGAGCTCGAAGAAGAGCGCGAAGAAGTGCGCGCAGTGCCACCAGTGGCGCGAGCTCTGCGGCAACTGCCACCACGTGGACTCGTCGCTCACCAAGAGCTGGATGTCGGTACACGGAGCCTCGGTCAACAAGAACACGCCTGCGGGCTGCATCGAGAAGTGCCACGAGAAGAGCGACTGCGTGAAGTGCCACCAGTCGCGCAAGGTGGTGCCGGCCTCGCACAGGCAGAAGAAGTTCCTCCGCGACTTCAGCTCAAACGATGCCAAGCACGTCGAGCTCTACACCAAGGAAGCCGAGACCTGCACGTACTGCCATGCCGGCGAGGCGAATGAGCTGCCGAACTCGAAGTACTGCAAGAGTTGCCACAAGCTCGAGATGCCGCACCCGATCAACGATGCGGATAAGCAGAAGTTCATGCACCAGGAGGGCTTCGAGAAGAAGCGGTACAACAAGGCCCAGTGCAGCAACTGCCACCGCACCGCGCTCTGTGACTCGTGCCACCACGAGGGCTCCGTGAGCGGCAAGCCGTGGATGCGGTACCATCCGAAGATCGTGAGGAAGAACGGCGTGACCCCATGCTTCGACTGCCACATCCAAACATCCTGCGCGAACTGCCACGTTAACCTCGCCAAGAAGGGACTGTTGAACTAGGCGTCCGTCCCCGGAACGCGATCACGGACGGCCCGGGCTTCAT
>JBBIJX010000023.1:0-23134 GCA_037445775.1 Actinomycetota bacterium
AACGCCGACGGCGGCGAGGGCGACGACACCGCTCGCTACGACGGCACGGCCGCCGCCGACACGATCGGCGTCGCGGCCAACGGCGGCGAAGTGGAACGAGAGATCCCGCTCGTCACGGGGGGATGGTCCGTGGCGGAGGCGCGTCACGTGTGGATTTGGCCGAACCTCCTTGCCGACACCGCGGTAGCTGTGGTTCGGCAGGCCCGGTAGTTCCGTCGTCGCCCGCGCGTGAAACGGGTACACGCAGAGTCGATATGACACTCGCACAGCCGCCTTCGTGCCCGGACAGCTCATGTGTCGCCCGCAGGAGACCGATATCCGTGCTGTGGTGTACGCTGCCCGGGGGTGCTGAGTGACGCACATGTCCAGAGTCCGAACCGCCGCCATCGCGAGCATCGTGATGGTGTTCGCCGTGCTCCTGCTCTCTGTCGCCGCCCGCTCGATCGTCCTGTCAGGGTTCGCGGAGACAGAGCGCGAGGCGGCCACGTCGAACGTGGAGCGCGCCGGAGCTGCGCTCGCCGCGCGGCTCGCCTCGCTGCCCGTTATCGCGAAGGACTGGGGCAACTGGGACGACACCTTCAGGTTCTTGAGCGGCGAGTATGAGGGTTACGAGGCCACGAACCTCACGCCAGAATCGATTCACAACCTCGCCGTCACCCACATGCTCTACTTCGACGATGAGCGGCGTCTTCACCACGCGTCGGCCGTGGATCCCGAGAGCGCCGAGCTGGTACCCGTGGAGCCAGCGATCGTGGAGGCAGCCCGCCAGGCGTCGCCGCTGTTCGACTTGCCCCAGATCGATTCGACCGCGTCTGGCGTGATCGAAGTCGCCGGGTCCCTCTACCTTGCGGGGTCGGCCAACATCACGAACAGCGCGCTGTCGGAGCAGCCGCGCGGCACGCTCGTGATCCTCACGCGGCTCGGTGATGCGCTCATATCCGAGCTGTCCGAGCAGACTCGCCTCGATGTCGCGCTCGTGGACGGCCCGGGCGCCGACGAGCTGCGCGAGCAGACCTCAGCACTTGGCGCGACGGAGTCTTCGGGCCTTGCCGAACTCAGGGAGGTAGACAGCGCGAACATGGTGGGCATCTGGCCTGTCCGGGACATGGAGGGCAGGACGGTGGCTGCCCTCCGCGTCGCGATGCGGCGCTCGATCTGGACGCAGGGCTTGTGGGTTGCCCACTGGCTCACAGTCGCGATCGCGCTCTTCGGCGTCGTCGCGGTCGTTGCCGTGCTGGGGATCGTGGACCGGAGGGTGCTCGCGTCGTCCCGTTCAGCCCTCGAGCACGCCGTAGCAGAGCGGACACGTGAGCTCGTGACGTCTGAGGCACGCTTCCGCGACCTCGTCGACCACATGGCCCAAGGGCTGCTCGCCCTCGACGAGGGCGGGCGCGTGACGTTTGCGAATCGCGAGGCTGAGCGGCTGTTCGGCGTGGAGTCGGGTGGCCTTGGGGGTCGCAGGGCGGGCGAACTCTTCTTGGAGGACAACGTCGAGCGGCGGCTCGTGGGTGACGAGGCTCGCGTGTCGTCGGTCGACGCGTCGATCGAGCGCTACGGCGCGCCGGTGCCGGTCGAGATCGTGGCCACGGGAACCGGCGAGGGCGCGGCGGGCCAGTGGCTCGTGCGCGACGTGACGATGCAACGGCGCTACGAGAATCAGCTCGTTCACCTTGCCAGTCACGACCATCTCACGGGACTTGCGAACCGCCGCCGCTTCGAGGAGGAACTCGAACGGGAGGTCGCACGTGCCGAACGCACCGGGCATGGTGGCGGGATCCTCTGGCTCGATTTGGACGACTTCAAGGAGGTCAACGACTCGCTCGGACACCGGGCCGGCGACGAGCTGCTCGTTGGCGTTTCGAACTTCCTGCTGTCAAGCACGCGTGCATCCGGTGTCGTTGCGCGCATAGGCGGCGACGAGTTCGCCGTGTTGGTGCCCGAGGCGAGCGTTGCCGAGGTCGACGCGACCGCCGAGCGCCTGCTGCACGACATGTCCGAACAACGCTTCGAGATCTCGGGACATCGGCTTGCGGTGAGCGCGAGCGTGGGGTCGGTCATCTATCCCGATCATGGCGGCAGCGTTGAGGAGTTGCTGAGCCGTGCGGACGTCGCGATGTACGCCGCCAAGGAGCGGGGTGCTGGTGCTCACTCTCGCTGGGCCCCGGGCAGCCCGGACGATGCGTCCAGCCGCACGCGGCTCGAGTGGAGCGAGCGCATCCGCCACGCTGTCGAGAACGACACTGTCGTCGTCTACGCGCAGCCCATCGCACACTCCGAGACGGGGGACGTCGCGAGCCACGAACTTCTGATGCGACTGCCTGGTGACGAGCCCGGGCACCTCATCATGCCGGGCGATTTCCTGCCTGCAGCCGAACGCCTCGGGCTCGTCCGGGATCTCGACCGCTGGATGGTTCTCAACGCCATCCGTCTCGTCGCGCGCCGTCCGGATCTGGGTGTCGTCCACGTCAACCTCTCCGGGCGCGCGTTCGGCGACACGAACCTCCTCGACCTCATCGAGGCGGAGTTCGAGCTGACGGGGGCCGACCCCTCGCACATCGGCTTCGAGATCACCGAGACGGCGGCCATCGCCGACATCCGCACCGCACGCCAGCTCATCGGCGGCCTACGCCGCTTGGGCTGCGGACTATCGCTCGACGACTTCGGAAGCGGCTTCTCCTCCTTCTACTACCTGCGAAACCTGCCCATCGACTGCCTCAAGATCGACGGGGCTTTCGTGACCCAGCTGAAGACGAGCGACGAGGATCGGCATCTCGTGCGAGCCATCGTTGAGCTCGCCAAGGCGCTGGGGCTCGACACGGTCGCCGAGTACGTCGAGGACGAGGAGACGCTCCAGCTCGTCCGCGAGATGGGCATCACGTTCGCGCAGGGCTACCATGTCGGCCGGCCCGCGCCGCTCGACGAGGTCGGGAGCTAGTGAGCATCCTCCGATATGCCGCGCGGGCTTTCGGCTGAGCGCCGCGCGCGTCGGGTATCCTCCAGAGCATGTCAGCATCGTCCGATACAGATCCGAACACGCTCGAGGAGCTCGGTCTCACAGACCGCGAACGCGCGCTGTTCGGCTCGCTCGCTACGCAGGGACTCGAGCTAGCGCGCGTGGTGCGCGTCGACCGCGGCCTGCCGCTCGTGGCGACCGCGCGCGGCATCGAGCGCGCCGAGCCCGCGACACACCTAGTGAAGTCGGCGGAGTCGGCGATGAGCCGCGCGGTCGTGGGTGACTGGGTCGCGCTCGCGCGTCCTGCCGGTCACGAGATGCCGCTCATCGAGGTCATCCTGCCGCGCCACAGCGTCTTCTCGCGCAAGGACCCCGGCGAGCAGACCGGCGAGCAGGTGGTCATCGCCAACGTCGATGTCGTATTCGTTGTGCAGTCGCTTTCCGGAGGCGGTATCAACGCGTCGCGCCTTGAGCGGGAGCTCGTTCTCGCCTGGGAGAGCGGGGCGCGGCCGGTGGTCGTGCTCGCGAAGGCTGACCTTAGCGAAGTTTCGGCCGAACAGCGAAGGCTAGCCGAGGAGATAGCGTTGGGCGTCGACGTCTTCGTTGAGAGCGCTGTGACCGGCCAAGGAGTCGAAGATGTGCGCGCGATCGTCGCACCCGGCGTGACCGCCGCGCTGCTCGGGGGGTCGGGGGTGGGCAAGTCGACGCTCGTGAACCGCCTGCTGGGCGAGGACCTGCTGCCGACGGGCGCGGTGCGCTCCGGCGACGACAAGGGACGGCACGTGACCGTGGCCCGCGAACTCGTGTGCATTCCCGGGGGCGGCGTGGTCATCGACACCCCCGGCATGCGTGCGATCGGACTGTGGGAGGCTGCCGACGGACTGTCGGCGACCTTCCCGGACATCGAGGCGCTCGCCGAGCATTGTCGCTTCCGGGACTGTGTGCACGACGGTGAGCCCGGGTGTGCTGTGAGAGCGGCTGTCGAATCGGGCGAGCTGTCGCCCCGGCGGCTTGACAGCTTCAACCGGCTCACCGTCGAGTTCGACGAACTGTCGCGCAAAAGGGAGGAGCTTGCCCGCCGCGAGCGCGACCGCGTCATCAGCAAGGCAGCACGCGACTTCTACCGCACGGAGCCGAAGCGGCGGGGACGCACGTAGCGCTCCTCGGTGGTACGTATACCTGTGCGAGCACCTACGGAGGGAGTGTCGTGCCCGAAGCCGATCGTCCACTCATCGACCTCGTCGACGTCGTCAAGGTCTACGACACCGGCGAGATCCCGTTCACCGCACTGCGCGGCGTGGGCCTCCAGGTGGACCGCGGTGAGTTCGTCGGTCTGATCGGCAAGTCAGGCTCCGGAAAGACGACCCTCATCAACATGATCACCGGGATCGATCACCCTACATCCGGCGCGATCACCATCGATGGGACACCGGTCCATCAGCTCAGCGAGAACGCGCTCGCGATGTGGCGCGGCAGAACGATCGGCGTCGTCTTCCAGTTCTTCCAGCTTCTGCCTACGCTGACCGTGATCGAGAACATCATGTTGCCCATGGACTTCTGCGGCGTGCATCGGCCCGACGAACGCCCGAAGGTCGCGCTGGAGCTGCTCGAGCAGGTCGAGATGGCCGACCAGGCCCACAAGCTTCCTGCCGCGCTGTCAGGAGGCCAGCAGCAGCGTGTGGCCGTAGCACGCGCACTGGCGAACGATCCGCCCATCATCGCTGCGGACGAGCCCACGGGCAATCTTGACTCCAAGACCGCCGACGCGGTCTTCGCACTGTTCGAGTCGCTCGTTGCTCGAGGCAAGACGATCGTGATGGTGACGCACGACAACGACCTCGCGTCTCGCGTGACACGCGCCCTGCACGTGGCCGACGGCGAGATCGTCGAGGACAGGCGCCGGTGGCTCGCAGATGAGCTCGCACGTGAAGCCGCCGAAGACGCGGCTGCGCGCGGGTAGGGAGCGGGCCGTGTCGCCGCGTTGGCGCAAGGTCCTGCGAGACCTCACCAGCCACAAGGTTCGCACCCTCCTCGTCGTGCTCTCTATCGCGGTGGGAGTGTTCGCCGTGGCGGTCGTCATGGGCGGGCGAGGCGTGCTGGTACGGGAGTTCGACGTGGACTACGCCGCGAGCGTACCGGCGTCCGCGCGATTCGAGACCGCGGGTTTCGACACCACGCTCGCCCAGGCCGTCGCCCGGCGTGATGACGTGCGGGCCGCCGAGGGTCGCCGTCGTGTGACCGTGCGCTACACGAAGGGCGGCGCAGATGAGGGTTCGACCGCGGGATGGTCGACGATGGGTATCTGGGCGCTGCCAGAGTTCGAGCGTAGCGGGGTTCTCAAGATCGTCAGGGAGCACACTTCCTCGTGGCCACCGAATCCGGGAGAGGTAGTCCTGGAGAAGAGCGCGTTGCAGACCGGCGAGTTCAGCGTCGGGGACACACTCACCGTCGAGACGCCCTCAGGCTCCCGTACTGCCTTGAGGGTCGTCGGGTTCGCCCACGACATCAACGCGATCCCGGCCCAGTTCCTGGGTTCGGAGACCGGCTTCGTGTCGATGAAGACGCTGCCTCTCTTGGGTGAGCCAGTGGAGCTTAACCATCTGTCGATCGTGCTCGACCCCGCCCTGTCACGTGCCAGCGCGAGCCGCATCGCCGCTGATGTACGCGACACCGACCTCGCACACGCGGGCGTCCGGGTGTACGCGACAGACGTACCGAAGCCGGGCAGCCACTTCTTGGGCGACATCTTCAAGGCGCTTGCGCTTCTTCTGCTCGCCATGGGGGTCATGGCGTTGCTGCTGTCCGGCTTCCTTGTGGTGACGACGATGCAGGCGCTCATGTCTCAACAGGTCAGACAAGTCGGCATCATGAAGTCGGTGGGCGGCCGTAGGTCCCAGGTCGCCTGGATGTACCTCGTCCTGGTCACATCCTACGGGGTTGCGGGGTCGGTGCTTGGAGTGGCAACGGGGCTCTATGCGGGCCAGAAGCTGATCGTGTACGCCGCCGACGTAATGAACTTCCGCGTTACGGACTTCACGCCTCCTGCATGGGTCCTCGTTCTCGACGTGGCCGTCGGGGTACTCGTGCCCTTGCTCGCTGCTGCGGTGCCGGTGCACCGGGGCACGACGCTCCCGGTCGTGCGCGCCCTCAACGCGGCCAACGTGGTGCCGAGCTTCGGCCACGGCGTGGTCGACCGTGCCCTCGGCCTGGTCCGAGGGCTGCCGCGCCCGGTGGCGCTGTCGCTCCGCAACACGTTCCTGCGCAAGGGGCGTCTGGCCCTCACACTGACGACGCTCATCCTAGCCTCGATGGTGGTCATGGCCGTGTTGTCGGTACGTGAGTCCACGATACGGACTGCGGAGGACATGGGCTCCTGGTGGCGCTACGACGCACAGGTCTTCATGGCCAGGCCGCTGCCACGGGCCGACCTCGAGCGCGAGGCCGCCAGAGTCAGAGGCGTGGAATACGTCGAGAGCTGGGTGGAGGCGCCCGCCACGTTCGACCGGCTCGACGGGAGCCAGGACCTGCGAGTCCTTGGCGTACCGGCCGACTCGCGCATCATCGCCCCGGACCTCGTCGCCGGCCGCTGGATCGGCGAAGCAGAGGAGCGCGGCGTCGTCGTCAACACCGACGTGTTGAAGGACGCTCCGCACCTGGGCGTGGGCGACACCGTTGTGCTGGACATCCGGGGAACTGAGCAGAGGTGGACGATCGTGGGCGTCTCCACCGGCCAGCTGATGGGTCCGACCGTCTTCATCGATCGCGAGCGACTCGATGCAGCGATGTCTGCGGGCGGCACTGTATCGCGGCTCCTCGTGAAGACGGACGATTCGACTCCGCACGCTCAGACTCGGACCGCCACGGAGCTGGAGCGGCGCTTGGACGACGCCGGTCTCGCGGTCTCCGGGTCGCTCACGCAGTCGGACCAGAAGACGCGCCTTGCCGATCAGCTGGGCATCCTCGTGACGTTTCTGGCGATCATGGCAGGGCTGCTCGCTGCCGTGGGCATCATCGGCCTCACTGGGACGATGTCGATCAACGTGCTCGAATCGACGCGGGAGATCGGGGTCATGCGCTCGATCGGCGCGAGCCATGGCGCGATCTTCGGTATCTACATCACGGAGGCCGTGGTCATCGCGGCGATGGCGTGGGCTATCGGCGCGGTGTTCTCATATCCGTTCTCGATCTGGCTGACCGGTGCGCTAGGCGAGGCGATGTCCATCCCGCTCTCCTACGTCTTCTCCTGGACCGGTGTGGCCGGATGGTTGGGCGCGGTCGTCATCATCGCCGTGCTCGCGAGCCTGTTGCCGTCCTGGCGAGCTAGCCAGGTCTCGATACGTGACGCGATCGCATACGAATGAGCACCCGGCAGCCCGTGGTACCGCGCGATACACTGGTGCGCGACGCCGTGACGTCGAGACGAGACTAGGTGAGTCCGTGACCTTACCGCTGCATGAACGCTACCCGGGCACCGAGCGTCTCTCGCGTGTGGAGCTCTGTACGCTCCCCACGCCGGTCGAGGTACTCGGCATCGATATCGACGCGGACTGCGTACTCGTCAAGCGCGATGACCTGACCTCGCCGCTCTACGGCGGCAACAAGGTCCGCAAACTCGAGTTCCTGCTCGGCAGGGCGCCTGAGTGCGGAGCGAGGTCCGTCATCACCTTCGGCGCTTACGGGAGCAACCACGCGCTCGCCACAGCTGTGCACGCGGCTGCGCTCGGGCTCGAACCCCACGTCGTGCTCTCGCCGCAACCGCCGGGGCCCTATGCTGCGCGGACGCTTCGGGCGCACGCCGGGCTCGGCAGCGTGTTGCATCCCGTCGACGGGTGGGACGGAAGGCGCGAGGCGGTGCGCGCGACGCAGCAGCTCGCCGAGCGTGACGGTGTCGAGCCGCTCGTGATCCCGATGGGCGGCACGGACGAGTACGGAGCCCTCGGCTACGTGAATGCGGCCCTCGAGCTCGCCGAGCAGGTCGACGTCGACGACGTCTACGTGGCTGGCGGTACGCTGGGTACCGCGGTTGGGCTCGCGCTCGGGTTCGCGGCGGCGGGCCGGAAGACCCGGGTGAACACGGTGCGGGTCACACCGTCGGAGATCGCCAACTGGGATTTCGCCGCAGTCATCGCCGAGCGAACATGTCGGCTGCTCGCCGGCGCCGACGCGACGTTTCCGTGCCGTCCTCTGAGTGAGCTCGCATTCGTGATGCGTGACGAGTTCTTCGAACCGGGCTACGGCGTCGTCACGGAACGCACGAGGGCAGCCGTTGAACGAGCCGAAGCGGCCGGTATCACGCTCGAGACCACCTATACCGGCAAAGCGCTTACCGCGCTGCTGGCGGAGTCGGACGCGGGTACGCTTCGGGGCAGGAGTGTGGTGTTCATCGACACGTACAACTCCGCGCCACTGCCGGAGGCCGGAAGCGACGAAGCGCTGCCGGAGGTGCTGCGAGCATACGTGGCCGACTGCGATGCTCTGTTCGCGGGCGCTGCTGAGGGGGCGGGAGAGGGCGCGTGATGGGTTTGCGGGGCTTCGGCAGCGACAACCACGCGGGGGCGCACCCTGCCGTGCTCGACGCGCTCGTCGCGGCGAACCGGGGCCACGCGCACGCGTACGGCGATGACGAGTGGACCGCGAGAGCCGGTGCGGTGTTGCGCCGGCACTTCGGCGCGGACTGCGACGTCGCATTCACCTTCAACGGGACGGGCGCCAACTGCGTGGCGCTCGGCGCGGTGTGCCGTCCGTGGGATGCGGTGATCTGCCCGGTCACGGCGCACATCAACTGCGACGAGGCGGGAGCACCGGAGCGGCTCGCCGGCGTCAAGCTCGTCCCTGTCATCACACCCGACGGCAAACTGACACCCGAGCTCGTGCGGCCTCATCTGTCGGCGATCGGTTTCGAGCATGCCGCGCAGCCGCGCGTGATCAGCGTGAGCAACGTGAGCGAGCTCGGCACCGTCTACACGCCAGCGGAGCTGCGTGCGCTCGCGGACCTCGCACACGACCATGGGATGCTGCTTCACGTCGACGGCGCCCGGCTGGCGAACGCCGCGGCCGCGCTCGGTTGCGATCTCGCCGCAATCACCGTCGACGCGGGCGTCGACGTGCTGTCGCTCGGGGCGACGAAGAATGGGCTCGCATTCGGCGAGGCGGTCGTGGCCTTCGGCGACGCACGCACCACGGACCTCGTCTTCATTCGCAAGCAGCTCGCGCAGCTCGCGAGCAAGATGCGGTTCGTGGCCGCGCAGTTCGAAGCGCTGTTCGGCGGTGAGTTGTGGATCGAGTCTGCCCGGCATGCGAATGCGATGGCATCGCGCCTCGCCGCCGGCGCTCGGGCGGCAGGCGTCGCGCTGTCGCAGGAGCCCCATGCCAACGAGGTCTTTGCGCTCCTGCCAGCGGAGCGTGTTGCATCACTGCAGGAGCGGTTCGGTTTCTACACGTGGGCCGAGGATGCCGTGCCGGGCATGCACGAGGTGCGCTGGGTCACGGCCTGGGACACGACCGAGGCTGACGTGGACGCCCTCATCGACGCGCTCGGCGCCTGAGGCCCCGGGCGGCCGGGCTCACGTTCGCGCTGGCGCGTCGCGTCAACGCGCGGCGTGCGCCGCACGGACCTTCGCGAGCACGTCTTCTGCGTGTCCCTTCACCTTCACCGCGGTCCAGACGTGCGCCACCATGCCGTCGGGGTCGATGAGGAACGTCGTGCGCTTGGCTGTCACCCCGAGGACTTCGCGCGCGCCGTACGCCGTTATGATCTCCTTGCTCGTGTCCGAGATCATCGGGAACGTCAGGTTGAACTTCTCGATGAAACGCTGCTGTACCTCCGGCTTGTCCGCGCTCACGCCCACCACGAGGGCGTCAAGGGCTTCCAGAGAGGCCTTCTGCTCCTGGAAGTCCTTCGCCTCGTGCGTTCAACCGGGCGTGTTGGCGCGTGGGTAGAAGTAGACGATCACCCACGAGCCTCGCTGTTCGGCCAGGTCGAAGACGCCGCCCCCGGTCACGGGCGCTCGAACCCCGGGAGCAACTTCGCCCACCTCGGGCATGCGCGACTCCGCCATCGGACCCTCCGTCCTTTGTCAGGCGTCATCTGGCCGATATCGCCCAGACCGTGCCGCTTCGGTAGTCACACAGATAGACTTCCCCTTCCTCGTCCTCGCCGAACGAAGAGGGCAGTCCGGCGCCGGTCACGACGATCCGTTGCTCGGTCACACTCGGCGGCTCTGCGGCGCTGGTCTCGGTGGTGCGCAGGGCTGCTACCCAGCCAGTCTCGAAGTCGGCATACAGGTAGGCGCCGGCCATCCGAGGATAACGGCTCCCCCGGTAGACGTAGCCGCCCGTGATCGAGCGCCCCTCGTCGTGCCTGTACTCCGCGACAGGCATGACGAACGCGTCGATGTCGCCCTTCGCCGCGCGTCCTTCGGGGTAAGGTTGGCTGCCCTCGAAGAGGTTCCAGCCCAGGTTCGCACCCGCGATGCGACCGGCGGGCAGCACGTTGATCTCCTCGCGGGCGTTCTGGCCGACGTCGGCGATCCAGAGATCACCGGTCTTTCGGTCGAAGCTGAAGCGCCAGGGGTTTCGCACGCCCGAGACGGCGATCTTGGGCTTCGGCGAACTCGCGGTGACGTTCATCATCAGCATCTTGCCCAGCAGCGAGGCCTGGTCCTGGGCGTGCCCCTGCGGGTCCCCGCCGCTGCCGCCGTCGCCCATCCCGATCCAGAGGTATCCTTCCGGGCCGAACGCCAAGTGCCCGCCGTTGTGGTTCGCGTAGGGCTGCTCTACGCGCAGAAGGATGTCCGGGCCGCTCGTGACCGGCGTGTCACTCTCCGGGTCGGCAGCGACGAAGCGGGCTACGACCGTGTCGCCGCGCGTGTCGGTGTAGTTGACGTAGAACCGGCCGCTGCTTCGGAAGTCCGGCGCGAAGGCCAGCCCCAACAGCCCTCGTTCGCCTCCGGCCGTGACGAGTCTGCGGACGTCGAGGAAGGGGTCGCGAGAGACCGTGCCGTTGCGTGTGACGCGCACGAGACCGTCCTGCTCCACGACGAAGATGCGCCCCGACCCGTCACCGGCGTGCGTGACGAGCACCGGCCGCGTGAACCCCTCCGCGACGGGAACGAGGGCGAACTCCAAGCGTTCGAGCGGCAGCGGCCCCACTCCGCCTGGCGGCTCATCGGTACGCTCCGTCTGTGGCGGCACCGTCGCCGGCACTGGGGATCCCGTACACCCGGTCAGTGCGACGATCGCGAGCAGTATGGCGGCGCACGCGCGCGCGACCGGCACAGCGGACTCCTCTCACTCCTCAAGTGTTCATACCGCTTCTGCGCTACAATGCGGTTCCCGCAGAAAGGAGTCTCGATGAATGACCAATGCGAACTGAAGCTTGCGAACGGGCTCCCTGCCGTGCACTGCGGTCAGAACGCGTGCGTCTATTGGCGCGTCGCCGAACACGTGGGGCTTGCGGAGACTGCGTCGGGTTGTGCGATCCAGTACTTCGAGCTCTTGGGCGGCGACACGGCGATCGCCCAGTGGCTGCTCTCGGTCAAGGAGCGCGTCGAAGGCCCCAGGCCCGACGCGTAGACGCCGTGACGCGGGGAGCGCTCGACCGCGACTGCTGTGTCAGAGGTACTGCCAGACGTCGTCGACGCCCGCGTCCGCCGCTGGTACGCACTCCACGATCGTCCGCAGCGGGGTCCCCGATTCCACATCGATGATGCGCAGGTCGAGCACCTCGGGTGTCTCAAGCCAGCGCCCGGCGGCGTCCGCAAGGATCTTGACGCGGGGGTGCAGCAGGTCGTCGCTGTTGACGCGGTAGACCACAGCGGTCGACGCGTCGTCGAGTATGACGACGGCGCCCATCGGGTAGATGCCGAGCATCGCGACGAGCGACTTCGTGACACCCGGGTCGTAGGCCTTGCCTCTGCCCTGCATGAGGACCGAGAGCGCCTTGTCTGGACGGATCTCGCGGCGGAATGGACGCATCGTTGTCATCGCGTCGTAGGCGTCGCAGATCGCCACGATCTTCGAGAAGAGGTGCTGCTCCGCGCCGCCGGCGGCGGCCGGGTACCCCATGAGGTCGTGACGCTGGTGGTGTTCGTAGGCGACGATCATCGGCATCTTGTCAGCGAGTTGGATGCTCTTGAGGAGATTGGCGCCTTCCTCCGTGTGGCGCTTCACGGTGTGCCACTCTTCGGCCGTGAGTGGCCCCGCCTTGAGCAGGATGTTCTCGGGTATTCGGACCTTGCCGATGTCGTAGAGGAGTGCGGCGAGCCCCAGGCTGTGGAGCTCCTCGGCCGACATTCCAAGCGCGGAACCGAGTGAGATCGACAGGATGCACACGTTGATCGAGTGGTTCAGCGTGTAGTCGTCGTGGCCCTTGATCGCCGTGAGGCCAAGGACCGCCGCAGGGTCCTGTAGCAGGTTGTCGAGCAGGCCGCCAACGACGCGCTGCAGGTCGGAGACCTCGTTCACTTTGCCGAGTTTGGCCTGCGCTTCGATCTCGCGCATTGCGCCCAGGCCGGCGTCGTATGTCTCGCGTGCACGTGCCCTGATCTCGCGGTTGCGCTCCTCGTCCCCGGTGCCCTCGAGTGTCGTGGTCTCGGCGACGGTGATCGATGACACGCTGGCGGCCTCAAGGAACGTTCGGGCGGCCTCGATGTCGGCTATCCGCGCCTCGGCGAGCATCTCGATGAGCCGCGCCGCATGTTCAGTACTGGTCGGGTGCGTGAACGTGACGGCGGAGATGCCGTGCGCGAGCAACTGGTCGACTAGCTTCCGGTATGTGACGCTCTCCTCGGGGAAGACCTGGTTCTCGACGAAAAGCGTGCGCTTGTAGACGTTCACCGTGACGCTCGCGAAGCCCATCGCGTTGAGCGCGTCGAGCGCGTCGGTCACTTCCTTGAGCGACGCGGCGACGAGCGGATGAGTCGTCGGATAGAGCGCCGCGTTGGTGTCGGCGACCGCCAGCGTGCGCACGAGCTCACGAGCGAGCGCGAGCTTCTCCGGTGTCGCGAACGGAGCCTGTACGGCGACCATCTTCGGCGTCTCTGTCGCGGCCTCGACGGCCAGCTCCTCGGGACTCGCGAGCGGGCCTTCCATCTCAGGGCGGTACGGGGCATCCGTCACGGTTCGCTCACTCCTCGGCTCCTCGTGAGCTCGTCCGCGGCCCGAGCGGCGCGGTTGCGAAGCTCTCTGGTCTTTCTGCCCATCGCCAGCGGTTGTTGTGCGTATCGTCTCAAAGCTCGCTCGGCCTCAGGCGTGCCGATGCGCTCGAGTGTCGCGATGATCTCCTTGCGCGTCTCGTAAGTGCGCTTGAAGACATTGATGTCGAGCAGCGCCCTCGTCAATGCCGGCACCGCCTCGGCGATGCGGGTATCGCCCACCACGCGCACGACGCGGCGCTGGGTCTCCGGTTCGCGATGGTTGACCGCGCGGACCAGCACGGCGCGCGGTTCCTTTCCGGGCATCGTGGCGAGCGCTGCGGCGGCGGTGAATCGCACGTGCTCGTCGAGGTGATTGAGCGCGTCGGCGATGACCGGGACGGCCCGGTTGTCACCCAGAAGCGGGAGCGTTCGGACGATTGCGGCCGCAGTGGCGGGGTCAGCCGTGCGCAGGTGCTGGCGCGCGACACCCAAGATTCCCTCGCTCTGGCCCCTGAGAACCGGACGCAGCAGGGAGCGTCGCGGCTCCGGAAGCGTCGTGGAGGCCTTGAGCAGCGCCTCCGCCCCCGCAGGGCCTGCGGCGTGCAGGATCTCGCCGGCGATTGCCGCGTCCGCGTCGTTTAGCGGCGCCGCGCACACGTCCGCGAGTACGGCCGGGTCGGCGAGCGCCTGTCGAGCAGCCGCGACATCGTTCGCGAATGACGGGTCTGCGGCGATCTCGTCGAGGCGGCGCAGCGTCTCGCGCACCACCAGGAACGCGCCGTCGCGTGCCGCCTGCGGCAGGACCTCGCCGATCGCGCGGACCGTGTCATGGTCGAGATGCGAACGTGACACTGCCGTCGCAGTGGCCAAGGCGCGTCCGGCGGCGAGGGCCGGCGCGGCAACGGCGACTTGCCGGTCTAGGTCGCGGCCGTCGTCTTCGGCCGCGAGTTCGGAGGCGATCTCGGCCGCCTCGACCGCCTGCGGCATGGTCGCGCCTTCGTCCAGATGAGGACGTGGTGTCAGCAGCATCGCGAGCATACGTGTCGTCTCGGGCGGCAGGGTCAGCGCGGCCGCGATGCGCCTGGGGTCGGTATCCACCTGTCCGGCCACGAGCCTGAGCAGCCGGGCAAGGGCGGCGGGCTTCATGCGACCGATGACCGTGAGCGTCCCGTCCATGCGGCGGCCCTCAGTGTCGGCTTTGAGCGAGAGCCCGAGGACGCGCATGCGGGTGTCTTCGTCGAGACGCATGAGCGCGGCAGCGACCCGCTCCTGAGCGAGGTCTCGGACCGCCTCCTCGAGTCGGCCTATCGCATCGGCGACTTCGTCGACTGCGGGTCCGGCGCCTGCATCTCGAGCTCGACGCTCAGCGGCGGCCAAGACCTGCTCGGCGATGTCCTCTAGCGGGGCCGTCATGAGGTCGATGCCGACGAGGCCCTCCTCCTCGGACGCCCTCAGCGTCACCTCGACCGCCGCCAGATGCTTCACGCCGAGGCTGGCAAGCACCGTGCGAAAGCCGCCCGCGGACCTGACCTGCACCGGATTGGCATTCGTGAGCCGAACGAAGGCGTCGACCTCGGCGACATCGACGCCGGGGATGATGATCAGCTGACCCACCTGCAGCGCGTGGAGCGATTCCGCGAGAGCGACCACCTGGGACTGTCCCGCAGCGATGGGACTGTCGCCCGCGCGGAACCCGTCGGGTTCGACGAACAGGCGCAGCGGGCCAACGGTGGTCAGCGCGTTCGAGCGCTCGGCCAAGCGCTGCGCGGCCTCACGGGGAATGCCCGAGTTCGGGGGGTAGAGTCGAGCGGCGCCGACCGCGGCGGCGAGCAGGCGCACGGCCTCTTCAGCGCGCGGATACCACTCGCCGTCCACGCTCGCGTCCCTCCCATCCGCGCGCTCGATCTGACACAGGTATATCGGCTTGGAGCGACGATTGCCACAACGGACTGTGCGTCCGCTCACAGTCGCGCGTCGCGTGACTCTCGCAGATCACGGGAACGTTCACGATACAGTAGTCCCGATACGTTCGCTGACCGCCCACCGGAGGCGCCATGGCGCTCAGGTCCGACGCATATTACCGCGCCATCGCCGCGGAGGCCTTGCAGAAGGCGGGTTGCACGGAGCCGCCGGTGTCCATCGAGTCGCTGATCGCGAACGTGGGGGTGCCGGTTCGGCTCGTGCGCCTGCCGCTGTTCTTCCGCGCTGCGACCGTGCATGAGGACGGGATGCCCGTCATGGTCCTGAACTGGTCCCACCCCGAGATGGAGCGTCGCAGGGCGCTCGCTCACATGCTTGGTCATGTGCTACTCGTCATCAAAGGTGATGGCCACGTGTATCCGAGGGCGGCGGAGGACCACGCCGAGGCCGACAAGGTCGCGAACGAGCTGCTGCTCCCCACGAACTTGGTGGCCGAACAGGCCCGGCTGTGGTTCAACGACTACCGCTATCTCGCGGGCTTGTTCGGCGTGACTGAAGAGCTGATGCTCGACCGCATGCGCGACATGCGGATCGTCCGGGGACCGCAGGGAATCACGTGGGATCTGTAGCGCGGTAGTGGTGCCCCGCCAAGCGGTATCATCCTCTCGTTACGTCACTAGGGGCGCACACCGTGCCGAGAGGGGATTCATGCGCACGAGTTTCGCGGTCGGGATCGACGTGGGCGGCACGCGGATCGCGGCAGGTCTCGTCGAACGCAAGGGCCGTGTCGTCCAGGACGCTAAGGTCCTGACGCCGAAGTCGGGACCGTTCGCGGTCATCGACGCGGTCATCGACCTCGTGGGTGAGGTCACGAGCGGCGTCCAAACCTCCGAGATGGCCGGCGTTGGCATCGGGTTGCCAGCTCAAGTCGACTTCCTGCGACAGGAGGTCGAGTTCTGCACCAACCTGCCCCTTGCCGGTGTGGACGTGCGCTCGCTCGTCATGTCGCGCACGAAGAGCGAGGTCACGATCGACAACGACGGGCATCTCGCGGCGCTTGGCGAGGCGCGCTACGGCGCGGCGAAGGGCGCGCGCGACTTCCTCATGATCACCCTCGGTACCGGCGTCGGCGGCGGCCTTTGGGTCGCCGGGGAGCCGTACCGGGGGTCGCGGGGGCTCGGAGGCGAGATCGGCCACACGGTGATCGATCTTGACGGACCCGAGTGCCCGTGTGGCGGGCAAGGACATCTCGAGGCGTACCTTGGCAGGCCCGCACTCGCCGCACGTGGCCGGGAGGCCGCGAGAGCCTTCACAGGCAGAGCCATCCTCGACGCAGCGGGCGGCGACATCGATGCCATCACTGCGGAGGACGTGATAATCGCCGCGCGCGGCGGTGATCATGTCGCCCGCCGGATCCTCACGGACGCGGCTGACATACTCGGCCGAGCGCTCGTGGGCTTCGTCAACGTGCTGAACCCGAAGCTCATCTGTATCGGGGGCGGAATCGGGGAGACGGCCGACTTCATGGTCAAGCGGGCCGCCGAGGTGATGCAGTCCGAGGCGCTTGCCGGCCGCCGGGACGTGGCTGTGGTCCAGGCTGTCCTCGGCAACGATGCCGGGGTACTCGGTGCGGCCGCGCTTGCCTTTGACGAACACGACGCCCGCGAAGGGCTTCACCGCTGACGACCTTGGGAGGCTCGACGTGTCGGACGACCGGATAGACGATCTCGAAGAACGAATGCTCATCCTCAGGGACAAGGCTGCCCGCGAGGGCTTCGCGGTGCCACCGGAAGTGCTCGACTACATTGCGGAAAGATACGCGCTGCCTCAGACGCTGAAGGGCGCGCTCATCAACGTCCAGGCGTATGCTTCGCGGCGCAACATCGTCGTCGACATGGACGTCGCCCGCCTCGTGCTCGAGGGGGTCCGCGCGCCTCAGGGCGGGTCGGCGGCCGGTGCCGACGAGTCCACCCTGTTCGTCGGGGAGGCGCCGCAACCGTCTGATGCCTTGCATGCTCCGGACACGCTCTTCGCACCGCTGCCCGCAGATTCGCCCGCACCGTCGCCCGCACCGTCGCCCGCAGAGTCCCCCACATACCTCGCGGCAGCGCGGACGGCCATGCCTCCCGAGCCCGCGATCGTCTGGTTCTCGCCGGTGCGCACGGCCAAGAAGGAGTCACTCGTGACCCGCGCAGGACGGCTGCTCGGCCGTGCCGGTCTCTCGTCGGCGATCTCTGACGGTGACCTCGTCGCCCTCAAGGTCCACTTCGGCGAGGAGGGCAACACCGGCTTCGTCCACCCCATCTACCTGCGCGAGATCGCGCGCCTCGTCCGCGAAGCCGGCGGCAAGCCGTTCCTCACGGACTCGAACACGCTCTACCGCGGCAAGCGCGCCAACGCGGTGGACCACATCGCGTGCGCCGTGGGCAACGGCTTCTCGTTCGCGACGGTTGAGGCGCCCCTCATCATCGCGGACGGCATTGACGGGCGTGACGCGGTCGACGTCGCGCTCGAAGGTTGGCAGCATTTCGACAGCGTCCGTATCGGAGCCGCAGCTGCGCATGCCGACGCCATGGTGGTCGTCACGCATGTGAAGGGTCACGAGGCGACCGGTATGGGCGGCGCGCTCAAAAACGTGGGAATGGGCCTAGGGTGCCGAAGCGCCAAACAGCGCATGCACTCCGATCTCAAGCCTCAGGTCACCGCCGAGAAGTGCACCGGCTGCGGCCGGTGTGTGACATGGTGCCCGGTGGACGCCGTGGCGATCTTGCCCGATCGCGTCGCGCACATCGACTACGAGCTGTGCTACGGGTGCGGCGAGTGCGTCGCGTCGTGCCCCTACGGGGCCATCGGCATCCAATGGAAGACCGAACCACGCGCTATCCAGGAGAAGATCGTCGAGCATGCGGCGGGCGCGCTCAGCGGCAAGGACGGCAAGGTCGTCTACGTGTCGTTCGTCATGAACGTCTCGCCGGACTGTGACTGCTGGCACTTCAGCGACGCGAGCGTCGTCTCCGATATCGGCATCCTCGCCTCGACCGACATCGTCGCAATCGACCAAGCGGCCCTTGATCTGGTCACACAGGCGAACGGCCTTCCCGGCAGCCGGGGTGACGGGATGGGCGCGGGCGTCGACAAGTTCGCCGAGATCACCGGTGTGGATCCTGCCTTGGGACTCTCGTACGCGGAGCGGCATGGGCTTGGCACGCGCGCCTACGAGATGCGCACGCTCGACTGACGTCACGGACCTTACAGGGAGGCGGCGCATGGACTTCGGCGCGATCATCAAGCGCTCGTGGCAGATCACGTGGCGTCACAAGGCCCTCTGGGTCTTAGGCATCTTCGCCGGTGTGTCGGGCTGCACGGGCGGCACGGGGGGTAGCTCCCCGGGCGGCTCGGGCCAAGGCGTCGGCGGCGACATGGGGGCTGGCACGCATGAGTTCGCTCGCGTATGGGAGTCCGTTCAGGCATGGATACCGCTCATGGTGGGCGTCTTCGTGCTGCTCGTCTTTGCTGGCATCCTCTGGTGGGTCTTTGCCATTGCGGCGCGCGGGGGCCTGATCGCGGGCGTGAACTCGATCGAGGAAGGCCACGAGCAGCAGCTCGGCGCGCTGTGGCGCGCGGGCTTCGTGCGATTCTGGTCGCTCGTGGGCGTAGACATCGTGCTCGCGTTGCCGCTCATCGTGGTGGGTGTCGTGATGACGGTGATCGTGCTGGTGCCGGTGATTGGCGCGATCTCTGCGGGTGGTCGTCCTGGTTTTGCGATGCTGGCGCCAATGTGCGGCAGCTTGGCCCTGGGCGTGCCGCTGCTCCTGGTGGGCGGGTTCGTGCTCGGCATCATGCGGCTCATCGCGCAGCGCTACGTGATGCTGGGCGGTCAGGGGGCGATCGAGGCTACCGGAAACTCCTGGCGCTTCTTCCGAGCGCGGTTCAAGGACTCGGCTCTGATGTATCTCGTCAACTTCGCGCTCAACGTCGCATCCTCGATCGTGCTCGCTGTCCCTGTGATCGCGATCGGAGTCGCGCTTGCAGTCCCGCTTGCGACGGCGGTCGTCTCGCGCGAGTGGGGTGTCGTCGCGGCGGCGCTGCCGATCGGAATCCTCGCGTTCACGCTCCTGGGCCTCGCCTACAACGCGGTCTGGGGGACGTACACTTCCACGCTGTGGACCATCTTCTTCCGTCAGGTGAGCGGCATGGCGGCCGCGGAGCAGGGCCCGCCGCCTCCGCCCGTCGCCGGGTACGGCGATTCAGCCGCGACCCCGCCTCCACCTCCGGCTCCGCCCATAGCCGGATTCGGCGACTCAGCCGCCGCCGCGCCACCGGCTCCGCCACCACCGTCGGATGGCTGACGCGGGTCGTCTCATCGTCTGCGCGACGCCCATCGGCAACCTGGGCGACGTGACTGCGCGTGTGCTCGACGCGCTCAGGGCGGCGGATGCTGTCCTCGCCGAAGACACGCGCGTGACGCGGAAGCTGTTCGGGCGCTACGCGATCACGACTCCGCTCGAGCGGTTCGACGAACACGCGGCGCGGCGCCGCACAACTGAGATTCTCGTGCGTCTTGGGGCGGGTGAGACGATTGCGCTCGTCTCGGATGCGGGCACTCCCGGCATCAGCGATCCGGGCGGGGGCCTCATCGACGCGGCGCTCGAGGCGGGGCTTCCCGTCGACGTGCTGCCGGGACCGTCGGCGATCGTGACGGCGCTCGTGGCGAGCGGCTTGCCCACCCACGCGTTCTACTTCGGCGGCTTCTTGCCGCGCAAGGCGGGTGAGCGCACAAGACTGCTCGCATCGCTCGCGACGCTTGACGCCACGCTAGTGTTCTACGAGTCCCCGCAGCGAACGGCCACCTCCCTCGCGGCGCTCGCCGTTGCGTTCCCGCTGAGACGCGGCGCCCTTGCCCGGGAACTCACGAAGCTGCACGAGGAGGTCGTGCGTGCGACGCTGCCCGATCTGGCTGCCCGTATCGGCGCCCGCGAGACGCTCAAAGGCGAGGTGGTGCTGCTCGTGGGTCCGCCCGTGCCGGAGGAGCGCGAGGCGATCGCGCCCCCGAACACCGAGATCCGTGCCCGTGTCGATGCGCTTGTCGCTACCGGGTTGAAGAGAGCCGAAGCGGTGCGACGCGTCGCGGCCGAGACAGGGCTGGCGCGCGGAGCGATCTACGATGCCGCGCACGAGACGAACGCCTCGCCCGGCGCTCCGGACTCGACGCCGCGCTAGAGCTTCTTCGCGGCGGCGAGACAGGATTCGCAAACGGGACGGTCGCGCAGCACTGACATCGGGGCGTCGGTGTCGCCGCAGATCGCACAGGCGTCGCGGTGCTTCTGCAGGATGATGCGGTCACCCTCCACGAAGATCGCGAGCGGGTCTTTCACCCTGATGCCCAGCGTCTTCCTGAGCTCCATGGGGATGACGACGCGGCCAAGGTCGTCGATGCGCCTGACGATACCGGTGTCGTGCATCTCTCCCACACCTCCGCAGGCGAGGCGTCGCGTCCTGCGCGCGCCAAACGGTTAGAATCTCGTTCGTACGGGTCGCAGGGCGTGACTCCCGGCCCTATGACCGCTCCCTTCCAGTATTACCCACGGCTCTGGAGTGCCGAAACATCATGACCGGACAGTCGTTCTACCTGACCACGCCGATCTACTACGTGAACTCGGTTCCGCACCTTGGGACCGCGTATACCACCGTGGCAGCCGACGCACTCGCCCGGTACCGGCGGTTGCGCGGTGATGATGTGCACTTCCTCACCGGCCTCGACGAGCACGGCCAGAAGGTCGAGCAAGCCGCCGTCGCCAACGACATGCTGCCCCAGGAGTGGTGCGACTCGATCGCGCCCAAGTTCCACCACGCGTGGGAGATGCTGGCGATCTCGAACGACGACTTCATCCGCACCACCGAGGAGCGGCATACGCGCGGCGTCCAGCGTCTCGCCCAGACGCTCTTCGACCGTGGCGACATCTACCAGGGCCACTACGAGGGCTGGTACTGCGTGCCGGACGAAACATACTGGTCCGAGGACGATCTCGCCGACGGCCAGACCTGCCCGCAGTGCGGGCGCGGCGTGGAGTTCGTGCGAGAGGACAACTACTTCTTCAGACTTTCCGCCTACGCCGATCGTCTGCTGGCTCTTTACGCGGAGCATCCTGGCTTCATCCGTCCCGAGACGCGGCGCAACGAGGTCGTCTCATTCGTCAAGGGCGGGCTCAAGGACCTGTCGATCTCACGCGCGAACGTCAAGTGGGGCGTGCCGCTGCCGTGGAACGAAGGCCACACGATGTATGTGTGGTTCGACGCGCTCATCAACTACATCACCGCAGTCGGTTACGGCGACCCCGAAGCGGCGATGGCCGATGAGTTCGCGCGTCGCTGGCCCGCGCAGGTCCACTTCGTGGGGAAGGACATCATCCGCTTCCACTGTGTGATCTGGCCCGCATTGCTCATGGCCGCCGGACTGCCGGTGCCGCACTCCGTCTTCGCCCACGGTTTCCTGCTCACCAAGGGCGAGAAGATGAGCAAGTCGAAGGGGAACGCGGTCTCGCCGCGCGACCTCGTGAACATGTTCGGTGTCGATGCGTATCGCTACTACTTCCTGCGCGACGTGCAGTTCGGCACCGACGGCTCCATCTCGATGGAGGCGATGGTCCAGCGCATCAACGGGGATCTCGCCAACGACTGGGGCAACCTGTGCTCGCGCCTGTTCAACATGGTGGGCGCGTACTGCGACGGCGCGGTTCCGGACGCGTCGGAGGCGCCTGGGACCGCCGAGGACGTCGCCCTGCGCGCCATCGCCGAAGCGCTCCCGGCACGTTACGACGCCGCCATGGCGGACCTCGACTACGCCGGAGCGCTTGAGGCCGCGTGGGACCTCATCAAGGGTGCGAACCGCTACATCGAGGAGTCCGCTCCATGGAACCTCGCCAAGTCCAGCGAGACGCGCCCGCGACTCGCCGCTGTGCTCTACACCGCTCTGGAAGCCGTCCGCATCGCCGCGCTGTTTTGCGCGCCGGTCATGCCGAACACCTCGCACGAGGTCTGGCGGCGGCTCGGGCTCGGCGACGTCAACGAGGTCACGGATCTCGACAGCGAGGCGGCTTGGGGTCGTCTGCCCGCGGACAGCCCGGTCGAGAAGGGCGACCCGCTCTTCCCGCGCATCGACAAGGACGCCGGGTAGGCGGTCGGCATCGTGGCTGCCGAACACCCCGGCTCTGGCGAAACCTCCGCCCCGCCCGCGGCCCCGCTCGCAGGCCCGCTCTTCGCGGACTCGAAGGGCCGCGAGGTCGCCGTGCCGGAGTTCGGTGGCGCCTTGATCGCGGACACGCATGCGCACCTCGACATGCTCGACGACCCGGCGCTCGCGCTCGCCCGCGCGGCGTTGGCGGGCGTCGGGTTCATCGCGACCGTCGCCGACGTGACCGAGGACGCGTGGCGGACGTACGACGAACTCCCGTCGTGGCGCGCGAACGCCGCGGAGATGCTCGAGGCGGGGGGCCGCGGCGATGTGGCGCTGCCGCGGGTGCGTGTCATCTTGGGTGCTCACCCGCACAACGCCGCGGCGTGGGACGCCGCTGCCGAGGCGGAGTTCCGTCGCCTCGCGGCCGACCCGCTCACGTGCGCGGTGGGCGAGATGGGCCTCGACTACCACTACGACCACTCGCCGCGGGACGTTCAGCGCTCCGTCTTCGCGCGCCACGCCGAGCTCGCATGCGAGCTCTCCCTGCCGGCCGTCGTGCACCTGCGGGAGGCTCACGACGACGGCGCCCGCATCCTCGCGGCTGCTGGGCCGCCGCCCGCCGGCTTCATCCTGCACTGCTTCAACCTCGCGCCCAAGGCCATGCGTCGCTTCCTCGAGCTCGGGTGTCATGTGAGCTTCGCTGGCCCCGTGACGTTCAAGAACGCGGACGAGGTCCGCGAGTCGGCGCGCAGCGTTCCCGAAGGTCGTCTGCTCACCGAGACGGACTGCCCGTTCATGGCTCCCGAACCATTCCGCGGCCGGCCCTGCGAGCCGGCCCACGTCGTCTTCACGGCGGCACGCGTCGCGACGGCGCGTGGCGAGACCGCGGCGTCGATGGCGAACCACTCCTATTCGGCCGCTGTGGAGCTCCTGGATAGGGAGCGGCCATGA
>JBBIJX010000024.1:0-23005 GCA_037445775.1 Actinomycetota bacterium
GCTCCCAACCGGTGAGGTGCGCGAGTTCACAGGCAATGAGCTCCTCGCCTACATCGCGGATGCCGAAGGCACCACCGGCTTCATCACCGAGGTCGAGTTCAGAGTGCGCCCGCTCGAGGACGAGGTGCATCGCCTCATCGCCTTCCCGTCGGCCTCGGCGCTCAACGCTGCGCTGTCTGCGGTGTCCGCGAAGCGGTTGCCGGTGTGGTCGGTCACGTTCCTGAATCCGGAGTCGACCCGTCTCAAGAAGCGCCTCCCGCATCGCCACGGCCACCCGTACGAGGCAGCCCACGAGCACTTCGAGCCGAACATCCCCGAGGACTACCTGGCGCTGATCGCGTATCCGGCCTCGCGTCGCGACGCCATCGACACCGAGCTCGACGCCATCGTGCAGGTGCACGACGGCACTGAGCTCGGGGCAGAGGCCGCTGAGCACGAGTGGGAGCAGCGGTTCGCACCGATGCGCCTGAAGCGCATCGGCCCGTCGATCATCCCCACCGAGGTCGTTGTTCCGCTAGCCGAACTGGACGCGGTCCTTGCGGAGATTGACGAGAAGCTCGCGCAGCCGTTCGTCCTGGAGGGCATGGTGGGCAAGGGGGACAAGGTCGTGCTCCTCGGCTTCATCCCGCACGACGAGCGTTCGTTCGCCTTCAACGTGGCGTTTGCCCTCTCGCTTTCCGTCATCAAGATCGCCAAGGCGCATGGTGGCGCCGCCTACTCGACAGGCCTGTACTTCCGTCGCGAGGCCCGCGACGTGCTCGGTGACGAGCGTCTCGAGTCGCTGCGGGCGTTCAAGCGCTCCGTCGACCCCGCCTCGATCATGAACCCGGGTAAGGTCTACGGTTCGGGCGGCATGCTCGACCTGCTGATGGGTACCGCCGCCGCGTTCGAGGGGTTGGTCAGGCCGGTTGCCAACGCCGCCCGCCCGTCGTCGGGTCCTGGCGACCTGTCCGCCGAGGTCCGTGGTATCCCGGGCGACGTCGCGTTCATGGCGTACGCATGCTCGCGCTGCGGCTACTGCGTGCCAACGTGCGAACAGTACTCAGGGCGCGGGTGGGAGAGCCACTCGCCGCGCGGCAAGTATGCTTACCTGCGCGAGGTCATGGCCGGTCGGGAGAGCTGGGACCGCCGGGCGATCGACACGTTCCTCGTCTGCACGACGTGCGAGGTCTGCAATACGCGCTGCCAGCTCCAGCTGCCCATCGAGCACAACTGGATGGAGATGCGCGGCAAGCTCATCAACGAGGAGCAGCGGGGGACCTTCCCTCCGTTCGAGATGATGGCTGCCTCGCTCAGGGGGGAGCGCGACATCTGGGCGGGCAAGGCCGAGCACCGCGCTGACTGGGTTCCCGACGATGTTGCCGCAAAGATTCCCGAACAGGCCGACGTGCTCTACTTCGCCGGATGCACTGCGAGTTTCGTCGAGACCGACATCGCAGAGGCATCGATCCGGCTCCTGCAGGACGCTGGCCACTCGGTGGGCTACCTGGGAACCGACGAAGCCTGCTGCGGCATCCCGATGAAGGTCGCCGGCAAATGGGACCTTTTCGAAGAGATCTACGTGCACAACACGACCGAAGCGAAGAAGCGCGGCGCAAAGACGATCGTGACATCGTGCCCGGCGTGCAGCCTCGTGTGGAAGGAGCTCTACGCGAACTTGGCGGTCGAGCGGGGAGAGGACTACGACTTCGAGGTCAAACACTATTCGGAGCTCATCGCCCCCGCGATAGCGGACGGCACGCTCGAGCTCACGACGAACCCCTTCGAAGGCAAGACGGTCACTTTCCACGACTCCTGCCACATGGGCCGCGCGCAGGGCAACTACGAGCCGCCGCGCGAGATGCTCAAGGCGATTCCCGGGATCGATCTCGTCGAGATGGAGCACAATCGCGAGGAGGGGCTCTGCTGCGGGTCCGTGCTGACGCTCGTTGGTGAGATGCCTGTGGCGCCGAAGCTCGGAGGCCACCGGCTTTCCGAGGCGGTCGATGCGGGCGCCGACACCGTCGTGGCACTCTGCCCCTGCTGCCAGGTGCAGCTCCGGGACTCGAACATCAAGAACGACATGGGGCTCGCGATAGACGACCTGTCTCGTGTCGTGGCGCAGGCCGCCGGCTACGACATCCCCGAGACCACCGAGTACTCCATGTACATGTGGGGCTACTTCGAGAAGTTCATCATCCTCATGCAGCCCGAGAACATGGCAAGGTTCATGACGCGGATCTTCCCGCAGATGATGGATGCGATGCCGGTTGGCATGGGCCCGATGATGCGCGGCATGAAGCACGTGCCGGGCGGGCTGGCGATGATGGAGAAGATGATGCCGCTCATGTTCCCGGCAATGGCTCCCGGGATTCTCGGTAGGGTCATGCCTGACATGGTTCGCGAAGTGGAGGACTACATCGGCGAGATGCCTGACGACATGGCCGAGCTCATGCCCGATCTGCTCCCGAAGACGATGGACTCATTGATGCCCACCTACCTGCCGCAGTTGATCCCGCATCTTGTGCCCTTGTGGATCGAATTCCTGCGCACGGGCGACCCGGGTCCGGGAGGCGTGTCGAGCAGGGCGGCGTAGCCTCAGCGGGACGTGCGCCCGGGGGCGGACCATGCGGACGCACGGTCGTCAGGGGCGCGCTGCTGCGGTCGTGTGCAAAGTGTGTCTAAAGTCACAGCGGTTTCGGCCGATGCTACCCACATGAACACATCAACTTCGCACGAACAGACTCAGGCACGCCTCGCATCGATTCCCATGTTTTCGGACCTCCCGGCGGATAGCCTCGAGGCGCTCTCGGGTATGGTCCAGTTCCGGCGCTATCCGAAGGGTGCCTTCATCCTCGGACAGAACGAGGCCGGAACCGCGATGTTCCTGCTCTTGTCCGGGCGCGTGAAGGTCTCCATCGCGAGCCCGGAGGGCAAGGAGCTCGTCCTGAGTCACCTCGAGGCTCCAGCGCACTTTGGCGAGATGTCGATCGTCGACGGCCAGCCTCGCTCATCCGACGTCATCGCCGTCACCGATGTGGAGCTCTTCGCTCTCGACGGCAAGGACTTGGCGGCGGCGATCCAGATCCAGCCGAAGCTGGCGCTTTCCCTGATAGCAACGTTGTCCCGGCGGTTGCGCCACACCATCAACCGGCTCGAGGACATGGCCTTCCACGATGCGACGCATCGGGTGATGCGGATCGTGCTCAACGTCGCGACCGCCGGTCTCGAGACGCGCGGCGTCCCTGTGATCCAGGGCATGACGCACTACGACATAGCGACGCTCGCCGGCACTTCACGCGAGACGGCGAGCCGGGTCATTTCGCAACTTGCGCGTGACGGTGTCGTCACGACGAAGGGCCGCCAGATCATCGTCGACCTCGGGGGATTGTCCAAGAAGATCCACCAAGCGTAGCCCGCACGCGTACCGGCGCCCTACGAGCATCGTCATCCGCCGTCGCATTGGTTGGCACATCGACTGCTCGCGAGTCCTACGGGCGAGACGGGTATACTCCCTGCGCCAGTGACGCCGACCCGAGGGGTGTGCAGATGCGCGACTTCACCAGCGAGGAACTGAAGGCCTTCGACGGCACGGGCGGCTCGCCCGCCTACGTCGCGTTCAAGGGCATCGTCTACGATGTGACTGAGAGCGCGATGTGGAACGATGGCGACCACGAGGGGATGCACCAGGCTGGGGCGGACCTGACATCCGCACATGACGACGCTCCTCACGACGTCTACGTGACGGATTTCCCCGAGGTGGGCCGACTCGTCTGACGCATTGCCGTCTGAGCAGCGGGTTTGACATAAGGTTTTCACTCGTGAAGCGTAACTGATACCGAATACTGACACCCGTGCAACCATTGCAGTGCGCGGGGTGCCTATTGTCGTGGCGACCTGAGTTCTCACTCGGGTCGCCACGTCTGTTCTGTGGTATCGACGCGAAGGAGGACTCATGCGGGGAAGCGCAAGGACTGCTTGGGTCGCGGCGATCGCATGCGCGTGCGTGCTCGCTGTGACCGCCACGGCGTTCGCGGCCGGCACGCTCACGGTGCAGGTCACGCCGAAGAGTGGCGTGTACGGCACAGAGATCGTCGTGCAGCCGAGCATCGAAGGAACGGTGGTCGTCGGCGATAAGGTCGAACTTTACGCGCTGGACAACGAAGACATCTGGCAGAAGTACGGCGAGGGACAGCTTGTCGAGGCGAACGAGGAAACGGGCTCCGCTCCGGTCATCGAGCCTCTCTACCTGCACATCGACGATTCGATGTCGTATCCCGCGGTGCTGCGTGCGACGTACGTGCCCAAGACAGGGACCGCGTATCACAGCGAGCCGTTCCGCATCCGCCTTGTGAAGAACACGAAGACAGCGGTCAAGATCACGGCGCCCGCTTCGGTAAGGGCCGGTCGCGAGTTCATCTCACTATTCGAGGTGCTGCCGAACAGCGGCATCGGCAAGGTTCGCGTCACCATCAAGAAGGTCGCCGGTGCCGGCACCTTCAGTAAGACCATGACGCTAACGACCGATGAGGAGGGCGGCATCGAGCAGGCGTTGAAGTTCGCCACCGCCGGCAGCTATCGCGTCAGCGCGAAGTTCCTCGGCAACACCTTCGGAGTAGCGTCTCCGACCGCTTCCCGCACGATCGTCGTCCGCTAGCAGCATGAATCCACGTCAAAGAACGAACCCAGAGAAAGGATCACACGGATGATGCGTTTCAAGCGTGCGGCGAGGATCCTTGCCGCAGCGACGGTGGCCGCGGCTCTCGTCGCGCCACATGCGGCCCATGCCTCGACTAACCTGAAGATCTCGGGATCCACGACAGTACAGCCCTTGGGACAGAAGTTCGCGGCTGCCTACAAGAAGGTGAACCCGGACTGGAACATCACGGTCGCTGGAGGCGGCTCAAGCGTCGGCTTCAACGACGTGCTGGCCGAGCGTGTCGACATCGGCATGTCGTCGCGTGACCCTAAGCAGTCAGAGCTCGACAAGGGTGCCGTCGTGCATGTTGTCGCCCGTGACTCGCTGGTCATGATCGTCAACCCGGCAAACCCGGTCCGCAAGTTGACCGAGGCTCAGGTCCGCGACATCTATCACGGCAAGATCACCAACTGGAGGCAGGTTGGCGGGCCCAACGCCCCCATCGTGCTCACCGGCCGCACCGGGGCCTCGGGCACCTACGAGTACTTCAAGGAGGCGTTCCTCGGCGGCAAGCGGCAGTCCGCTCGCACCAAGGGTTACGCGTCCAACGGCATGGTGCGCTCGGCCGTCGCCCGCAACAAGTACGCCATCGGCTACGTGGCGATGGCGTTCGTCAATCGCACTGTGCGCGGTGTGTCTGTGGACGGGATCGCGCCGACGCGCGCAAATGCGCTGAGCGGGAAGTACAAGTACGTTCGCCCACTCTACTTCATCACCAAGGGCGCCCCGACCGGCAACGCCAAGCGGTTCATCGACTGGTGTCGCAGCTCCAGGGGTCAGAAGGTCGCCGCGATCGAGTTCTTGCCCATCAAGTAAAGGGCAGCCGCCCTTCGAAGCTGGGCGCGGCCGCGAGCGGTCCGCGCCCAGCTTCAGGTGTGTTTCGCTCATCCAGTCAGGAGAGTGCATGTCTAGCACAGAGAGTGCTGCTGAAGCGGTCGCGCCCGCGCCTGATGTCGATATCGACCTGACGGGGCGTGTCAAGCGCCTCAGTGAGAGCATCGCCAGGCCCGCGCTTCTGGCGTGCGCCGTGTTCTCGGGCGCGGTCGTGACCCTCGTTATCGCCTACGTCTTCTGGTACGCCATCCCCGTTCTGCTCGAGCAGGGGTGGGAGTTCGTGTCGACTGGCGGGTGGGACATCTCGATCGACGAGGCGTGGACAGAACCTGCGGTCACGTTCGGCGCACTGCCGCTCATCGCCGGTACGACACTCACGACCTTGGGCGCGCTTCTCGTGAGCGTCGCACTCGGGCTCGGGTGCGCCATCTTCATCGCCGAGCTCTCACCGGACGCCGTGCGGAGGCCGCTTGAAGCGGTAGTCCAGATGCTCGCGGGTATTCCCTCGGTGGTGTTCGGCCTGGTGGGTCTTTCGGTCGTCGTCCCGTTCCTGCAGGGGCTGGTGCCGGCTGACTCCTACGACGTGGTCACCGAGGTGCCACTCGAGGGCGATTCGCTGCTCGCGGGCGTCATCGTGCTGTCCTTCATGATCCTGCCGTTCTTCGTCACCGTCGCGGTCGACGCGCTCAGGGCGGTGCCGCGGTCCTACACCGACGGAGGCCTGGCGCTCGGGCTGAGCCGCTGGAGGAGCATCACCCGCATCCAGGTGCCGACGGCCGCTCCGGGCTTGTTGGCGGGAGCGGTGCTCGCGAGTGCCCGCGCGATCGGCGAGGCCATCGCGCTGTCGATGGTCGCGGGCTCGATCGCCTTCATCCCCTCGCTCGAGTGGGGGCTGAAGTACTTCCCGTTCATGCCGGCCCGCACGATGGCCTCGGCGATCGTCGAGTCCGGGGGCGAGGGCATGAGTATCCCTCTGATACAGAACGCGATGTTCGGCCTGGGGGCGCTGCTGCTTTTCGCGAGTCTCTCCCTGAGCATCATCGCGCGCGTGATCGTGAACTGGTACGGCCGACGGCTGTCGCTCGACACCGGCCGGGAACTCTAGGGAGGCGGCGTGAAAGAGCACAGATCCATCGTCCGCACCGCTCGGCCCTTGTCGCTTGTCGGCCCGGCCTTCGCGTGGCTCGCGGCAGGGGTCGTGGCAGCGGCGTGTGTCTTCATCATCGTCTACATCGTCAAGGAGGGCCTCTCGCACGTCGACTGGACCTTCCTCTCGAGCGATCCCGACCCCAGCCCTGCGTCGGGCGAGGGCGGCGGTGTCAGGATTCCAATCGTGGGCACGGCGTTTCTCGTGTTCATCACGACGCTGCTCACCTTCCCCATTGCGCTCGGTGCGTCCGTCTACCTCGCGGAGTACATGGACGAGCGCCGACCGCTCACGAAGGCGATCCGCCTCGGACTTGAGGTGCTCGCCGGCGTGCCGAGTGTGGTCTTCGGCATGTTCGGCGTCGCGATGTTCTCGCACGGCATCTTCACGTTCATGTCGTCCTCGGGGGCGGAGGGCTCCGATGTCGCGTTCGGACGCTCGTTCCTTGTAGCCGGCGTCGTCATGGCGATCCACGTCCTCCCGTTCGTCATCAAGGCGATGGAGGAAGCCATCCGCGCGGTACCGGTCTCGTATCGACAGGGTGCGGCTGCTCTGGGCGTGACGAAGTGGCGCGCGCTCCAACGCGTCGTTCTTCCGGCTGCTTCGCCCGGCATCGCCACCGGGGTCATCCTTGGCATGGGCCTCGCGGCGGGCGACACCGCGATCGTCTGGCTCACGCTCGGGGGCACGATGAACATGGCCGTCGACGCATGGTGGCAGCTCAGCAGCGCGGTTGAGGTCCTGCGCGGTACGGGATCGACGCTCACGACATTCATCTACTTCTCATCGCCCGCGGGCGAGGGCAACGCGCCTGAGCTCGCCTACGCCGGGGCGATGGTGCTGCTCGTCCTGCTCGTTTCCCTCAACGCCGTCGCTACGTTCCTCGGCAGGAAGCCGAGGAGCGTCTGATGTACGCATCAAAGGAGGACGCTGTGACCCAGAAATCGCCCGTTCGGCCCACGTCTGAAGCGGACGAAGCCGCCCACCTGCTCGCAGAGCTTGACCGCGAGATGATCAGGGCGGCCCGGTCGCTCGAGACCGGCACACTGATCGACGTGCGTGACCTCGAGGTCCGCTACGGCAGCAAAGTCGTGCTCACCGACGTCGGTCTCGACATCCCGCTGCGCCAGATCACGGCGTTCATCGGTCCGTCCGGTTGTGGCAAGTCGACGGCTCTGCGCTGCTTCAACCGCATGAACGACGAGATTCGGTCTTTCTCGATGTCCGGACGCATCCGCATCGGCGGTCAGGACATCATGGAACCTAAGGTCGACGTCACCGAGTTGCGCCGGCAGGTGGGAATGGTGTTCCAGCATCCGAACCCGTTCCCCATGTCGATCCACGAGAACATCGCGCTGGCGATCCGCGAGCACACGCCCCGCATCTCCCGCGACGAGGTCGACCACCTTGTCGAGTGGGCGCTCACGAAGGCGAACCTATGGAACGAGGTCAAGGACGATTTGAAGCGCTCGGCTTTGGCGCTCTCCGGCGGTCAGCAGCAGCGGCTCTGTATCGCGCGCGCTCTGGCCGTCAAGCCCACGGTGCTTATGCTCGACGAGCCTTGCGCTTCGCTCGATCCCATCTCGACTGCGCGCATCGAGGAGTTGCTGCTCGAGCTCAGTGGCGAGTATACGATCATCATCGTCACGCACAACCTCGCGCAGGCACGCCGCATCTCCGACGACGTTGCGTTCTTCTTGATGGGCAGGTTGCTCGAGTTCGGTGAGGCCCGGCGTGTCTTCGAGGATCCGCTTCGCCGTGAGACTGCTGACTACGTGCGCGGCGTCTATGGTTAGATCCGCGCGAATCGCGCGACCGCTTCGACGTGATACGTCTGCGGGAACAGGTCGATGGGAGTGGCGCCGGTGAGTGTGAAACCGGCTTCAGCCAGTCTCGCCGCGTCGCGCGCGAGCGTTGCCGGGTCGCAGGAGACGTAGGCCAGCGTGCGCACACGCGCCGCCGCCAGGGCATCGATGACCGCCACGTCGATTCCGCTGCGCGGCGGGTCGACGACCGCTAGGTCGAACGCCCCGAGCGATGTGATCTCGCGGGCGGCATCTCCGCCCACGACATCGGCCCACAGGCCCTCATCCTCGAGGTTGCGGCGCAGGTCGCGCACGGCGCTGCTGGCCGCCTCGACGGCCACGACCTCTCCGGCCACTTTCGCGAGCGGCAGCGTGAACGTTCCGGCGCCCGCGTAGAGGTCGAGCACACGGTCCGTGCCGTCGGGTGCGAGCGCATCGAGAACGAGTTCGACGAGTACCTCCGCTCCTCCTGTGTTGACCTGGAAGAACGACGGCGCCGACACGAGGTATGGCAGTCCCGCGAGACGCTCGCGCCAGAACCCCTTGCCCGCGAGCACCTCGACACGGCTGACGCGGCGTTCGCGTGGGGCGCCCTTCACGAGAACCCGCACCAGGCTAGTCAGCGGAAGGGCCTGCGAGATGACTTTCGCGGCGGCGGACCTGGGGAACGGTCCGGGGTCGGTCCACAGCGCGACCTCGATGTCCTTCGTCGATGCACCGACGCGGACGGAGACGCGTTGCAACGCGAGATCGCCGGACCCGGCGAGATAGCGCAGAGCTCCGGTGAGCGCCTTCGGGGAGGTCTTGACGCGCGCCGGCAGGAGAGCACAGCTCTGTACCGGGATGACATCCTCACTCCCTGCCCGGTGAAATCCAAGCTCAAGGCCGCGAACGCCCGCGGTAGCGACAAGTTCGATCTTGTTGCGGTAGCCATAGGCGGGGCCGCAGGCTCGTGCGGGCCCGACGAGTGACTCGGCATCCGGGAGGTGGCCGATGCGCGAGAGGGCGCCCGCGACGGTATCGCGCTTGGCCTCGAGTTGTGTGTCTGCGGCGACGTGCTGCCACGAGCAGCCGCCGCACGCGCCGAAGTAGGGGCAGGGCGGGACGACGCGAGCGGGCGAGGGCACGAGCACTTCGCGGGTGCGCGCCCGCAGGAAGCGCCCGCGGTCCTCAACCACCTCGGCCGCGACCCGGTCGCCGGGGCAGCCTCCGTTGACGAACACGGTCCTCCCGTCGGCGAGATGCCCGATGGCGTCGCCTCCGTATGCTAGTCTTTCGATGTCGAGTTCGATCACGTGTGGCTCCGCTCCGCGGGTGCTCTCATCGTACCCGAGGCGCGCCGTGGGTGCGGCCGCGGCACCGGCGTGAGCCGGCGTTGGTGAACCCTGTGCGTCCATGAGCGTGCCCTCGTCCGAGGAGGTCGCCGAGTGTCGAAGAGGATCGTGATCGTACACGCCGACGAGCAGTTCACCGAAGCCCTGGTGTCGGCGCTGCACACCGCTATGCCCGACGTCGACCTCACGCCCACATCGTCCGGCACCCGCGCACTTACCGCGGTCGAGGAGTTCGCACCGGACCTCGTCATTGTCGACGCGGATCTCGATGGTCTTGACGGATTCATCCTGTGTGAACAGTTGAAGAACACGGACGCGACACGTTCCGTGCCAGTTGTGATCGTCGCGGCTTCACCGAACGAGGCGTGCGCCCTGCGGGCGCGCCAGGTCGGGGCATCCGCATATCTGGCATCCACTGGTCAGCCGGGGTCGATCGCGGGCAAGGTCGCCACGATCCTCGAAGCTCAGAGCGGTGGCGCCTTCGCGTCGCCGAGTGCCGCGCCCGCAGCGATCCCGGTGATCCCCGGGACACCCGAGGATGGGTCTACGCCGGAAGAGCCCGTCGAATCCGCTGCAGCGGAAGTCGACCTCTCGGATCTTGAGGACTTCGAGCCGGTCCGCGAGTCTATGGGCGGGAGAGAGACGAATCCCACAGTCGACGTCGCGAGTTCTGCCTCGGGCGTCGACGCGCCGGTGGTCACGGTCGCACCACCGTCCGCCCCTGCCGCGTCTGCGGGTTACGGAGTTCCGATGCCTGTGGCGCCCGAGGCGTCGGCGCCTGGCGCTTCGGGCGATGGCGAGCCGGTCGTCACAGGACCCGCATCGCTGCGGGGTCCCGAAACCGGGGGCGTGCCGCACATAGACGACCTGCTCCGGCTCATGCTGCAGCGAGGTGGTTCGGACTTGCACATCACCGTGGGCAGCGCGCCGGGGATCCGGCAGCGGGGGGAGCTGATCGCTGTCGAGGATCTGAAGCCGCTCACCCCGCGCGATACGATGGAGATGGTCTTCAGCCTGCTCTCCGAAGAACAGCGGCGGCGCTATGAGACCGAGCTCGAGCTCGACTTCGCCTACTCTATCCCGGGAGTCTCGCGCTTCCGTGCGAACGTCTTTCAGCAGCGCGATTCCGTAGGGGCCGTGTTCAGGGTCATCCCCATCAAGATCCCCACGATGGAGGATCTGTCGCTGCCGCGGGTCTGCAAGTATCTCGCCGAGCGCCCTCGTGGCCTTGTGGTCGTGACTGGCCCCACGGGTTCCGGCAAGTCGACGACGCTTGCGGCCATGATCGACCACATCAACACCACCCGGGCGGTCCACATCATCACCCTTGAGGACCCCATCGAGTTCATGCACCGCAACAAGAAGTCCTTCGTCAACCAGCGCGAGATCGGCGAGGACACGCACTCGTTCTCTGCGGCGCTCAAGCGCGTGCTCCGCCAGGACCCTGACGTCATCCTCGTGGGTGAGATGCGGGATCTGGAGACGATATCTGCGGCGATCACCGCGGCCGAGACCGGCCACCTCGTGCTCGCCACGCTGCACACGACCGGCGGTCCGGAGACCGTCGACCGCATCATCGACGTCTTCCCGCCGCACCAGCAGCAGCAAGTTCGCATGCAGCTGTCCAACACACTCGAAGGCGTGCTGTCGCAGGTGCTGCTGCGCTCCACTGACGGGCGCAGTCGCGTGCTCGCCATGGAGATCATGCTTGGTATCCCGGCGATCTCGAACCTGATCCGGGAGGGCAAGACGCACCAGATGGACACGATCATCCAGGGCGGCGCGCAACTCGGCATGCAGACGCTTGACCACCATCTCAAGAATCTGCTGACACAGGGCAAGATCACCTACGAAGAGGCCATCAGCAAGGCCAAGAGTCCACGCGAGCTCGCTGAGATGCTGGGGCGCAAGCTGTAGTCTGAGCGGCAGCGGGGACGGAGCGGGCCTCGAATCGGGGGTTCTGCAGGGAAGGGAGCGCGTATGGACGTCGCCCGCGTCAGGTGGGCTGGTGGCAGGCGGTTCGTCGGTACTGACGAGCACGGTCACAGCGTCGTGATGGATGCGCGGCCGGAGTACAAGGGCGAAGGCTCTGGATTCCGTCCCGTGGAACTCGTGTTGCATGCGCTTGGCGGCTGCACTGCCATGGACATCGTCTCGGTACTCGAGAAGAAGCGGCAGGATGTTCGCGATGTCGAGGTGCGCGTTACCGGCACGCAGCGGGAGGATGAGTTCCCGCACATCTATGACCGAATCGAGATCGAGTACATCGTGAGTGGCTATGACTTGGCGCCCGCTGCCGTGGAGCGTGCGATCCAGCTTTCGGAGGAGAAGTACTGTTCGGTCAAGGGCATGCTCGGACCGCAGGTCTCAGTGACTACCAGCTACTTCGTGCGCGAGGCGCGCCCGGCTGGCGCGTCGGCACTCGACCACGCGCGTGACGGCGACCGCTGACCCTCGGCGATGCGCGACGCCGTGCTCATGCCGGTACACAACGAGGCCCCGACGGTGATCGAGGTGCTCGACCGCGTGCGCGAGTTCTTTCCCGGCGAGATCATCGTTGTAGACGACGGGTCGACCGATTCGACACCCCGGGTACTGGCGGAACGCTCCGACGTCGTCGTCGTGCGCCTCGACCGGAACTGCGGTTACGGATGCGCGCTGCGGATCGGGTTCGACGTCTCGCACGAACTGGGGATCGAGCGCGTGGTGACCATGGACTGCGATGGGCAGCACGAGCCGGGGCACATCCCGTTCTTCCTGGAGGTGCTGGAGGGTACCGACATCGTCTCCGGCAGCCGCTACCTGCCGGACAGCGATGCGGTGGGCATTGAAGCGCCTCCGGATCGCCGTGAGGTCAACGCTCGCATCACCCGCGAGATCAACCGCGTGACCGGCTGGGGTCTCACCGACGCCTTCTGCGGGTTCAAGGCTTATCGTACGGAGAGCATCGCGCGTCTGCGCCTGACCGAACCAGGCTACGCGATGCCGCTCGAACTCTGGGCGCTCGCCTGGCGCCACCGCCTGAGCGTGGTCGAACTCCCGGTCGAGCGAATCTACTGCGATCGCGATCGTAGCTTCGGCACAGGCCTCGACGATCCGGAGTTGCGCTTCGAGTACTACCTAGACGTGTGGCGGCGCTCGCTCGCGCGTGAGGAGCCGGAATGAGTGACTCGTGGTACGACGCCGTCTGCGTGGGCGCGCACCCCGATGACGTCGAGATCGGGATGGGCGGGACCATCGCCGGTCTCGTCGCGGCGGGGAGACGGGTCGCGATAGTCGATCTGACGAACGGAGAGCCCACGCCAAGAGGCACGCCCGAGGTGCGCGCCGCCGAGGCCGCCGAGGCCGCGCGAGTACTCGGCGTCGAGCGCCGCACGCTCACCCAACCCAACAGGTTCCTCTTCGACACCGCCGACGCTCGTCTGGAGCTCGCGCAGGTCTTGAGGGAGCTTAGGCCACGTCTGCTCTTCGTCCCCTTCCCGGAGGACGCGCACCCTGACCACGTGGCCGCCGCCTCGATCGCGACCGCGGCGCGCTTCTACGCGAAGCTCACCAAGACGGAGATGACCGGTGAGCCGTTCTACCCGCCACGGGTCTTTCGCTATCACGCCGTGCACCAACGAATGGTCGCCGCGCCTTCGTTCATCGTGGATGTGACCGAGACGCTCTCGCTCAAGATGCAGGCTCTGTCGTGCTACCGCTCGCAGTTCGGAGACAATCCGGCGAACGCGGGGGTCATTGGATTCGTAGAGGCCACCGCGTGGCAGTGGGGTGCGCTCGGACGGGTGGGAGCCGGCGAGCCGTTCTTCTCGCCGGAGCCGCTCACGCTCTCCGGATTCGACGGGGTGCTCTGAGGCGTCGTGCGAACCCGGCCCCGCCTCCCTCAAGGCAACGGCGAGTTCCTCATGCAGCCCGACGTTGCGGCGTGGGCCTCGCTCGTCGAGCGCAACCGGGCCAAGCCGGCAACGTGGGACTTCGAGATCGCAGGCGAACCCGTGGGTGAGTTCCGCGCGCTCGCTCGCAGTGAGTTTCTTGCAGGCGCGCGGGAGTTCTCGTCCCGTCTTGGGGTGCCTGTCCGACCGCCGCAAGCGGTCGACGCACCCATAGTGGCGACAGGCCACCAGCCTGACTTCTACCACCCCGGGATCTGGGTGAAGTGCTTCTTGCTCCAGCACCTGGCCGACGAGTGCGGTGCCACTCCAGTCGACGTGGTGGTCGACTCCGACGGGTTCGGCGTCTTGGCGGTGACGTCACCGTGCATGCGGCCCGAGATCAGCCGCTGTCGTCAGTACCTCGCCGTAGGGAAGAACGACGGCTACTACGCCGGCGCGCCTGCCCCAAACGAGCGAGCCGTGTCGCAGTTCTGCGCCGCCGTGGACGACGCGCTCTCGACACTGCCTGCTCCCGCGGTCTCTCGTCACTTCCGGGAGTTCTGCGGCGCACTGCGCTCAGCGTGCGCCGATGCGGGAGATCTGGCGGAGTCTTTGGTGTTCGCGCGTCGGCGCTACGAGAGCACCGCCGGCACGGACTATCTGGAGCTGCCGGTCACGCACCTGATCACGGGCGACGCGTTCCGTCGCTTCGTGGCGATGCTCGTGCTCGATGCTGAGAGGTTCGCTCGTGCGGTCAACGAGGAGCTTGACGGCTACCGCGCTGTGTCAGGTACGCGTTCGATAGCGCAGCCATTCCCGAATCTCGCAGTTGAGGACGGTACGATCGAGCTGCCGCTGTGGCACCTCGACGGTGGCGTCCGGCGTGCGGTTCGCGTCTGCACGAGCCACGGAGAGAGGGTGCTCGCTGCTGACGGCGACATCATCGCGCACCTTTCCGGGGACGCAGATGCGGTGGTCTCGGTGCTCGAATCATCAGGGATCACCCTCGCCCCTAAGGCTATCGCGCTGACGATGTTTCTGCGCATGTTCGTCTGCGATCTGTTCATCCACGGGGTCGGCGGTGGCCGCTATGATCGGGTCACAGACGGAGTGATGCGACGCTACTTCGGTGTCGAGCCGCCCGAGCTGGCCGTGGCTTCACTGACGCTCTACCTGCCCATCGGCGCGCACCTGGTGACCGACGAGGAGATAGCCCGCGCCTCTGAGCGCCTGAACCGCCTTGCGCACAATCCGGACGCGCTGATCGGAGACGTCGACTTCAAGGATTCGAGAGAGCGAGAGCGCGCCACGGAGTTGGCCGCCGAGAAGGCGGAACTGGTCCGCGAGATGGCGGAGCCCGGTGCAGACAAGAAGGCGCTGGGCGCGCGGATCCGCTCGGTGAACAAGGAGCTCGCGTCTCTTCTGGAGCCGGTGCGCGAACAGCTGGCAGAGGAACTGCGGCGGCTGCGCGTCCAGCGTGATGCCGCTGACGTGCTGACGGACCGCACGTACCCGTTCTGCTTCTGGGATCCGGCGGAGGTGGCGGACAAGGTCTTGTGAGCGTGCGAGGGCGTGTGCCCGCACGCGCCCCGCGCGGAGTCATCCTTTGTACCCTGGCGCGTCGCGCGGTATGATTCCCGAACCGTAAGCACCGGCATCTCCGCATGAAAGGAACATTGCCATGTCGCTTCCCGTTGTCGATTCGAACCTCTGCACCGCGTGCGGCATCTGCATCGATGAGTGTCCGAACAGCTGCTACGACCTTGAGGACGTCGCGCGTCTCAACCGTCCGGACGACTGCACCGAGTGCGGAATCTGCGTCGACGCGTGTCCCAGCAGTGCGATCTCGATGGACTAGCGCTACTGCCGGACGCTCCTGTCAGGCGCAGTGTGACTGAGTCGTGTTTGCGAGGGCCGGGGCTTCCCCGGCCTTCGCACTTCACCGGATGTGGACAGCCAGGTTCACCCGCGAGGCCCCATGCGGTCCTCGACGTAGAGCTTCGGTTCGCGGCCCTTCAACATGCCGATGAAGCGCCGGTGATGGGCGGCGTAGACGACGAGGCCCATGGCAAGCGCGAACGGCCAGTCGGCTGAGTCGAGCAGAATCGCGGCTGCAGGCAGCGACAGGGCTGCGGCCACCTGTCCGGCCATCATGTAGCGCGTGATGGCGATGACGGTGAGTCCGACAACCAGAACGGCGACGAAGTAGCGCCAGTCGTAGGCCAGCAGGCCTCCTGCTCCCGTCGCAAGCCCCTTGCCCGTGCGCGAGAAGCGCCGCTTGATCAGGGCCATCCAAACCGAGTAGTTGTGGCCTAGGACGGTGCCGGCTACCACACCCATCGGGATCCACAGCGAAGGGTCGCTCCACCAGGCCGGTCCAACCGTCTCGAGGGAGACGCCCCACGGTATGAAGGCGCCAGCGATCGAGCCCGTCAACGCATACTTCGCGACGAAAGTCGGCACGAGGCCCTTCAGGCCATCGGCGACCATCGCGACGACGAACCACCCCCACGAACCCGTTGAGCGGCGCACGTTCATCGCTCCGACGTTGCCGGTGCCATGTTCCGTGACGTCCTCTCCGGTAGCGTATCTGACGATGAGGTAGGCCCACGGGATCGAGCCGACGAGATAGCCGCCGAGGACGGCAGCGGCGACTGCGACCCATCCGCTCATCGTGCACCCCCGAAGCCGGTCGGCACGAGGCACTCGATCGCATTTGGGAGCAGCGTGATCTCATAGCGGTTCTCGAGCATGATCTCGCCGTCGATCTGTGCCGGCACGGGCATCTCGCTCTCGATCACGAGCGAACTGTGACGCCGCATGTGCACGACCTTCATGCGCGTGTGCTTGCCGAAGATGACGAACGGCAGCCTCATGAGGGCGCCCGGCAGCGACAGCGGGTCGATCATGCATACGTCGAACAGCCCGTCGTCGGGCACGGCATCCGGCGTGATGTAGAAGCCGCCGCCATACGTAGGGCCGTTCGTGATCGCGACAATGAGTGTGTCGTGACGCTCGGGCGCGCGCCCGTCGAAGCTGATCGACACGTCGAAGCTTCCAAGGTCGTTGAAGAGCACGTGCAGGAGCGCCGTCAGATACAGCCACAGTCCGTCGCGGCGTTTGGTCACCTTGTACTCGACTGCCTTCGCGGTCACCTTCGCGTCCAGTCCGGCCGCGAACGAGTTGTTGAAGTAGACCCCGTTGCACAGCCCGACGTCGAGGCGTCGGCGGGAACCGGAGCCGATGACGAGCGCCGCGGCGGCGAGATCGCTCGGGATGCCGAGGGTGCGGCGCGTGTCGTTGCCCGAGCCGGTGGGCAAGACGCCAAGGGTGGGACGCGCGAAGGCGTCGATTGCCATGAGCCCGTTCAGCACCTCGTGCACGGTGCCGTCTCCACCCACCGCCACTACGAGTTCGCGGTTCGCCGCTCCACGCGCGAGTTCGGCGGCGTGCCCGATACGCTCGGTGATGACGGTGTCGTGCTCCACGTTCGCGAGGAGCTTCTCGATGACGGGAATGAGGGTCGCGGTCTCACCGTGCTTTGCAGCCGGGTTGATGATGAGAAGGGTGTCTCTTGTGTCGCCCACGCCGCCTCCCGCGATACCGGTTGGGCACAGAATAGCGCAGTCGGGCGAGCAGGTTGGTGGCGCAGGGCGGGTATGGTAGAGTGCCAATCCGCTCCATCAGCCCTCTTAGCTCAGTGGATAGAGCGTCTGCCTCCGGAGCAGAAGGCCGCAGGTTCGAATCCTGCAGAGGGCGCCATCGGCGAAGACGAGGACCCGGCGCTGCGGCGCCGGGTCCTCGTTCGCGTCACGCATTGCGACACGTGCTGGATCACACGTCAGTGCCCCTCTGCGCGCTCCTTCTGGTACGCATCTACGAGCTTCTTCTGCACGTCGCCTGGCACCTGCTCGTAGGAGTCGATGCGAATCGTGTAGTTGCCGGTTCCGCTCGTGATCGCACGCAGGTGCGGCGAGTAGTGGACGACCTCCGCGTACGGGACCTGTGCCTTGATGACCTGCACCCCGGCGCCCGGCGCGTCCATGCCGAGCACGCGCCCGCGCATCGACGAGATGTCGCCCATTACCGCGCCGGCGTATGCGTCGGGCACTTCGATGTCGAGCGCGGCGATGGGCTCGAGGATGACGGGGTCTGCCTTCTCGGCGGCGGCTCGGAAGCCGATGCGTGCGGCGGTCTTGAAGGCCATTTCGTTGGAGTCGACGGAGTGCATCGATCCGTCGTAGACGGCCACCCGCACGTCCTGGACGGGATAGCCCGCGATCGCGCCCGAGGCCATCGTGTCCTGCACGCCCTTGTCGATCGCGACGATGAAGGGCTTCGAGATCTTGCCTCCCACGATCTGGTCGACGAACTCGTAGCCACCACCGGGGTTCGGCTCGATGCGCAGCCAGCAGTCGGCGAACTGCCCCGAGCCGCCGGTCTGCTTCTTGTGCCGGCCTTGCGCCTCAGCCTTCCTGCGGATGGTCTCGCGGTACGGGATGCGCAAGTCCGTGAGCTCGGCCTCAACGTGGAAGCGGTCGTGCAGACGCGATATGACTACGTCGATGGCGGTATCGCCCATCGCGGAGACGACCGTCTGCTTCGTCTCCTCGTCGCGCTTGAGCGACAGCGACGCGTCCTCGTCCACGATCGTCTTGAGCGCCGTCCCGAGCTTGTCTTCGTCAGCCTTCGTCTTGGCGACGATCGCGACTGGGTAGAGCGGTTCAGGCAACGGCAACGGTGCGAACGTGACGTCGCCCTTCGCCGACAGCGTGTCGTTGGTCAACACGTCGCCGAGTTTGGTGAGCACCGCGATATCGCCTGCGGGCGCCGCAGCGACGTCAGCGGTCTCCTTGCCGGTCATCTTGAACACGTGCGCAACGCGCTCCTTCTTGCCGGTACGCGAGTTGATGAGCTCGGTGCCCGGCTTGAGCACGCCGGACACCACCTTCACGTAGTTGATGCGGCCGACGTACGGGTCGCTCGTGGTCTTGAAGACGTGTGCCGTGAGGTCGCCCTCAACCGAGAACGCTATCTCACGGCCGTCGGACGTTACGAGCGGGCCGTGTGCCGTGGGCTCCGGGAAGAACGTCACGATCTCGTCCATGAGATCCTCGATGCCCTGCAGGGTCAGCGCTGAGCCGACGAAGACCGGCACGACCTTGGATTGTGCGATCGCGAGCGCGAGCAGCTTCTCGAGATCGGCCTGCGTCAGCGGCTCGCCTTCGAGATACTTCATCATCAGGTCGTCGTCGGACTCTGCGGTCTTGTCAGCGAGCCGCTCTCGCGCGGCCTCGGCGGCGGGGAGGAGGTCGGCCGGGATGTCGAGGACGTCCTCGTGGTCGCCCTCGTGGTGGTAGGCCTTCATGCGAATGATGTCGACCACGCCGCTGAAATCGGCTTCCGCACCCATGGGGATCTGCACCGGTACGATCCGTTCTCCGAACTTGGCCGCCAGCGCATCGAGCGCAGCGTTGAAGTCGGCGTGCTCCTTGTCCATGCGGTTGATGAAGACGGCCCTGGCGATGCCCATCTCGCCGGCGACCTTCCAGAGTCGCTCGGTCTGTACCTGCGGACCGGCGACCGCGTCGACAACGAACAGCGCCATCTCTGCGGCCTCCATCCCCGCGATCGCGTCGCAGATGAAGTCGGCGTAACCCGGGGTATCGATGACGTTGATCTTCACGCCGTCATGGACGACCGGGGCGATCGAGAGGTTGATCGTGTACTGTCGCCTCACCTCTTCGGCATCGTAGTCGAGCGTGCTCTGACCGTTGTCGACCGATCCAAGACGCTTGGTGGCGCCGGACAAGAACAGCATCGCTTCCGCGAGCGAGGTCTTGCCGGCGCCTCCGTGGCCGACGAGCACGACGTTCCTGACCTTATCGGTGCTTGGTGCTCCCAAGTACATCGCCTCCTAAGACGAACACGCGGGCTCTTTGAGGTGTTGAGCGCATCAAGAACGCGGCGTGGCGGATGCATGCCCTCCGCAAGTCCCTCAGCACATCAGTCTACCCTTCTTTCCCACTCCCGTTTCCACTCCTTATCACCACCCCGTCGTGCTGATAGAATCCTTTGGGCACCGGGTGGCTTCGGCCCCGCCATCCCGACCTCGCAGGGAGGACTTCCACGTGAGCGAACGTATTCGCAAGACGCTCGTGCTCGCCGCAGCTTGTATCACCTTCGCCTCACTGCTTGGCTGCGCTGCGCAGCCTGCTGAAGTGACCACCGGGAAGCCGCAGGGTGAAGCGCCCCTTGCGCGCGACGAGACGGCCACCGAAGAACCGATGGAGGTACCCGGCATGTATACACCCGAGTACAAGCCGAACGGCAAAGAGAAGGCGGTCATCACGACGAGCAAGGGTGAGATCACCGTGCAGCTCCACGGCACCGACGCCCCGATCCACGTAGGCAACTTCGTCGAGTTGGCGCGCAAGGGCTTCTACGACGGAACCAAGTTCCATCGGTTCGTTCCGGACTTCGTGATCCAAGGCGGCGACCCCGAGACCAAGGGCGCCAAGTCCGAACAGGTGGCTGCCGCGGATGGAGATCCCGCGTCACCGTTCGGTAAGAGCGGGCCCGGCTACCAGATCCGGGGCGAGTTCGACCCTGCGGCCAACCCGAACAAGCACGAGGAGGGCGCGCTAGGGATGGCACGCTCGCAGAGCCCCGACTCGGCGGGCTCGCAGTTCTACTTCGCGCTGCAGCCGCTGCCGCAGCTTGACGGGAACTACACGGTGTTCGGCCAGGTGATCGATGGGATGGACGTCGTCAAGCAACTGCGCGCCGGTGACGAGCTGGAGAAGGTCGTCATCATCGGGGCGACGAAGTAGCGGATCGGACCGAGCGGTGGACCAAAGCAAGTTCGACGAGGCGCAGGCAGCATACGACGCGGGGCAGTACCGTGATGCTGCCAAGAAGTTCCTCGCTTCGGCCAGCGGAGGCAGCGCGGGAAACGGCGCGGCATTCCATATGGCCGGCAACTCGCTCATGCGCCTTCGCCGCTATGCGGATGCGACGACCGTGTACGGTCAGGCGCTCCGAGATGAGACCTACGGTAAACGCGGGGCAGTCCAGGCTAACCTCGGAGGCGCCTACGCGGCGCTCGGCGAGTATTCCAAGGCTGAGGCCGCGTACGCGGCGGCGCTCGCAGAGCCGGACTACACCACACCGTGGAAAGCGCTCCAGGGGCGGGCGTCCGCGCTGCTCGAGCGGGGCCGTGTCGACGAGGCTGCGGTGGCGTACCGCACGGCCGCGATCGATCCGGACAATCCCGGGCCAAGCAAGGCGCTCGTGAATCTCGGCCTGTGTTTCATGGCGCTCGGCAGGCCCGCCGACGCGGTCGAGGCCTACAAGGCAGCACTGGGCTTCGACGAGTACGCCCGTCGCGGCAAGGCGCTCGCCAACATGGGTATCGCTTACACGCAGATGGGCGAATACGAGGAGGCGGTCCGCGCCTTCGAGAAGGCCCGTGAGTTGCACTCTTACGAGCTTACGGGGGCTGCCAAGGACGCATACGAATCGGCCCTGCGCATGGGGCGGCCTCGCGCCGAGACCGTTGATGGCTGGGAGACCGGTGACATCGCGATGCTTGCCGCCGGCGGCGCGGCGCCTGCGGGCTGGGGGACCGACGAGCTTGCGACGCTCGCGGCGGCGGGCGCCATGGAGGTTTCCGGCTGGGCGCCTGAAGCTGAGGCGGCCGCATCTGGACTCGGTATCGGCGATGAGGCCGCGGTCAACGAGTTCTTCTCGATCACCGAGGAGCAGATGCGCGAGAAGGACCGCGAAGCGAAGCGTGCGGCCCGGGCGGAGCGGCGCTCGGGGCGGTCGCTCGTGCGAACTGTGGTCGTGTGGGTCACCGTCGTCGCACTTCTTCTAGGCGCGGCCGCGCTCGGCTTCTACCTCGGGCTCGGATGGCCGACGCAGGATGACACAGTCGGGGACATGCTCGCCGCTTACCAGACGGGCTCTGATGTCACGCAGTACTGGGTCGCCGTGCCCGACAAGGACGTCGCCAAAGAGATGGCCAAGGTGCCGCCGATCAAGGGCTACCAGGTGGACTCCGTTGAGCGCGGATCGCAAGAGTCCGTGGTGCTGGTCACGGTGACACCCGTGCAAGGCGCTGCGCTACACTATCGCATCACGCTCGCCCGAGAGGGCGTGGGGTGGAAGGTCAACGGGATCGCGAACGACTGGCGATCGACCGACAGCTAGCGGCGACGTTGCGCCGCCGACGGAGTGAAAGGGCTCGCCGGTGAATCAGAGGACCTACGTCATGATCAAGCCAGACGCGGTCACGCGCGGTCTGGTGGGACGCATCATCGCCCGCTTCGAGGATGCGGGCCTGGAACTGGAGCGCATGGAATACGGCACGCTTACGCAGGAGCAAGCTGCGGCCAACTACGCCGAGCACGAGGGCAAACCGTTCTACGAGGGGCTCGTCCGATACATCACCTCCGGACCGGTCGTGAAGATGGTGTTGGCGGGACCCGGTGCCGTTGCGGTGTGCCGCAAGCTGATGGGTGCGACCAACCCCGCGGAGGCGGCGCCAGGGACGATCAGGGGCGACTTCGGGCTCATCGTCGATGCGAACGTGATCCACGGTTCCGATTCGCCGGAATCCGCCGAACGCGAGATCGCGATCTTCTTCGGGCCGTAGCGCGGGGCAAGATTCCGGCAAGACCACTCTGCCAACCTCACGGCTGTCGTCACTTTCAGGAGGAGGCAGCTGTGGCGCCGCGTGAATCAACGGGAAGCCCTCATCCACGTGAGGCGTTGTTGGCCGGCAGGCCCGAAGCGCTGAGTGATACAGGTCTGCTCAGCGTGCTCGTGGGCGAGGAAGGCGCCCGTCAGCTGGAGCACGTACTCTCCTACGGGTCCTTCCCCCACGCGCTCTACGGGCTGAGCGGCCCCGACCTCGTCGCCGTCGACGGTGTGGGACCCGCAGCGGCCGCCAGGCTGCTCGCGTGCGTTGAGATGAGTCGACGTGTCGGCAGCGCGTCATCGCGGACCCACCCCGTGGTCAGTACCCCCGAGGACGTCGTCGCGCTCTGCGGCCCGCAACTTCGCGGACTTGACCGCGAGCACTTCTGGACGCTTGCGCTCAATACGAAGAACCGCTTGATGCGCATCATCGAGGTATCCGTGGGCTCCCTGAGCGCCTCTATCGTCCATCCTCGCGAGCTGTTCAAGGAGGCGATCCGGGTATCCGCGGCGTCCGTCATCGTCGTACACAACCATCCCAGCGGAGATCCGACGCCGAGCGGCGCGGACATCCAGCTCACGAGGCGGCTTGCCAAGGCGGGCGACGTACTTGGCATCGAAGTCCTCGATCA
>JBBIJX010000025.1:0-22939 GCA_037445775.1 Actinomycetota bacterium
GTGAGCGTCGCGTCGCTGTTTGTACCGAGCGGGGTCATCGTCCGCGTGGAGGAGCGCGGCAGGCCCGAGGTCGAGCACCGCACGGTGGGCGAGGCCGTGACTGACAAGCCCGTCGTCGTGCTCGTGAACGGCAACTCGGCATCAGCGAGCGAGATCGTTGCCGGCGCGCTTCAGGACTACGGCCGGGCGAAGCTCGTGGGCGAGAAGACCTTCGGCAAGGGCAGCGTGCAAACGGTGCGCGAGCTCTCGTTCGGCGGGGCACTCAAGTTCACCACCGCGCACTACCTGACGCCGAAGAAGCGTGCCATCGACGGCAAGGGGCTCACGCCCGATATCGTCGTCAAGATGGACATCGAAGACGAGATGACGCCCGAGGACGACGCGCAGCTCAAGCGGGCGATCCTCGAGGCCAAGAAGGCGGCTCGGTAGGCCGCAGCGTCACGTTGGGTCCGGCGCGCTACTCCTCGTCGTCCTCGTCGTCGAGGATGATGAGGCTCTCGAAGTCGCTGACTTCCTCTTCGAGCAGGAGGTGGGGCCGCCGCGGCTCGCGTCGGTCGTCGTCCTCCTCCTCTGGCACCGATATGAGCTCAAGGACTGTGTCGTCGCCGTGGAGGACGAAGAGCCAGCGGTCGGGGCTAAGGCGCTCGAAGTCGAGGTAGCGAAAGGACGCAACGTTCAGGAACAAACACCCGTTCACCACGAGTGTGGACGAGTCCTGATCGACCATGAGTTTGACGAGTGCGGCCTGACCCGTGTCGATCACCTCTCCGTGCACGACGAAGCGGTACTCGAGCGACTCGATCGTCTCGAGTGCGCGTAGCATGTCGCGGTGGTTCGAAAGGGTGCCTCGTCCGACTAGGCAGGGGGCGAGCGGCCGACTCTGTTCCATTCACAACTCCATTTGGCGGGGTTCTCATTTGATTCTACCATCCGCATCCGACACGACCGGCAGCGACCCGGCGTACGGTAGACTTGACGCGACCGGCGGCGAGAGGTGGTGCGTGGGCAGGGCCAGGGAAGCCGCGAGGGGCCGCCGTTCCGGACTCGTCGTGGGCAGGATATCGATGACGCGTCGCGGCTACGGTTTCGTCGCGTCAGAGCACGGCGACTACTACGTCTCGGCGCGCGACGCCAACGGCGCCATGCACGGCGACCTCGTGCAGCTCCGGCCGGACGCGAGGCGCGGCCGTGAGGGCCGCGCCGGTGTGGTGGTGCGCGTGCTCGAACGCGCGGTCACACAGGTCGTGGGGCGCTTCGAGCGTCACGGTGCGATCGGCATCGTGGTGCCGTCCGATCGCCGAATCCGCACCGACGTCTTCGTCTCTGCAGGCGCGATGGGCGGCGCGGTCTCCGGCGACATCGTCGTTGCCCGGCTCGTGGGTTATCCGTCGCGCACGCAGGCGGCGCAAGGGGTTGTCGAGGAGGTCGTCGGGCGCGAGAACGAACCGGGCATCCGTATCGAGGTCATCATCCGCGAACACGGCCTGGCCACCGAGTTCTCGTCCGAAGCGCTGGCCCAGGCGGCAACCATCGAGCTCGACGTGGCTCGGGCGCTTGAGCGTGAGCCTGAGCGTCGCGACATCCGCGACCGTTTCACGTTCACCATCGACCCGGCTGACGCCCGGGACTTCGACGACGCCATCACCGTCGAGCGCGTCGACGGCCTCGTAAGGCTGGGTGTGCACATCGCCGACGTGAGTCACTACGTGGGTTGGGACTCGGCGATCGATGCGGACGCACGGCAGCGCGCCACGAGCGTCTACCTCGTCGACCGCGTGCTGCCCATGCTTCCAGAGAAGCTCTCCAACGAGATCTGCTCGCTCAACCCCGGAGAGGATCGGCTCTCGTTCTCCGTCGACATGTATCTGGACTCGAACGCGCACGTCGAGCGCTACGAGCTCTACCCGAGCGCTATGCGCTCGGACCGGCGCTTCACCTACGGGCAGGTGCAACGGATGCTCGACGGCGAGGAGGTGTTCCCGGATGCCACGAGCGAAGTCGCCCTCCGCGATTTCGCGCGCGTGGCGGACAAGATCGGCGAGCGGCGCGTCGCACGCGGCGGGCTCGACTTCGAGACCGTCGAGGCGAAGGTCAAGCTCTCCGAAGACGGCACGCCGCTCGAGGTCGTGGTGCGCGAGCGCACGCAGGCGACGAACATGATCGAAGAGGCGATGATCCTCGCGAACGAGGTCGTCGCGAGGCACATGCGTGCGGCGAAGGCGCCCATGGTCTACCGCATCCACGAGGATCCCGACCCCGACGCGCTGGGCCACGTGGCGCAGATCCTCAAGAAGTTCGACTACCCCATCAAGGACGTGCACGGTGCGAGCCCTGCGACGTTCCAGCGCATCATCGCGTTCGCCCACGACCGTCCCGAGAAGCGCCTCATCAACTCATTGCTGCTGCGTGCCCTCGAGCGGGCGCGGTATGTCGACTTCCCAGGAAGCCACTTCGGGCTTGCGAGCGAAGCGTATACGCACTTTACGAGCCCCATACGCCGCTACCCTGACCTCATCGTGCATCGCCTGCTGCGCGCGGAGCTTGCGGGCTCGCTTGACACCGACCCGAACACGATGGGCATGGTGCCGGAACTCGCATGGCTCGCGGAGCACTCCTCATACATGGAGCGCGAGGCCGAGATGGCCGAGGACGACTCGGTGAAGTACAAGCTATGCGAACTCATGGCAGCTCACATCGGCGACGTGTTCGACGCGTTCATCACAGGTGTCACCACATTCGGGATGTTCGTCCAGCTCGAGAACACCGCCGAAGGACTCGTGCATGTCGACACCATGACCGACGACCGCTACCGGCTCGATGCGACGAGACTCCTGCTGTACGGCGAGGACCGCGGTCGCGTCTTCCGCCTCGGGCAGCCGGTGCGCGTGCGCCTGATAGACGCGCTGATATCCGAGTCGCGTCTGGACTTTGAGATCGCTTGACGAAGATGCGGAGGATGCGTTCATGCACAGGAAGGACCTTGCGTTTCTGAAGGAGCTCGTCGAAGCGCCGTCGCCCTCGGGCTTCGAGCAGCCGGCGGCTCAGGTGTTCCGAGACCGTCTCTCCGGCGTCGCCGACACGCTCGACACGAACGTCATGGGCTCGGTGCACGCGACCCTGAAGGGTGCGGATCCGAACGGCGTGAGCGTCATGCTCGCCGGCCATATCGACGAGATCGGCCTCATGGTCACCTACATCACGCCTGAGGGATTCATTGCGTTCTCCGCAATCGGCGGCGTTGATGCGGCGATCCTGCCCGGCATGCGCGTGCACGTGCATGCCAAGGAGGAGCCGCTGCTCGGAATCTTGGGCCGCAAGCCCATCCATCTCATCGAGGAGGACGAGCGGAAGAGCGTCACGAAGCTCGACCGGCTCTTCGTCGACCTGGGCATGAGTGCCGATGCCGTCAAGAAGCGCGTGCGGGTAGGCGATCCGATCACGCTCGCGGCCCAGTTCGAGACGTTCGGCGAACAGATGGCCGTCTCGCGGGCGTTCGACGACAAGGTTGGCGCCTGGATCGCCGCGCGCGTGCTCGAAGAGGTCAAGAAGGCCGGGGGCGCACCTGGCGACCTCATCGCGGCCGGTACCGTGCAGGAGGAGATCGGCCTGCGCGGCGGCATCACGAGTGCGTGGGGTGTCGATCCGCAGGTGGGCGTCGCCGTGGAGGTGGGCCACGCCACGGACTACCCAGACATCGACAAGCGCAAGCACGGCGAGGCGGAGTGCGCGAAGGGCCCCATCATCGCGCGAGGACCGAACATCAACCCCGTGCTGTTCGAATTGCTCGTGGCGGCCGCCGACAAGGCGAAGGTGCCCTACCAGATCGGGGCGGAGCCGCGCGGCACGGGGACCGACGCGAACGCGATGCAGCTCTCACGGGGCGGCAAGGCCGCCGCGCTCATCTCGATCCCGCTGCGCTACATGCACACACCCACCGAGGTGCTCTGTCTCACGGACCTCGAGGCAGCCGTGAGGTTGCTCACGCGTCTCGTCCTTGACCTCGAGCCGGGGACTGACTTCACGCCATAGCGCTGCGATGGCACGGCAGATGCTGAACGCGCGCGTGGACCACCTGTCGTCACCTCGCATCTTGGAGCGCGCGTGCGTGTCACACTCATAAGCCCCCCGTTCGGCGCCGGTGGACAGAAGTCGAAGGGGCTGCCCATAGCCCCACCGGTTCTCGAGTACCTGGCAGGGCTGACCGACCAGGTCCGGCCCGGAGCGCACGAGGTCACCCTCATCGACGCGAACCTGCGTGGCTTCGACGTCGCGCTGTGCGACGCCGATCTAGTGGGCATCACCGTGCTCACACCGCAGGCGCCTTGGGCGTACCGCACGGCGGACGCGCTCCGTGCACGCGGCGTACAGGTCCTGCTCGGTGGCATCCACGTGCACGCGCTGCCGGACGAGGCTGCGGCGCACGCCGACGCCATCCTCGTCGGCGAGGCCGAGACCGTCTGGGGCGAGATTCTTGACGACGCGGGCAAGCGTCGGCTCAAAGCCCGCTACGACGGTCCGTTCGCGCCGCTCGAGAACCTGCCGCACCCGCGCACCGACCTGCTTCCCGACCACTACATGTTCGGCAGCTTCTTCACGAGTCGCGGATGCCCGCATTCGTGCGCGTTCTGCTCGGTCCACGAGAACTTCGGGCACGTGGTGCGGATGCGCCCCATCGATGAGGTGGTAGCCGAAGTCGCGTCGAGCAAGAAGCACATGTTCTGGAACATCGACGACAACGTCTGGGGTGTGAACGTCAACCGTTCTATCGAGCTCTACAAGGAGATGGCGAAGCAGGTCCGGCGCAAGTGGTGGTTCGGCTCAGGCGACCTCGTGACGCTGCAGCACTCGCGCGCAGACGAACTCCTGGACGCGGCGCGGCGGGCGGGCATGACCGCCGCGATGGTGGGCTTCGAATCGCCGAATCCCGCAGTGCTCGAGGAGCTGAAGGCGACGCGCAAGCAGGGCAACGACCGCATCACGGCCATCAAGCGAATCCGAGACGCCGGCATCGAGGTCATGCTCTTCACGATGGTGGGTAGCCGGGCGGACTCACTCGACGATTTCAAGCGTGTCATCGAGCTCTGCGACGAGCTCGATATCTCGGCCCATCCGGTCATGACCACGCCGTTTCCCGGGACCCAACTTTACGAGCAGTACCGGCCGCATCTCATCTCCGGCATGGACTGGGACCTCTACGACGGCAACCACGCGACCTTCTACCACGACGATCCCGCGATGACCGCCGCAGTGCGCGAAGAGGCGGTTCTGCGGCTGCGGGCGGATCTCTTCACGCTGCCGCGGATCCTCAAGCGAATCCCTCAGATCTCGCGCAAGGGCTTTCCGATGTCGCACATCACGTCGTGGGCGGTACAGTATCCGCAGGGCCGTGCGTTCCGTGAGTTCGCTCGCGAGCACGACCGCCAGGTCCAGGCGCCGTCTGGGGAGGTTCTCGTGCGATGAGTCTCACGCCGCTCGCCAAGGTGCTCATCATCATGAACAACTACTTCCACGACGTCGCGACGGCGATGTTGCTCGCGAGTGCCGTGATCCTCTGGCTGCTCGGACGCCGCGCGCTCGCTGACGGTAGCGAGAGCGGGCGGCGCTGGTTCGCCGATGCGTACGCTACGCTCACGAAGGTGGCGCTCTTCTCGATCGGCTGGATCGTCGTCGGCGGGATCCCGCGCACGATCTACTTCGAGCAGGTCGAGTGGAACATGGGCGATCCGAGCAACAGGTACCTGTTCGCGGCGCTGATGGTGAAGCACGCGTTCATGTGGCTCGCAGTGGGCGCCGGCGCGCTGCTTTGGGCCCGGATGCGTAAGGTCGCGCGAGGCATCACCACATGCGACGCAGACCCGGCGGGCGGCACGGCGTCCACGCGTCCTGCGACCGGCGGCTAGGGTGACGTCACGCCGACGGCTTGTTGTCTCTCCGACCCAGAGGAATCAGCCGGTAGTAGGTACGCGGTCCCTTGAGCGCCCGGTAGAACGAGATCACCGAGATTGCGAGAGCGACTGCGACGAGGACCTCCACGACGTAGGCGATCGCGCGAGCCGATGGGTGCAGCAGGATCACTGGGAGCCAAGCGAGCACCACCACTCCGAGCGCGGGCGCGATTCGACGGCGATCCGCGACCAGGCGCCTTAGCGCCGCGCGCCACAGCAGCAGGACGCCTGCGAGCACCGCGAGATCCCACGCGGGAAGCCATGAGAAGGATATCGCTATGAGAGGCGCGAACGTCGCGACCGCGAGCACGACGAGCGACGCGATGTCCGTCCAGCGGACGATCGGCGCCCACGGGGTGGCCATGACCGACCGGTCGACGCGCGCGAGTATCGCGAGTGTCGTGAGCCCCACTCCGAACAGCAGTGCCGCGACGGCGTACCAGACGTTCGAGTGCAGCACCGCAGCGGAGACGAGCACCACCAGGCCGGTCGCGCCGAACGCGCTTCCGCTTCCCTTGAAGACCGCCGAGGCGATCGCGATCGAGCCCGTCCTGTTCACCAGCCACCCCCATCGCTTTCCCGCCCTTCCCGAGTGTAACATCCGCTGTCGCACGAGTCCGCTACCATGGGAGTGAGTGATCGCTTCCACGTGAGCAGGGACGCGCATGCCCGTAGAGAACCGCATGATCGCAACGAACAAGAAGGCTCGCCACGACTACTTCATCGACGAGACGTTCGAGTGCGGCATCGAACTCACGGGCACGGAGGTCAAGTCGCTGCGCGAGAACCGTGCGACGCTGCGCGACTCGTTTGCCACCGTGCGCAAAGGGGAGGTGTGGCTTCACGGTGTGCACATCTCACCCTACAGCCATGGCAATCGCGCCAATGTCGACCCCGACCGTCAGAGGCGGCTATTACTGCACAAGAAGGAGATCCGCTACCTCATTGGCAAGACGAAGGAGCGCGGCTACACGCTCGTACCGCTTAGCTTCTACTTCTCGCCGGCGAACAAGGTGAAGGTCGAGCTGGGTCTCGCGCGCGGCAAGAAGCTCTACGATAAGCGCGAGACCATCGCCAAACGCGACCAGCAGCGCGACGTCGAGCGCTCGCTCAGAGAGCGAACGAAGGGGGAGTAGGCCCTGCCTCTTTCGCGTCGCGCGTGGGTATACTGCTTGCGGACGCAGGTTTCGGCACGTTGACAGGTCGGATGTGCCACCCATTCGGGGGTGACTGGCTTCGACATGATAGCTTTGACGGAGGAAGCAGGCCGAGGTCTCCTCACCTCGCTAAACAGGGGTACAGACGCTCAAGCGTCGACAATGACTTTGCCCTCGCTGCCTAACTAGCCAGCGACGCCAACCGGTATGAGTCCCCGATACCGCGACGGCGTCATTCAGGGGACTGCCGCGACGGACGTGGCCGGTATGCCGTTCGCGAAAGATCGAACCGGCTGGGCGATGACACGTGTGTCACCGAATGTCGTCGGAGCCGAGACACCAATCGGTGACTGAGCCTGGAGATGCCTCCCGGGGGGCTATTGTGGACATGGGTTCGACTCCCATCACCTCCACCATCTCTCCCGCCACGCCTTCGCGCGCGGCGTGCGGACCCGTCGCGCTCGCGGCGGGTCTCTTCGCGTCGGAGCGTCCCATCGGATGCGGCCGGCCTCTCTCGGCCGAAGGCGCGCGCCGGTGACCCGCCCGGCAGGCAAGTTCGGCTTCGCTCCGGACGAATGGCGCGCCGCCCGCGCGGCGCTAGAGGCTGTGGTCGAGCGCGCGGCGGCAATGCGCTCGACCGTCACCTACGGCGAGGCTGCCCGAGCAGCGTTCGGGAGCCCGTCGATGGCTCGATCCGGGGCGCTCATGGCGCTTCTCGCTGAGGCCGACACGGCGCACCGTCAGCGAGAGGGGGTCTTCATCGCCACGTTGGTTGTGCGCGTGGACAGCGGGCGTCCCGGCGACGGTTACTTCGCCTTCGCGGAACGCACTGAGGGGCGGCTGCTGACCCCTGACGAACGAGAGGCGTACTGGGTCGAGCAGGCTGAGCGGGTCTGGTCGCGCTACGGATCGCAGGGTCGTCCGTGAGTCGCAGCGACGCGATGAAGGCGCTGGGGGGCGCAGGCGCTGGCGAGCCCGTCATCGGGGTGACCTGGCTCTCCGAGCGGGTCTTCGCCGGAGTCGACGGTGATGCCGGTGTGGTCGGTGTGGCGACTGTCGCGCGCGTCCTTTCCGGGATGGCCGTCGACTTCGCGTTCGTCGACGCCGAGTCACCGGACGCGACTGAGCGCGTCGCCGCGCTCCATTCGGCCGACATCGCAGTCGGTTGGGTGGTCGGCGGGCCGTTCGGCCTTGTAGCGGAGCGGCTCGGATGGGCCAAGGCGTTGCGGATCTCCGCCAAAGACCCCGGCCTCTTGACGGCCCCGCTCACAGAGGCCATCGCGCGAAGTGAGGAGCGCGTACGGCAGGGTGTCGCGGCCGGCGCCGACTTCCTCGTGGTCGCCGAGGACCTCGCTTCCGAAGACGGCTGGCTCGTCGCGCCCGGCTTCGCCCGTGTCTCGCTCCTCCCGAGCGTCTGCACTATCGCCCAACTCGCCAGGCGACTCGGCCTCCATGCTGTCTTCCACTCCGACGGCGACGTGAGCGCGATTTTCGATGCGCTTGCCGCAGGCGGCTTCGACGCGCTCCATGTGACGCACGCGCCGGGGAGGGCGCTCGAAAGCGTGTTGACCGAGGCAAGCCGTCACGGCCTAGGCGTGCTGGGAGGCGTGCAGGGGCGCGGCCTCGAGACTTCCTTCGGTGAAGATGCTCGTCGCGCGCTGTACGAACACGCGCACAAGGGCCTGCTCGTCTGCGATGATGGCGGCATCGTGTCCGCACGGCAACTCTCGAGGCTCGCGCAGGTGTACCGGGAGTTGAAGCATCGAACGGAGGCGTGATGGAGTACCACGTTCGGCGGCAGGATCGTGTGATCACCGATCCCAACCGCATCGAGCGCCTGCTGCGGAACGGGCGCTTCACGACTGTAGCATTGGCTGACGGCGATGAGCCGTACGTGGTGACACTGAGCTACGGCTACGATCCGGTAGGGCGCCGTCTCTACTTCCACGTCGCGCATGACGGCATGAAGCTCGAGATGATCGCGCGGAACCCGCGCGCGTGCGCGACGATCTTCGCGCCCGGGGAGTACCAGCAGGGCGAGTGTGCGCACCCGTACGAGTCGCTCATCCTGCGGGGGAAGATGCGCGTCGTTGGCGATGCGTCGGAGAAGCGCCATGCCCTCCGAACGCTCGTCGAGCATCTTGAGGCCGAACCCGAGCGCTTCTGGGCGTCTCGCGACCTAGACGATGCGGACCACACCCGCGGTTTCACCGCGCTGCGTCTCGAGATCGAGCACATCACCGGGAAGGCCGGGTCGTAGTCCGCGCGGTACCGCTGCCGAGCAGCCGTTCTTCGGTGGTGAGATCATCGGCCCGTCTGCTAGGATGCAGAACTGGCACAGCACGCGGATCCTAGGGCGGCCGCTGCAGACGCGAACCATCACGAAGTCGAGACCGGAGTTCTCACGTGGCGCTCGAGGGCAACCTCAAGGACTTCTCGCTCGCCGACGTCTTACGGTTGTTGCAGACCGGCTCCAAGACGGGGGTGCTGCACGTCGACCGCGCTGACGAGCGCGGCCTCGTGTGTTTCCGGGATGGCCATATCTACCACGCGAACTCGGGCGCCATCGCCGAACCCGTTGCCGTGCGCCTCGTGCGCGCCGGTATCGTTTCCGAGAAGCAGCTGCGTCAGGCACAGGGTCTCATGAAGATCCAGAAGAAGGACAAGGCCGATCGTCGTTTGGGGCAGATTCTCGCAGACGAAGGCTATCTCGAGGCCGTGGTGCTCGAGGAATTCGTGCGCACGCACGTCTCCGAGGAACTGTTCGATCTCATGCGCTGGGATGAAGGCGAGATCCGCTTCGAGCCCGACGAGGCGGTGGCGGATGTCGATATCGGTATCGCCGTTGCCGTCGAATCGGTGATCATCGATGTCTCGAAGCGTCTTGAGATGTGGACGCGGATCAGGGAGAAGATCCCGTCGCTCGACACGAGATTCGCGATGTCGGGATCGCCCGCGGGCAAGTCGACCGACATTCATCTCAAGCCCCGCGAATGGATGCTCCTGTGCTACCTCCACGGAAGCCGCAGCGTTCGCGAGCTCGTCGAGCTCACCGGATACACGGACTTCGACACGGCGCGGGTCCTGTACGGGATGTACGCCAACGGCCTCGTCGAGAAGGTCGACGTCGAACCAAGGGCCGGAGCCTGACGACGGTGCGAAATGACGAGGCGCTTCGCAAGGATCTGACGCAGGAGGAGTTCGAGCTATTCCGCGACTGGATCCACCAGCATTCAGGGATCTACCTAGAGGAGAGCAAGGTCGATTCACTTCGCATCTCCCTCGTGACCCGCGCGACACGGTTCCGCTACTTGGACTACGGCGACTACTTCGAGTACCTGTCTCAGAACGAGGACGAGTTCAAAGAGCTGATGAACCTTGTCACGATCAACGAGACGAGCTTCTTTCGTTTTCCCGCGCAGTTCGAGGTGTTGCGCGACGTCGTCATCCCGGAGATCGTCGACGGCCGGCCGCACGGCACACCCACGCAGTTTCGCGTCTGGTCCGCTGGCTGCTCGACCGGTGAGGAGCCCTACACGATCGCGATGACGCTCCTCGACTCGTGCCTTCCGGGCCTGGGGCAGCGAATCGACGTCGTGGGGACCGACGTGTCCACGCAGGCGCTCGAGAAGGCTCGCAAGGCGATCTATCCGGCGCGCGCGGTGGCAGGCCTAGACCCGACGGTGGTCTCGCGCCACTTCGAGCGCGAGGAGCGCGGTTATCGGCCGACGTCGCGCGTGCGGGAGCTCTGCACGTTGAGCTACCACAATCTGATCAAGGAACCATATCCGCTCGCGTTGATGAGCGGCTGGGACGTGATCTTCTGTCGCAACGTCACCATCTACTTTCGCATCGAGTCGACGCGTCGCGTCATCGACCACTTCCACGATGCGCTGAATCCGGGCGGGTACCTGTTCATCGGGCACTCGGAGACGCTGACATCCATCTCCGACCGTTTCGAGACGGTCGAGGTGGGAGGGGTGTTCCTGTACCGGAAGCCGCACGTGAAGCGATCGCTCACCTTCGAACAGCTCGTGAAGCGCCGTGAGGAACGTGCGGGTGGGCGCACGTCGCGTGGCGCGGTCGACACGCCTCGGCGACGGAGGGGGGAGCAATCTGCGGGGAGTCAAGGCGGGACGGCGGATGCTCGGCGCCCGGCGGGCGGCGAAGGCGAACGTGAGCCCGAGCCTGAGTCGGGGCCGTCGCGCCTCATCGAGCGCGCGCATGAGATGCTGGAACGCGCTCGGCCGGCCGATGCGTTGACGCTCGCACAGGATGCGCTCGCACTCGATCCGGAGAGCGTCGACGCGCACCTGGTGTCTGCGTTCGCCTACGCGGATCTAGGCCGGCTCGACGAGGCGATGGAGCAGGCCGAGACGGTACTCTCGAAGTACCCGCTCACTGCGGCCGCGCGCTATATCATCGGGGTCATCCATCAGCAGCGAGGTGACGTGGACCAGGCGATGGCCGAGTTCAAGCGAACGGTCTACATCGACCCCGACTTCGTGCTCGCCCATTTCTCGATAGGCAACATCCAGCGGCAGCGGGGCAACTTGGGCGAGGCGTGCCGTGCGTACGAGAACACGATGCGGTCGCTCTACGCCAAGCCTGACGGCTCGTGGACGGCGTTTCTGGGCGGCTTTCGCCCCGATCTGCTCGCCAAGACGTGTGAGCGTAGTCTGCTAGAGTGTGGAAGAGGCGGAACCGCGACCGATTCGGCCCGTTCGCGGGGCCGATGAACGGTACGTGATCACGGACGAGGGGAGTCACAGTAATGGCCGCTGCGCGAATCCTCGCGGTAGACGACAGCCCGACGATTCTCGAGATGATCAAGGCGATACTGATCGCCGGGGGCTACGAGGTCATCACGGCGTCCGACGGCGCTGAGGCACTCGAGACGGCGCGCGCCGAAGTGCCCGATCTGATCCTTCTCGACGTGATGCTGCCGAAGCTCGACGGCTACCGCGTCTGTCGTCTGCTCAAGTTCGACCAGAAGTACAAGGCTATCCCCATCATCATGCTTACGGCCAAGACCGAAGAGCAGGCGATGGCCACGGGCATCCGGACCGGCGCGAACCAGTATCTGACCAAGCCGATCGAGCCCGAGCGCCTCCTGACGGCGGTCGCTGAGGAGCTTCAGAAGGTCCAGGGCTGACGGGTGGGATCGGATGAGTGAAGCGGCCACCATCGCCGGGCGCACGCTGGACTCGGTCGTCGAGGCCGGTCTGGTTACGGTGGAGCAGTCGACAGCGGTGCGTTCGGAGGCGCAAGACGACGCCGGCGCCGGGCGTGCACTCCTCGAACGAGGGCTGTTGACCTCATCGCAACTGGGTGCCGTTCTCGAGGACCAACTAGGATTCCCGCGTGTCGACCTCGAGAGTTACGCGCCTGACGACGAGGCGCTCAAGATCGTACCGGCGTCCGTGGCGCGCGCCTACCGGCTGCTGCCGCTCTTTGAGATAGACGGCACTCTCACAGTGGCCATTGGGGATCCCGCCGACGTCTTCTTCCTCGACGCCGTCGGGCTCGAGCTCGGCATCGGCATGGATGCGGTGCTTGCGGATGCGGACGGCGTGACGGCCGCGATCGATCAGTACTTCGCGCTAGCGGCACCTGGCGAGGGTGATCGTGAGGCGGCCACTGTGTCAGACGCTGAGTTCTTCGAGGTGGGACTCGAGACCCCGGTTGTCTCCGAGGCGCCAACTGCCGATGTGGCCGAACCATCAGCCGATGCCCAGACGGTCGAGCAAGTGGTCTCCGCGGACATGCCCGCAGGTCCCGCCGCCATCGATCTCGATGTGCTCGCGGTCGCCGATGAACGCAAGGTCGCCGTCCTCGTGGCAGACATCCTTGAGCTTGCCGTCCACCGTGGTGCGAGCCGGATCCACCTGCTGCCGTACAAGTCCGACTTCTTCCTCGTCTTTCGCATCAAAGGGCGCCTCGAGAAGGTGTCGAGCGCGCCGCTCTCGATGCAGCCTCCGCTCATCGAGGGGTTCAAGGCGTTCGCGCGACTGGGGGACGTGGCCGCGAACCGTCCGGCGCTCGGACGCGTGCACGCGGACATTGCAGGCAAGGCGATCGTGCTTACGCTCTCGTCTGTGCCCACTGTCGCAGGCCAGCGCCTCGTTGTCTCGCTGTCGCCGCAGAAGCCCCAGCCGCGCTCGCTGACCGAGATCGGGATGTCGGAGGCCGAAGCGCGCGCACTCTACGCGATGGTCGAGCGCGGGCGTGGCATCCTGCTCGTATGCGGCCCGGTGGGGGGCGGCAGGTCGACGACGTACTACGCGCTACTCAATCATGCGGCCCAAGTGGGCAAGACCGTCTACTCGGTCGAGCGCTCGATCGAGTACGAGATCCCTGCGGTCGCCCAGGTCCTCGTCAACCCAGGCCAGGCGGTCGGTGCTGCGAGCTACTTCGCCGCAGGGATGCGTCAGGACACCGACGTGCTCGCGATCGATGCGATGCAGTCGGTCGAGGATGTGCATCTCGCGATCGAGGCGGCGGGACTCGGCAAGCTCGTCATCGCGACCTTCTCCGGCGGTGACATCGTCTCCGGGGTGAGACGTATGCTCGACCTGGGCGCCGAGCCGGTTTCGCTGGCGAGCGCGCTCACCCTCGGTGTAGGCCAGCGGGTCGTGCGGACGAACTGTCCGAACTGCTCCATCGAGGAGGACAGTCCGCTCGTGGCGCTCATCCCCGGTGCGGAGCAGGGTCTCACCTCACGCCGGGGGACCGGCTGTCCGAACTGCTCGAAGACCGGATTCCAGGGTGCCACCGGAGTCTACGAAGTACTCCCTTTCACCGAGCCGGTGCGAGCAGCCATCGCGAAGGCGGGCTCGGTTGCCGATATCGAGCATGCGGCCCGCGCCGCAGGCATGCGGCCGATGATCGTGTCCGGCCTCGCCAAGCTGCGCGAGGGGGTCGTGAGCGCCGAAGAGCTCGAACGGGTGGTGCGTTTCTCCAAGTGAGGGACAGATGACAGACGTCGACGACACGACCGCAACCGAACTGAATGACTCGCGGGAGACCTACGCCGGCCAGGCGATCGCCTTCTTCCTGGGCGAGCAGCGCTACGCGTTCCCTATAGCGCGTGTGCAGGAGATTCAGCAGATCGTCGCGTTCTCGGAGGTGCCGAGCGGAGGTGGAGGACTCGCCGGCATGGTGAACCTGCGCGGGACGGTCATTCCCGCTGTCGACCTGCGTCGGGTCATCGGAATGCCGCCGCTCGACTACACCATTGAGACGCCCATGATCATCTGTCGCATCGCGGCCGACCACCTAGTTGCGGTCGTGGTCGACGAGGTCCAGGACGTGATCGACGTGCCTGCGGCCAACGTTCAGGCGGCCCCCTCCGTCCACGCGCTGGCGTCCTCGATGCTCGGGGTCGCGAGGATGCCCGAAGGGCTCGTCTGCGTGTTGGACGTGGACGCGGTACTCGCCCCCGTAATCGGCGGGAGGTGGTGACGTGACCGAGCAGCCGCCACGCGCGATGGGTTCACTGATCGAATCGGCGGAGGAGGTCCTGAGGCGGCGCGCCGATTCGCTCGCGCGCGAGGCGCTCGAGGAGGAGGAGTCCGAGCGGCTTGCGCTGCTGCTCTTCCGGCTCGGCGAGGAATGGTACGCGGTCGGCGTGAGCGATGTGCGCGAGATCTTCCAGGAGTACGAGGTCACGTCGCTGCCCGGTGTCCCGGACTACGTTCTGGGCGTCGTCAACGTCCGCGGTGAGATCCTGTCGGTCACGGACCCGGCTCGCCTTATGAAACTCGGTTCGGTCGAGGCGCAAGGGCTCGCGCAGCCCCCGGCGATCGTGATCATGCACGGAGACGTCGTGACCGCGTTGGTGGTTGAGGAGATCGGCGATATCGCCGAAGTGCCCTCTGAAGCCATCGAGCCACCCATCAGCATCATCGATCGCGCGCAGGCCGACTACATCGTTGGTTCGGTTCATATCGGCGATGCGATGGCGGGCCTCATCAACATCGAACGCACGTTGCAGCCGGTTGTGACGGGCAATCGGCACTAGGTCCGCCGGGACAAGGAGTGAAGATATGGGTCTATGGAAGACGATCAGAAGCAGGTTTCTCTACAAGCTGATCTTCTACACCGTGCTGATACAGGTGGTATACCAACTCTCGCTCTACTTCGCGTTCTGGCTCGTGTTCCGGGACGAACTCGGCGGAGTCATGACCATCGGGATGGACGTCGCGATCTTGGCCGCCATCGGTCTCGCGATGCTCGCGGGTTGGGTGGCGCTGCTGATGGTGATGGGCAAGCGCTTCGTCGGACCGCTCACCCAGGTGGTCGAATCGGTCCGGGCCGCTTGTCAAGGCGAGATCGGACGTAAGGTCCGCGTGACCACCGATGACGAGATCGGCGTGCTCGCGTCGAGCTACAACCAGATGCTCGACCTGATCATCTACCTGATTCGTCAGACGCAGGAGTCGAGCCGCCGCCTGCAGCAGTCGTCAAGCGACATCCTGTCCGCCACCGAACAGCAGGCCTCAGGCTCCGCCGAACAGGCGGCTTCCATCTCGCAGACGACAGCGACTATGGAGCAGCTTGCAAGCACCTACAAGCAGATCGCTGAGAACGCGGACCAGGTCGTCAACATGGCCGAGGCATCGCTAGCCAACGCCGAGTCAGGTCAGCAGGCCGTCATGAACACTCTCACTTCTATGGAGAGCATCAAGACGCGATCGCAGCAGAGCGCGAACAAGATCCTCGCGCTCGGCGAGCGCAGCCAGCAGATCGGACAAGTGCTTGCGATCATCAACTCCATCGCGGACCAGACGAAGATCCTCGCTCTCAATGCGGCAATCGAAGCGGCGCGCGCCGGTGAGGCGGGCAAGGGCTTCAGCGTCGTCGCCATCGAGATCCGCAAGCTCGCCGAGTCCGTGGTCGAGTCGACCGGTGAGATCGGGACGATCATGACGGAGATCCAGACTGCCGCGAACGAGCTCGTCATGGCAACCGAGCAAGAACTCAAGCAGGTGCAGAGCGGGGTCGAGTTGGCGCACGTCACCGGCGAGTCACTTGATCAGATCCTCGAGATGATCGAGCAGACCACGGTTGCCGCCAAGGAGATCAGCGCCGCGACACAACAGCAGCGGTCGGCCACAGACCAGGTCGTCAAGGCGATGCGCGAGGTGGCGTCGGTCGCGCAGCAGACGGCGGCCGGCTCGCGACAGGTCGCAGGAGCCGCGGAGCAGCTGTCCTCGATGGCACGGGAGTCGAGCCAGGTGGGCTCGGCGTTCACCATCGTCGACGGCGCGTAGGCCCGGTACCGGGTTCGAACAGGAAGGGCCACGATGGTCGAGTTCGACCGCACCGCATTCATCGCGAAGTTCCAGGAGGAGGCGCAGGACCTGCTCCAGCGTCTGAACGAGGGCGTCATCACGCTCGAGGGCGATCCTGAGAACCGCGAGCTCATCGACCAGATGATGCGCGACGCACACACCATCAAGGGGTCCTCGCGCATGGTGGGACTCATCGAGATATCCGACGTCGCGCATTGGCTCGAGGACATCATGGTCAAGGTTCGTGACGGCGAGCTTCCGTACACCTCCAAGATGAGCGATCACTTCTTCGAGGCGCTCGATGCGATCGTCTACCTTGCGGACAACAAGGGCGTCAACGAGGGTGACGCTCTCGATCTCGAAGGGCTGCGCTCCAGGCTGGCGGCGATCGCGGAAGGGGGAACACACGACGCAGCCGCCGCCGCCACCGCGGGAGACGGGCTGACTACTCCGCCAAAGGCCGAAGAGCCCGCACCGTCCCCGAAGAAGAAGTCGGCTCGCGGCAAAGCTGCGAAGGTGACGGCTGAGGCTGCGGACCTCTCGCCTGCAGCTGCAGCGGAAGCCCCCGACGAGCCGGGAACGAAGGTCCGGCAGGTGGACGCAAAAGCGGCTCCCGACGAGCTCACGAGCAAGGTGCAGACGACGATCCGCATCCGAACGTCGCAGGTCGACAGCTTGCTGAACCTCATCAGCGAGGTGGTCATCTCCCAGATCAAGGCCGAGCAGCGTGCGAGCGAGTTGCGCGTGCTGCTTGCGCAGCAAGGCGAGACTTCGGAGATGTGGCAGCGCATACGGGCGCTGCTGCTGAGCCTCGCCGAACGAACCGGCCTCGACGATCTTGAGGAGGACGTCAACCTGATGGATGCGCGGCTCGCGGAGGGGCGTCGTGCACTCGCGGGCTTCTCGAAGCTCTACGCGGATGACGTAAGCCGCACCTCGCTTGTCGTGACCGACCTGCAGGAGCAGGGCATGCGGTTGCGCATGCTTCCCGCGAACACGATCTTCCAGACGTTCCCTCGGGCGATGCGCGATCTGGCCAAGCAGTTCCGCAAGGATATCGACTTCATCATCGAGGGTGGCGACACCGAGCTCGACAAGAAGGTGCTTGAGGAGATTAACGACCCGCTCGTGCACATCATGCGCAACTGCGTCGACCACGGCATCGAAGCCCCTGAGGTACGCAAGGAGCGAGGCAAGCCAGCAAAGGGTACCGTGCGCCTCGTGGCGCGGCAGGAAGGCGATCGTATCGTTATCGAGATATCCGACGACGGGGCCGGCATCGACCCGCTGAGGATTCGCGAGTCGGCGGTTCGCAAGGGCTACATCAGCGAATCAGAAGCGGCAGCGATGTCGGACCGCGAGGCGATGTACCTCATATTCGAGGCCGGGTTCTCGACCGCGGCGATCATCACGGAGATCTCGGGACGCGGTGTGGGCATGGACGTGGTCCGGGAGTTCGTGGTCGAGAAACTGAAGGGTTCGCTCGACGTCGAGTCTGAGGTGGGGAAGGGCACGCTGTTCAAGCTGACCATCCCGCTCACTCTCGCCATCATCCGGGCGCTCATGATCCGCGTGGGCGACCAGGTCTACGCGATGCCCACGGGCTCGATCGACGAGACACTCAGGATCGACCCCACCGAGATCATCAAGGTCGAGGGCCGCGAGGTCATCCGTCGTCAGCGCAGGACGATCCCGGTGGTCAAACTCTCGGATATCCTGGGCGTTCGAGAGTCAGGGCCCGAAGGCCACAAGCAGCCTATCGTCACCATCGGGTACTCGGGGCACCGGATGGGATTCAGTGTCGACGGCTTCGTTGGCGAACAGCAGATCGTGATCAAACCCCTCGGCAGCCACCTGAAGAAGATCGACAACGTCGCCGGTGTCACCGTGCTCGGCGCGGGGGAAGTGGTCCCGATTCTCAACGTCCCGGACCTCATGGCCAACGCGAGGACACGCACCGGGCATCGTGCCGGGCCTGCGGCGAAGGTCGAGCGTCAGGGTCCGCGCCACGTCCTCATCTGCGAGGACTCCTTCACGACGCGCGAGCTCGAGCGCTCGATCTTCGAGGCTGCGGGCTACGAGGTCACAACGGCGGTCGACGGCGCTGCAGGGCTCACGGCCCTGCGCGAGGGGCTCCAGGTCGACGCGGTCGTGACCGACGTCCAGATGCCCAATATGACGGGGTTCGAGTTGACGAAGGCGATCAAGGGAGACCCGGCGCTCGCCTCCGTTCCCGTCATCATCGTCACGTCACTCGAGCGCGATGAGGAGAAGGCCGAGGGTATCGAGGCCGGAGCGGACGCCTACATCACGAAGTCCGTCTTCAATCAGGACACTCTGCTCGACACAGTCGAGCGTCTGATCGGGTAGCCGGAGCATATGGCGGACGAGAAGCGCATACGCGTCGTCATCGCCGACGACTCCCTCGTCGCGCGCGAGATGCTCGCCCAGATCCTCATGAGCGAGCCCGATATCGAAGTGATCGGCCAAGCGCGTGACGGGATCGAAGCGGCTGAGATGGTCGAGAGACTCCGGCCCGATCTTGTGACGATGGACATTCATATGCCCAAGCTCGACGGCCTGAAGGCTACCGAGCGGATCATGGCGTTCAGCCCAACCCCGATCCTTGTGGTCTCATCATCGGTTCATGGCGAGGGCATGGGACGTGCGTTCGACGCGTTGAACCTCGGCGCGCTTGAGGTCATCAAGAAGCCGGAGCCCAAGGACTGGGCTGACCTCGACCGCATCGGACGCGAGGTCATCAGGAAGGTCCGCATCCTCGCGAACGTGCGAGTCATCACGCACATCAGAGGGCGTCGGGGAGGTGTCGTGCAACCGGCGCCGGCAGCGCCGGGCGCCACCAGGCGCACGCTTGTTGCGATCGGGTCGTCGACGGGTGGCCCTTCGGCGCTGCTTGATGTCTTGGGGCGTCTCCCGAAGGCGCTCCCGGTACCCGTGGTCGTGGCGCAGCACATCGCTGACGGATTCATCCCGGGTCTTGTGGGATGGCTCGACTCGGGCTGCCAAATCGCAGTCGTCGCGGCCCAGGACGGGCAGCGCATCGAGCCGGGCGTCGCGTACTTCGCGCCCACGGGCATGAATATGGCCGTCGACGGGCCTCTCCTGCACTTCCGCAAGCCGGGTCCGAGTCAGCTCTACATCCCGAGTGCAGACACGCTCTTCGATTCGGTCGCACGTACGCACGGGCGTCGTGCGATCGGCGTGCTCCTGACCGGCATGGGCGCAGACGGCGCGGAAGGCCTCAAGCTGATGCGCAATGCTGGCGCCGCGACCATCGCACAGGACGAGGGCACGTCGACGGTGTTCGGCATGCCGCGTGCGGCCATAGAGATCGGCGCAGCCGAACAGGTTCTCCCGGTGAACGGTATCGCCGAGGCGCTGGAGCAGCTGCTTGCGCAATAGCGACGCTCACGATGCGCCCATCGGCGTCTTTGATTCGGGACTCGGCGGACTCACGGTAGTTCGCGCGATCGTCTCCGCGCTGCCCGGCGAGTCACTCATCTATCTTGGCGATACCGCCCGGTGCCCGTACGGTCCTCGCGATCTCGACGAAGTGCGGCGCTTCGTGCTCGAGATATGCGCGTGGCTCGAGGCACGTGGCGTCAAGCTCATCGTCATCGCCTGCAACACCGGCACCGCTGCGGGACTTGAGCTGGCGCAGCAGCGTTGCTCGGTACCGGTCATCGGGGTCGTGGAGCCCGGTGCGCGCGCGGCCGTCATGGCAACGGTCTCGAGGCAGATCGGGGTGATCGGCACGGTCGGCACCATCGAGTCCGGCGCGTACAGCCGGGCGGTCCGGGCGCTTGACGCTGGGGTCACGGTCTTCTCCGCGGCCACCCCACGTTTCGTCGAGATCGTCGAAGAGGGGCTGAGGCGCGACGTCGGGCGGGTCGAAGACCTGCTCGCCGACGCAAGCGACGTTTTCATCAGACCTTCGTTCTACGAGCTCGCGCGTGACTACCTCGATCCGCTCAAGCGTGCCGGGATCGATGCGCTCGTACTGGGCTGCACGCACTTCCCGCTGCTCGCTACCGCGATCGGTCAGGTGATGGGTCCGCAGGTTCGGCTGATCAGTTCCGCTGAGGAGACCGCGCGAGAGGCTGCGGAAGTGCTCGTTCGGCGTGAGCAGTGCGCATCACCCGGACGCTTGGCTGAATTGTGTTTCGCGACCACAGGAGACCCCTCTGAGTTCCGGCGTTTGGGAAGCCGCGTGCTCGGTGCGTCGCTTGGCCACGTCGAGAGCGTTACGATTGAGTCTCTCGCCGACGCCCTTCGGGCGGCGGGACGTCGACAGAGCCAAGAAGGAGCGGACGCCTGATGCGTGTCACGGTACTCGGTTCGGCGGCGAGCCATGCCGTACAGGGGCAGGCGTGCTCGAGCCACCTCATCGAAGGCGGCGGTGCGCGCGTTCTGTTCGACTGCGGGAACGGTTCGGTTGCCAATCTCTACGCGATGTGTGACCCCCTGTCGCTCGATGCGATCTTCATCACCCACAACCATCCAGATCACTACGTCGACCTCTACTCGCTGCAGGCGCTGGTTCGCTACGCTCCGGGAGGACCTGCCGGGCCGCTCGCGCTCTATGTGCCTGAAGGGCTGTTCGAGCGCATGCAGGGGCTCCTTTCCGAACGCGGCGCTGTGGAGTTCCGCTCGGCGTTCACCTGCAAGGAGCTTGCGGCCGATCGAAGCGTGCGCATAGGCGCTCTGGACATCACGCCGGTCCCTGTCGAACACACGGACCCGACCTTCGCCCTGCGCGCCCAAGGGGACGGTGCGTGCGTCGTGTTCACATCGGACACCGCTTTCGGTGACGCCGTGCGGGCTGCGGTCGCCGGCTCAGACCTGCTGTTGGCCGAAGCAACAGTCCCGGCGCGCTATGAGAGCATGGCGCCGCATCTCACGGCCCGCCAGGCCGGGAAGCTCGCACATGAGGCGGGAGCGTCGCATCTGGTTCTCGTCCACCTATGGCCGACGAACGATCGTGCTGACGCGTTCCGCGAGGCGTCGGAGGAGTTCGGTGGTACCGTGAGCATCGCGCGCGAGCTCGAGACGTTCGAGGTGGTACGCGGAGGGGAGCGTTCGTGACGAACAGGTCCGAGGGACGTGGTGCGAATGACCTGCGTCAGGTGCGGGTCACGCGGGGCTATCTCAAGCACGCTATGGGAAGCTGCATCTTCGAACTGGGCGACACGCGCGTGCTGTGCGCCGCGTCGGTAGAGGATGGGGTGTCGGCCTGGCGCCGGGGCTCCGGTCTCGGCTGGCTCACAGCCGAGTACTCGATGCTGCCCGCGTCGACCCACACACGCTCGCGCCGCGAGACGATGACGGGGCCGAAGGGGCGCACCCACGAGATCCAGCGCCTCATCGGGCGCTCGCTGCGCACAGTCGTCGACCTTGGCGGCCTGGGCGGCGAGGCGACTGTCACCGTTGACTGCGACGTCATTCAGGCGGACGGCGGGACACGCTGTGCGGCGATCACCGGCGCGTGGATCGCGGTTCACGATGCGCTTGCCGCGTGGCGTGAGGCCGGCAAGATCCCGGCGCTTCCGCTACTCGGACACGTGGCGGCGACGAGTGTGGGCATCGTCGACGGCGAGATGTTACTGGACCTGGACTACAGGGAGGACTCCGTCGCCGAGGTGGACATGAATGTCGTGATGGACGAGAGGGGCCGCTTCATCGAGGTGCAGGGGACGGGCGAGCAGACGCCGTTCGCAAGAGAGAGACTCGAGACGATGCTCGATCTGGCATCTGCGGGTACGTCGCACCTTGTAGGCGTGCAACGCCAGATCGTCGAAGGTGACCTCAGTGTCTATGGACGCTGAGACTTCGCGGACCGTCGTCGTCGCGACGAACAACCGCCACAAGGTCGACGAGATCCGGGCGGCGCTCGCATTTCCCGGGTGGCGATTCGTCTCGGCCTTCGACCTCGATGGCGAGTGGCCGAGTCCTGTGGAGGACGGCGACACCTTCGAAGCGAATGCGCGCATCAAGGCGCGAGCGGCGTCCGAACGGTTCGGCATCGCCGCCATCGCGGATGACTCCGGCCTCGAGGTCGACGCGCTCGACGGCGAGCCGGGCGTTCATTCGCGGTACTACGCCGGGCCGTGTGCTAGCGACGACGAGAACAACCGGCGACTGCTTCTGGCTCTCGCTGAGGTTCCCGACGACAGGCGCAGGGCCCGCTTTCGCTCGACGCTCGTCTTCATCGACGATACGGGTGCGGAGACAATCGCGACAGGCGTCTGTGAGGGGTCGATTGCGCGTGAGCCACGTGGCGAAAACGGCTTCGGCTACGATCCGTTGTTCCTGCCCGCAGCGCGGCCGGGACGTTCAATGGCCGAACTCGGGATGGAGGAGAAGAACGCGATCAGCCATCGGGGCGCTGCGCTCCAGGCGTTGCGCACCAGACTCGCACGGGGGCGTGATGCCTCAGAATAAGAGGTACTCGAGGGACTGATTCGTTGCCTCAGAATCAATGTACTCGAGATCGGATGCCTCCACCTCCTCTTTCCATCTC
>JBBIJX010000026.1:0-22148 GCA_037445775.1 Actinomycetota bacterium
CCGCAAGCACGTGCGAGACATCGTGGCGCAGGTCATCGAAGAACTCCGACAGGCTGCTCGGCACGCGGCAGAGCACGAGCTTGGATGCGGCGGGCGTACCTGCGAGGCGATCCTCGAAGAGATCAAACGCCGAAGAGGACGTGCAGACGAGGTGGTCGAAGTGCGCGGCCATGAACGAGGCCGGTGAGGCCGCCGGATCGTTCACACGGGCCTCATCGAGGAAGACGATCTTCGTGGCGAACGGGGTGTGGGCGAAGATGAGGTGCCACACGCTCGCTCGGCCGCTCAGGTCGACAGCCACATCGAAGCGCACGTCGCCGAAGAACTCGGCACGCCACGCGCGGGCGGCCTCGGGCGAACAATATCGCGATGCCGGGTGGACTCCCGTCTGCGCGAGCGAGCGGTCTACGATGTTGTGTGCCGGGCTCGCGGCGCGGTAGAAGACCTTGATCTTCGGGTGCAGCTTCGTGAGGTAGTACTCGTCGCGGCTCTTCGGGGAGCCGTCGAAGAGCATGACGATGTCGACCGCGTCGAAGTCGAGATCGGAGAGCGCGTGGATGACGCGCGCGTTGCCTGCGTCGAGCAAACCCGCATAGACGAGCACGCGCGTGCGCGCGGTGTCCTCCGTGCGGTAAGCGTACTCGAGCTGTCTGCCGTGGAAGACGATGTCGATGACACGCCTCGCACACCGTCCGTCCTCGTTCGCGCACCACCGCTCGATCGCTTGCTCGTGGCGCTCACGGAAGCGCTCGGTGACCGCGCCGATGTCGCGGATGGCGGCGTTGACCTCATCGGCCGTGTAGCAGAGCGGACCGGGCATCTCGGTGTCCATGTCGAAGTACGTGCCGCGAGTGCGCTCGTACTCGGCGCGGTCGAAGACGAAGTGGATGATAGGCCGACGCAGGCTCAGAAAGTCGAAGAAGATCGATGAGTAGTCGGTGACCAGGATGTCGATGCCGGCCAGAAGCTCATTCGTCTCGAACCAGTCCGGGATGTTCACCATGTGCGCAAGCGCGGGATTGCCCTTCACGAACGCATACGTCTTGTCGTGGACCTTCAACAGCAGTTCATGGCCTTCGGGCATACCCTCTGCGAGGCGTTCTATGTTCTCGACGATCGCGTCGGTGATGTCGATCGCCGAGCCAACCTCGCCTCGCCATGTGGGCGCGTACAGCACGAACGTCTTGGCCGGGTCGATTCCCAACAGCTCGCCCAAGTACGCCTTCATCCGGACGCGGTCGGTGTTGAGGGTCAGGTCGGTTCGCGGGTAGCCGCCTTCGATGACGTGCCCCGGAAAGAGCGAGCGCACGTCACACGAGTCGAGCATCACGTCGGACGTGAAGCGGTTCGGCATGACGAGGTAGTCGGTCTGCAGGTAGTTACGCGTCGTGTTCTTGTACTGGCCCATCGAACCGTACTGGTCCTTGCCGAGCGTCTTGAGGGGCACGCCGTGCCAAGTGCTGATGTGTACCTGCTCGGGACGCTTCACGAAGTAGTAGTGGAACGTCTTGTTGTTCACGAGGTGCTTCGCGCTCGCAAGGTGCTTGAGATACCCCTTCGACCCGCGTGCATGGAACTCGACGTTCGGCATGCGGCGGTACTTCTCAAGCATGCGGTTACCGGGATCGGAGAGGTCGTTGAGCGTCCAGACGTAACGGTATCCCGCGAACTCGGGGTCCTCCAGCATCGCGAGGAAGATCGCGTACGGGTTACACGAGATTCGCGCCCCGTGGTACGCCTCGAAGAGCACGGTCTTCTCCGCGATGGGTAGCCTCGATCGGAACCGCTCGTAGCGCGCCACGGTGCGATAGCTGCCCGAGCGCAGGTACAGCGCCCAGGAGCGCAGCCGCTCCACGAGCCGAGTCTTGATTCCCTCTACCGTCATTCGCGCCTTTCGGACCGGTGGCGTGTTCAAGAGATTGTGGAAAGTCCGCGACCGCAGACCTCCATATCGTAGCCGCACCGTTCCCTTCGTGCACCGGTTGCACTACCGCCGTGCCCTGCGGTGGAGCTCGCTCAACGTGACGACGTCGATGCCTCGATCACGCATGGCCGACAGATAGAGCGGCAGGGCCTCGATGGTCCGAGACCGGTCCGTACGGCCGTCGTGCGCGAGCACGATGTCGCCTTCTCGCGTCTCTACCGCGAGCGTCGACGCCGCATGCCACCCCGACACGAAGCGCGCTCGCTCGATGCACCTGGTCCAAGTCGCGACGCGCATGCCTCGGCGCTCGGCGGCCTCGAGCTGCGCATAGGTCAGCTGCTTGCGAGGCGGGCGGTACCACTGCGGCTTGATCCCGTACCCCGAGAGGACCGTCAAGCACTCATCCATCTGCCGCGCGATTTCGATCGCGTCGATCCGCTCGACGTGCGGATGCGTGTGGGTGTGATGCGCTACCTCATGGCCCTCGTCGAGCATGCGCGCGATGAGTTCGGGGTGCCGTTTCGCGCTCTCTCCTACCACGAAGAACGTCGCTCGGGCGCCGTGCTCGGCAAGCGTGTCGAGGACGTGTGGCGTGTACCGGGGATCGGGGCCGTCATCGAACGTGAGTGCCACCGCACCGCGCGCCTGCGGGACGGATTCGGTCACACCGTCAGCCTGGTCGACGAACGACGCGCTTGTGGTGAACACCACGAGGATGGCCGCGACCACGGCGCTGACACGCAGGTGACGGCTCGCGATGTGCGTTAGGCGTCCGCTCACCCGACCGCCGTCGCCGTGCGGTACGGGGACGAGTAGAGGCTCGCGGTCGCGATGCCCTTGTCTTGTTCCGGACTCATGACCATCCCCCCGACTCCGACCCGGACCGGCGCCCACCGCGCGGCTAAGCCGGCGGTGCGCCAGTCATTTCGCGCTCCGCTCTGCCTCGCTCGATCGCCGCCTTGGCCCCCTTCTCGAGCGTCCCGGCCATCAGGAAGCCCGCGAGCAGCGCGGCCGATGCGACCATCTCGGCGAGATAGAGCCCCCGCGTCTCGCCGGCCCTTGCCATGCTGCCTGCAGCGGCGATGATGAGCGTGCCTATGATGATGAGCACGTTCGCCCACGAGCGATAGCGGAATTCGACCTTGGGCCAGAACTTCACCACGCTGTATGCGCTTCCGCCGAGCAGGATGAGCGTCCCGGGGATGTTGAACGGGAGTGACATGATGCGCGGGAACTCGCCAGACGGCCCGAGTGCCTGGCCGCCCACCACGATGCCCGGCACGAGTCTGGTCATGTCGAGTTCGACCGTGAAGGTCCCGTATAGGAACACCGCGAGCAACGCCAGGTTGATGGTGACGTACACGTCGCCCCAGAACCGATCGCGCGAGATCAGGTAGAGCGTTCCGCTGCCCAGGAAGCCGACGAGCGACGCTGCAAGCACGATGTAGATGCGGTACACGGTCGGGTCCCAATGCTGCGCGTACTCGCTGACGGCCTCCATCGCCGCAGCTACCGCATAGAAGAGGAACCCTACGGCCCACATGAGCTGATGCATCTTGCGACGCGTCAGGTACTGCCGCACCAGGAGCCCCGTGAAGGCGAAGCCCAAGGCGGCCGTGGCCGCTGGCCACCACCATCCGCCCCAGAAGTCAGCACCGCTCATCGAGAACCTCCATCGGTCGACCCTGACGACTCCCGTGAGCCACTATAACGCTCCGGCGCCGCCACAGGAGTATCAGACCCGCAGGTAGAGCTGCCACCAGGGGCGCAGCGCGGGATGCACGGATGCCCACCCCCTTTCGGGAGCGGGCATCGTCATATCCTTCTGGCGGAGAGGGAGGGATTCGAACCCTCGTAGCCGGGGTTGCCGGCTAAACGGTTTTCGAGACCGCCGCATTCAACCACTCTGCCACCTCTCCGCGGTGGCGCGACTCCGCATCGCGTGCGGGGCGCAGGTTCGCAGTATAACGAGGCGCTGGTGCCGCAACAATCGCTTCCCCGCCCGCGGGACCGTCGGCGGTTCACCCCTTGCGTGCATCGGGAGTCGACGGCGCCGGACGCCGCCCCAGCGCCGCGCTCTTGACCGTGATCACCCGCTCGCGCCGGTTCATCGCCATGAGTCCCCAGAGCCACCGCGCTGTGACTTCGATCTTGGCGAAGAGTCCCTCCACGTACCACGCGTGCAGAATCGCCCAAAGCACCGAACCCGGGAAGCCGGAGAGGCGCACCGCACCGAACGCATCGGCCACAGCGTTGCCTCGCCCGATCTGCGCCATCATCCCCTTGTTGAAGTAGGAGAACGGGCCCGGGTCCTTCCCGAGCCCGAGGTCGTGCAGGATCACCTTGCCCACGTGCTTGCCCTCCTGCATCGCGGGCTGGGCGACCATGGGGAGGTCACCTTGGTTCGCGGCGTCGCCTAGCACGAAGATCTCCGGATGGCCGGGCACCCGGCAGTGCTCGTCGACGTGGATGCGGCCATAGCGGTCGGTCTTTGCGCCGGTCGTCGCGGCGAGCGCATCGATGATCGCCGTGGCCCGCATGCCCGCTGCCCATAGGACCATCTTTGCCTCGATGCGCGATCGGCCCTCCTGACATTCGATCTCGACGTAGTCCTCACCGATGTCCACGACCCGCGTGTCGAGCAGCACCTCGACCTTCTCTTCCCTGAGTGCTCTCAGCGCTGCGTCCTGCAACTTCGGGTGGAACGACCCCAGCACGTGCGGCGCCGCATCGATGAGCACGATGCGCGTCTTGGAAGGGTCGAACTTGCGAAAGTCCCGGCGCAGCACGTTGCGCGTGAGCTGGGCGATCGCACCGGCCATCTCGACGCCGGTAGGGCCGGCGCCCACGATTGCGAACGTCGTCCACTTCGCGAGCTTGTCCGGGTCGTCCTCAAGCTCGGCGATCTCGAGCGAGCTCAAGATGCGGCTGCGGAGCCACACCGCGTCGTCGATCGTCTTCAGGGTGGCCACATTGCGCGCGTACTCGTCGTGGCCGAAGTAATCGGTCCGGACTCCCGGGGCGAGCACGAGGATGTCGTAGTCGAAACACTCCTCGGGACCGTCCGGACGAACGAGCACGACCTCGCGCTTGTCTGGCCTGACGCTCGTCACGGTGCCGAGAACGACGCGTGCGTTCGGCTGGTGCCTGAGCATGCCGCGAAGCGACGGGGCGACCTGCCCCGGCGAGAGTACGCCCACGGCTACCTGGTACATCATCGCTTGGTACAGCTGGTGGTTCGCCTTGTCGATGACAGTGATGTCCACCGGCGCGCGACGCAGCTTCGTCGCGGCATACATGCCGCCCAGCCCACCACCCACGATCACCACTCGCGTGCGTCGCTCGGTCACGTGTCCCTCGTCTCCGTGGCTTACTCGGGCACGTTGTCTATTCCCAGGCGGCCGCACACGCTGCGGCACTTACGGTATCTGCACGGTGCGCCACGCGGAGTACGAACGCGCGTGGGCGGAATCCGCGTGCGTGGCGCGGATGCGCCACCTGCCCTTCGGCAGCTTGAGGTCGACGTGGTAGCGCCCGGACGAGCTTGTCACGTAGACCTGCGTCGCGGTGCGTGTCGCGTAGGGGACGTACGCTCCCGACGACGTCTGGCGCTGCACCTCGACCTTCGTCGCGTTGCCCGCGCGATGTCCCGGCTTGATGGAGCCTGACGCGCGGAACGCCACCGAGGGCCGGATCGTCGACGGCACCGCCGGCGTGCCGAGCGCCGCCTTCACGCGAACCGCGCGGCGCTCCGACGTTGCCTCCGGGTACGTCGAGTCGCCCGCGAACCGCAGCCGGTAAGTGCGTCCCGTCGACGGAGCGCGGACCGCACGATACGTCTCGGACGCAGCATCGTAGGACGCCAGGCCGTCGGCGGTCCAGGTGATGCCGCCGTCGCGCGAGTATTCGACACGCACCGTGCGCCCCGGCACGCTCGCATCGCGGACGACGAGGCGCCCCGCGATCGTGACCTTGGAGCCGAACGTGAGCGCAGTCGGCGACACGCTGAGCCCGTCGAACCGCGTCCGCGGCCTGAGCGAGAGAATCGCGCCGCCCTCGCCTACGATCCACGCGTCGTCAGCGGAGACCGCGTCGACGTCCCAGACCTCCCCGGGCACAGCAGCGTCCACGTAGCCGCCCTTCGATGGCAACGTCCAAGTGGCACCGCCGTCGTTCGTCTCGAGGACCGTGAAGCTCGCCCGCGCGCGCGACTGTGGATCGCGCTGCACGTAGCCGGTCACCCAGCCGGTTCGGCCGTCGTCGAGGAAGCGCACCGAGCGAAGGCCGCGCGCGCTTGTCTGGAGCCGCTGCCACGTGGCGCCCCCGTCGGTCGTCCTCGACACGCCACCGAACGAATCGACGCACCAGCCGCGGTCCTCATCGACGAAGTCGACGTCATTGATCGAGCCGCCGCTGCGCGTCACCGGCATCTTCTCCCAGTTCTCACCCCCGTCGACGGTCCTGAGCAGGGTGTCGCCGGAGCCGCACGCCCATCCGTTCGTCTCGCTCGTGAAGTCCACGCCCCAGAGAGCCTCGAACGTGCCGGACGTCTGCGTCGTCCACGTGCTGCCGGCGTCCGTGGTCGCCCTGATGCGGCCGTTCTGGCCCACCATCCAGCCGGTCGCCTCGTCGACGAACGCGAGTGCCGTACCGCCCTTGCCGGAGTCAAGCAGCTCCCAGTTCGCGCCGCCGTCCGTGGTGCGCGCGACGTGCGCGCCGCCGATGTTGTCGCCCGCGACCCACCCGCGTTCCGCGTCGATGAAGAAGACGTCCTCGAAGACCCTCTCAACCGGCAGAGCCTGAGAGGACCAGCTCACCCCTCCGTCACCCGTGGCAAGCACGATTCCCGGAGGGCCGACAGCCCAGCCCTTCGCAGCGTCCACGAAATCGACTGCGGCGAGCCGGCTCGTGGTGAGCGCAGGCGTGCGCACGTTGTGATACGTGGCGCCGGCGTCGTTCGTCGCCTTCACCCAGCTGCCGGGTACGTCGAGCCTGACGCCGGAGCTGATGTTGAACATCTGGTGCGGCTGATAACGGGCGTTGTAGTCCGGCTCCCCGACCGCGGTCCACGTGTCCGGTGCGCTCCCCGACACGTGATACATCCGGCCGTTCTCGGCCCGCGCCCACGCGGCGCCCGGGACCGCCAAGAGCTGCGTGAAGTACATGTCCGGCTCGACCGCGGCGGTCGTCCACGTCGACCCGTAGTCCGCGGTCCGATAGATGCGCTCTCCGGAGCCCATCGCGTAGCTCGCGTCGGAGCCGAGCGCGTAGCCCGCGCCGCCGACCTGCATGACGATGTCGCGCACCTGCTGGTCGCTGTCGCCTGCGCGCAAGCCGCGGCGAACCATCCAACCCGCCCCGGTGTTCCTGAGCCAGACGCTCCCGTTCGAGATCACCCACATGTCGGTCGCGGATGTCCCGCCGATCTTGGACGCGTACTGAAGGGCCGGCGGCAGACTCACCGGCGTCCACGTGCGCCCGCCGGTCGTTGTCCGCGCCATCACGGGGCCGGACAGTCCGAAGACGCTCCGCCGTTGACCCACGACCCAAGCCTTAGACGGATCCTCCGGAGCGATGAAGACGTCGGTGAAGTCGACTTCGACACCGAATGCGGCCGCCTCGGGCTCGCGCCACGTCGCCCCGTCAGTCGTGTAGAGGGTCGCGCCGTCCTCGCCCACTGCGATGCCGCGCGTGACGAGCGGCAAGCCGGCCTCGACGACGCTGATCGCGACGAGATCGCTGTCGCCGACCGCGCCTGCGGTCGCGACCGTCCAGTTCGCGCCGTTATCGAGGGTCCGAAGGATCGTCCCGCGCGAACCGGCGAGCCAGCCGCGCGAGGTGCTCGTGAAGCAGAGGTCCGTCATGGTGACGCCAGTGGGCAGTGGGGCACGCCACCGCCACAGATCGAAGAGGGCGGGGCCACGCTGTTCGGTCGTCGCGACCGCGAAGACGGTCGTCGTGGATATCGCGAACGCTGCCACCAACGCCAGGGTGAACGTGACTGTCCTTCTCATGACGCCTCCCGACTCCGGCCGCCGTACCACACCCGCGAGTCTCGTGCATTGCGCGCACCCTCAGAGTATCGACCGTCCTGCGTGTCCGCTCAAGTGCGGCAACGGCGAGCAGGAACCCGAGCAAGCCGGTCTGCGCGCGGGCTTGCGGTGACGTTCGGCGTATACTTGCGACCCGCTCGCTGAACGGCCCGGAAGCCCGATGAACGGCATGCGATGAGACTGGACCGACGCACAGGCGCTCTCCTCGTCGCGGCACTGGTCGCCACGATCGCGACGCTCTGCGCGCCGCCGGTCGCCATCGCGGCGCCATCGGCGGCCGCGGTCACCTCGGACCAAGCCGCGGTCGAGCGCGCGGTCGAGCGCTACGCAGTCGCCCGGCGCGCCGCGGCATCCCTCGACGCATCCCTCACGGTGGCTAGCGATGCGCTCGACGAACTCGTGGGCGAGCAGAACCGGATTCGGCGGCGGCTCGCGTCCCGCGCCGTCAGTGCGTACCGCAGCGGTCCGCTGTCCTTCCTCGAGGTCATGATCGGAGCCGAGAGCTTCGAGGAGTTCGCGACCCGCGCATTCCTCATCGCGCGGATCAACGAGCTGGCCGCTGCGGACCTCGACGCGCTCGAGGCCCTCGAGTCGCAAGCCCGAGCGCGGACGGAACGGCTCATGCGCCTGCAGACGGAAGCCCTCGCGCGACGAGCCGAAGCGGCACAGCGCCTGTCCCGCGCGCGCGCCCAGTTCGCCAAGAGCCGGTCCGCCTACGCGGAGTTCCGCCGCCGTGTACGTGACGTGGATGAGCCGAAGCCCGCCCGGCGCCCGTCCCCGCGCTACGCGGGCGTCGGCTCCGGGTCATGGCGCAGCGCGAAAGCTTCGCACTACGGGCGCGGCAGCTGGGGGCGGCGTACGGCTGATGGCACGCGCATCCGCTCGGACACGATGATCGTCGCACACAAGACGCTGCCGTTCGGCACGCTGGTCGAGTTCGAGTTCAAGGGCAGACGTGCGGTAGCGCGGGTGGCAGACCGCGGCCCCTACACGAAGGGCCGAGTCTGGGACCTGGGGCCCGGTGTCATCGCGCTCCTCGACTTCAACGGCGTCCACGAGGTGCGCTACCGCATCATCGAGCGTTAGGCGAGCAAGGCCTGAAGCGGCAGCCGGAAGCCCACCGTCGTCCCGCGACCCGGTTCGCTCGTCGCGAACACGTCACCGCCGTGGTCGCGTACGATCGCCCGCGAGATCGCCAGGCCGAGCCCTGCACCGCCGGTGTGGACCGCTCTCGCCGAATCCGCGCGGTAGAAGCGCTCGAACATCAGGGCGGCGTCCTCCGGACTCATGCCCTCGCCGGTGTCGGCGACGCTCACCACGGCGTCCGAAGCTTCCGGGTTGACGGTGACGCGCACCTCGCCTGCTTCGGTATGCCGTGCGGCGTTAGACAGCAGGTTCCTGAGCACCTGGGCGATACGTCGCTCGTCCGCGGCGACCATCACCGGCTGCGAACCCGTGTCAACGACCATCCCGACCCCCTGCGCGAGCATGCTCGTGGCGCGCTCGGCCTCTTTCGACACGAGTGCCGCGAGATCGAACTCCTGCATGTCGTAGGTGAGACGCCCCGCCTCGGCGACAGCGAGTTCCTGCAGGTCGTCGATGAGTACCGAAAGGCTCTGCAGATCATCGACGAGCGACTCGAGCCGCGCCTCGTCGGCCGCCACTATCCCGTCGGACATCGCCTCGGCCTGCGCGCGGGCGGCCGCAAGCGGGTTGCGCAACTCGTGCGCAACGTCAGCGGTCATCCTGCGGCGCAGTTCCTCGGCGCGTTCTAGGGAGTCCGCCATCGCGTTGAACGCCGCTCCGAGCGCGGCGACCTCCGCCGGTCCGTCCACCTCGACGCGATGCGCGAGGTCGCCTGACGCAAGCCCTTGCGTCGCGGCCTCCAGGCGCGCAAGCGGTCGCGCGAGGTACGCCGCGAGAGCCAACGCGACCGCTGCGGCGAATACCACCGCCACGAGTGTCGCGATGACGACGCTCCGGTCTACACCTGCGACGAAGGCCTCCTCGGCGGCGCCGAGCATCATGCGTCCCATTCCTCGGGGACGTCCCTGCATGCCGGCTCCGCGGGGCATCGTTGCGAGATAGCGGTCGAACGCGGTCGACAGCGTGGAGCGCGCGGCCAACCCCACGCCGAACGCCGTCACGAGTGACACACCGAGAATGGACAGGAACACCTGGGCTCGCAAGCTCATGCGCCCCATGTCACGCCTCCAGCTTGTAGCCCACGCCGAACACGGTCCTGATGTAGCGCGGGTTCTTCGGATCGTCGCCCAACTTGCGGCGGATGTTCTTCACGTGCGCGTCCATCGTGCGCTCATAGCCCTCGAACGCGTCGCCGGAAGCCGCATCGAGCAGCTGGAATCGCGTGTAGACGCGCCCCGGGTGTGCGGCCATCGTCGCTAGGATGTCGAACTCTGTGCGCGTGAGCTCAACGGACTCCCCCGCCGCGAGCACCTCGCGCCGCTCGGTATCAACGACGAGATCGCCCACGCCCAAGACCGTCGCCTCGGAATCGGTCCGGTCGCAGCGCCGCAAGACCGCCTTCACCCGAGCGACGACCTCCCGTGGCGAGAAAGGCTTGACTATGTAGTCGTCCGCCCCGATCTCGAGACCCACGAGGCGATCGACCTCGTCTCCGCGGGCGGTTACGAGGATGACAGGGACTCCCCGGGCCTGGAAGCGCCGAGTGAGCTCGAGACCGTCGACACCCGGGAGCATGACGTCGAGCAGCGCCAGATCGGGTACTCGCTCCGATAGGCGCTCGAGCGCCTGTGCCCCGTCGAAAGCAGACACCGCCGAGTAGCCTGATGCCTCGAGGTACTCGACGAGCATGTCGACGATCTTCTTGTTGTCATCCACCACCAAGACGGTGGGCATAGCGCCTCCCGGTCTCCGTCCGCGCTACGAGTATCGTACCGCTGAAAGCCGTCATGGCGGGGCCGCGAACGGCCCCGCCATGTGAGCGCTTGTTCGGTACGAGCAACTAGTTGTCTGCAGGCGGCTGACCGCAAGTACCGTCGCACGCGCCCGCACCAGCGCGCCGGCCGCCACCGCGACCCTGGCGAGCGCCTCTACCGCCTGCACCATCGCACGAGGCGCCATTCGCCACGACACGCTCTGAGAGCCGCGTCTCCATGCGCTCGAGTGCCGCCTGAGCTTGTGCCTCGGTGATTGCACCAGCCTTCACGCGCTCCGCGAGCATCAGCTCGCGAACCTTGAGGGCCTCGCCGATAACCGTTGCCGTGCTGACGTCCTTCTCAGCCGCGATATCGGCAAGTGACTTTCCGCTCATCCGCTGGCTCAGCACCTCATCGGCGGTCTGGCCCGTCAGCTTGGCGACCACATCGGCCAGTCGCCCGCCGGCATCCCGCATCGCCGGACCGAATCTCAGACCCAACGGAGTGGTCTCCCCCCGCGCCGCATCCTTGGACGGTGCTGCCGTGGCACCGACCACGTTTCCAGCCACAAGGCCGACCACGAGCGCGGCGATAACGAGGGCTGCTGTCTTCGTGAGCTTCATGCTGTTCTCCTTCCGCGTGGACGATCCAACTCACGCCTCTCAGTGTGTCCCGCTCGTTTGAACCACCTGTGAACGCCGGGCGAGGGGTTGGTGAACACAGCGGAGGCAACAACGGACGCCGGAGCCCCTGCAGGCGTCCGGCGTCCGTGGCGGTGTCTGGCGGAGAGCCAGGGATTCGAACCCTGGGTACGCTTTCAAGGCGCACACACGATTTCCAGTCGTGCCCCTTCAACCACTCGGGCAGCTCTCCATATCGGCGCTCATGAGCGCAAGCGGGAGTATACCCGCGCCCGCGAACGGCGGGCAATCACAGTCGCGTGCGGGAGCGCCCGATCGGGCGTACCGGCACCCGCTGCGCTGATCCTCCTTCAGTCTACGGAAGAGCGAACCCCTGGCCGGGGTGGGCGGCCAGGGGCTCGCTTTCGGTCGCGCCGCGTATCGAACGGCGCCGTCGGCCGGGACGGGTGGGACCCCGGCTTCGACCGTACTACTTGGTGCCTCCCTTGAAGAGCGTGCCCACCTTGTCCAGACCCAGGTCGCGCTCGTGGCGCTCGTGGGCGGTACCGTGGATACGCATCCAGATCTCATCGATGTTCTGTGGCAACTTGCCGTCGAGCTTGCTCACAACGATGACCGTGACAAGCGCCAAGGGGAACGTCAGCAGCACCGGGAAGGTCAGCGAGGCCAAGAAGCCCACGATTCCCTGATCGGGCGCGAACGCCGGCACCTTCAGCTGCTGCTGGATGTTCATGAATATGATGGCGATTGCCGAGAAGAGGCCGACGACCATACCGCTGATCGCACCGCGCTCCGTCACACCCTTCCACCAGATGCCCGTCAGGAGCATCGGGACAAGCGCCGACGCGGCTACGGAGAATCCCCACGTCACCATCATCGCGATGAGGGCAGGGTACGCCTTGTCAAGGCCGGAGTACGGAATCACCCAGCCCACGAGGAAGGCGAGCAGCGAGAAGAAGATGACCGCGCCCTTGCCGACCAGAACGCGCTTGGCTTCGGAGGCGTCCTTGTTGATGTACTTCTCGTAGACATCGTGCCCGATCGAGGAGGCCGCCGCTATGAGCAGGCCGCCGATGGTGGAGAACATCGCTGCGAACGCGCCTGCAGCAACGATTCCCATGAGCCACTCACCGCCGAGGATCTGTGCGATAGTCGGCATGATCGCGTCGGACTTCACGAGTAGGCCGTCAACGTAGGCGGCGTTCTTGGGTGCAGTACCCGCGAGCCATGCCTCAGCGATTCGGGATCGACCAGCCACTCCGACGAGCGGCGACATGATGTAGAAGGTGCCTATGAACACAAGCACCCAGAACGTCGAGCGCCGAGCCGCAGAACCCGAGGGGTTCGTGTAGTAGCGGTTCAGGATGTGCGGCAGACCCGCGGTACCAAGAACCAGTGCGAGAACCATCGAGAACTGGTCGAACGCGTTGTAGCGGTGCCCAGGCTCGTTGAAGAACATGTCCCTCATCTGATGGAGCTTGTTCTTCTGGGGAAGAACGACGTCCACCTTCGCGGTTTCGTCGCCGGCGGCGACGGCCGCGTCGACAGCGGCGAATGCCCCTTCAGACATGGTCGCTTTCGCGGCGTCGTACGGCGCCTTTCCTGTCTTCTCATCGACCTTGATGAGTTCAGCCACCGTCATGGTCTTTGCTCCTACGAGCTTGCCTTCGCTCGCAGTCTTGAGCTCCTTCGCGTAGTTGAACCCGTTTCCGAAGACGAAGATCGCGACCATGAACATCGCGAACCACAGCCACCAGAACTGGAAGATCTGGTTCAGCGTGGTGCCCTTCATGCCTCCCATGGCCACGTAGAACATCATGATCGCGGTGACCACTGTGACACCGGATAGATAGACCGGATCGACGCCCAAGAAGAGTCCGTTGGCGTCGGCCGGGAAGAACCCCGTGCCCACGAGGACCTTCCACGTAGTTCCCGAACCGAACATCTGCGGCGCCATGTAGAACAGGGAGATCGTCAGGATGCACAGCACCGAGACAAGGCGGATTCGGTCGCTCCCGAACCGCCCGTAGGCGAAGTCAGCGATCGTGTACTCACCGAAGCGACGAAGCGCCGATGCGATGAAGAGCACGACAACCATGAATCCGCCCGCGAAACCTGCGGCGAACCAGACGCCGTCGAGTCCGGAAGCATATACCGCAGCGGCCACTCCCAAGAACGATGCGGCAGACAGGTAGTCTCCGGAGATCGCGGAAGCATTCGCGAACGACCCGACCTTGCGTCCCGCAAGGTAGAAGTCCGCAGTCGTGCGAGTGAAGCGCCTGGAGAAGATGGACAGTGCGATCGTGAACAGCACGAGCGCGACGACGAGAATGATCGCTATGGTGTTCACGATGCGCCTCCTTCCATCTTCGCCTTGGCCTCAGCCTCATCGGCCAGATGCATGAGCCGCTCGTCGAGCTTGTCGGCCTGCTTCGAGTACGTCCACGCCATGACCCACAGGAACACGAAGTAGGCTATCGAGACGAAGAAGTAGTTCGCGGTGAAGCCGCCCCAGATGCTCCTGCTGTACCACGCCGGCATCCAAACCGTGAGCGCCGGGATAGCCAGCGTGACCGCGAAGAAACAGGACCCGTATGTGAACGACAGCTTGCGCTGCTGCGCGAAGACCGCGTTCACGGTGTCCATCGTGTCCATGTGGTCGCCCCACCTGACGTACTTCACGCCATCAGGTGTGGTGCCGGACTCACGCTGGACGTCGACGACACTTCCCATGGTGCACCTCCTTCGAGTGTTTGAGAGCGGATCAGTCGATCTTGATGACGAGGACGGGCACCGACGCCGCGCGTATGACCGTCTCGGCGATGCTGCCCATGCCGAGACGCTTCAAGCCGGTTCGGCCCGTATCGCCCAAGACGATCAGGTCGGCGCCGAACTCCTCGGCCGTCTTCACGATGCGCTTGGCGATACCGCCGTTGATAATCGCGATTTCGACCGGGACGTCATTGCGCTCGCACATGACCTTCGCGACGCCAAGCCCCTTGACTGAGGGGTGTGCCCCCTCCCACACGTCGTCGGCCTCCGTCTCCTCCGGCAACTGCAACGCTTCCATGCCGTCGTCGACGAAGATCGCCTTGACGCTCGAGTTGAACGTCTTGGCGAGTGTGACGGCGTGCTGGGTCGCCATGATGGCAGGCTCAGAACCGTCGGTGGCGAGGAGGATGCGGTCGATGTCGAGACAAACCTCGTCAATCTCGCCCATCTTGACCTGCTCCGCCGCACCCTTGATGCAGACCTTCATCCCGTTCACCTCCTGTGAACAACCGTACGCACGCGAGCCAAGTCGGCCCACAGCCGCACCGTACGCCTGAAAGGCGGCCGTGTAGAGGAAGTGCCAGCGAGCGGCCTTGAGGCGTCGGCGAGGTGCCGGAATACGCGGGTGAGCGGTCTGCGGCGCGCCGTTCGACCGGGCGAAAGGCGGAAATGGGCATCTGAACGGCGGTCCTGGGATCTAGCTGGGCCGGTTGGCGGCCTCTCCGTCCGCGCCGCGCACGGCCCCTTCGTCGGCGAGCGGCGTGATTCGCAGCACGACGGTTGTCCCGCGCCCCTCGACGCTCTCGATCGAGAGCGCGCTGTCCGGGCCGAAGTGGCCCTTCAGGCGGTCGCGCACGTTGCGCAGCGCGATGCCGAGCCCCTTGCTCGTAGCAGGCTCGAAGACGCTGTCGAGCCGGCCTGCCGGGATACCCGCACCGTCATCGGTGACGGTCAGCACGACGGCCCCGCTCTCGCAATGCGCGCCGATCGAAACGGTGAGCGTGGAGCCGTCGGCTCGCATCCCGTGCCCGATCGCGTTCTCCACGAGCGGCTGGAGCATGAATGCCGGCAGCGGCTGCTCAAGGGTGTCGTCGTCAACATCGCTCGTGACGACGAGCCGGTCCCCGAAGCGGGCCTTCTCGAGTTCGAGGTAGGTGGCGACGAAGTCGAGTTCGCGCCCAACGGTCACGAGGTCGCTCGCCTGCTCGAGCGTGCGGCGGTAGAAGGCGCCGAACTGGCGCAGCAGTCGTCGGGCCTCGGCGGGATCCGTACGGATGAACGCCGCGATCGTGTTGATCGTGTTGAACAGGAAGTGCGGGTTGATCTGCGCTTGGAGAGCCTTGATCTCCATGTCTCGCGCGAGGTCTGTCTGGCGTTCGAGCTCAGCCAGTTCAAGCTGGGTCGAAAGCAAGCGCGCCAGGCCCTCTGCCATCGTGAGCTGCGTCTCGTTCAGGTAGCGGTCCGACGTGTAGTAGAACTTGAGCGTACCCACCGGCTGGTCCCGCTGTTCGAGCGGCACGACTATGGCGGCTCGCAATCGGCATGAAGGCTCGGGGCACCCTATGTCCTCCTTCGCGTGAAGGATGCGTGACTCGTCGTGGTCGAGAGCTTCGTGCGTCGCGCGGGTGATGATCGGACCGCCCACGAGATGGTGCTCTTCTCCGACGCCCGCGAATGCCAGCACCCGCTCGCGGTCGGTCAGCGCAACTGCGGCAGCCTCGCTCTCGCGGAGCACGATGCGGCAGACCTCCCCGGCGGTCTCCTCATTCAGGCCGCGCGTCAGGAAGGCGAGTGACTCGTTCGCGATCTTGAGCATGCGTTCGGACTGCTGTGCGCGCACGTGATCGGGGCGCGACATCATGCGACGGTACACGCCCGAGAAGGCCACGGCGACCAGACCGAGTGCGGCTACCTCGATGACCACCCAGGGCGCGTTGAGCACCGTGCCCCCTATGACCGCGGTGCCAAGCGCCACGACCACCAAGAGCAACGCGAGGTCGCTCCCGGTCTCTCGTCTCACGGACGGGAGGTAGTCAGCCACCGCCCGGGAGCGGACCTCACCGCGTTTGCGAACCACCACAAAGCACTCCTTGCGTTCCCGGCAGGGTGCCAGTATGCAACATTCCGTGACCGTAGCGCGGTGCGAGCCGCACGACGCGCAACGGGTACACACAAGACCACGAGCAAGAACCCGAGACCGGAGGTCCCATGCGCTTCCTCGTTCGTTGGCTCATCACCGCCATCGCGGTGGCAGTCGCTGTCCTGGCCGTACCCGGCATCGAGGTCTCCGGCCAAAGCGTCTGGGTGTCGATCGTATTCGGCGCGCTGGTCGTGGGCCTGCTCAACGCGACACTCGGCGTCGTCCTCAAGATCGGCACGTTCGGCTGCATCGTCATGACATTCGGGCTGTTCACCCTTGTGATCAACGCGGGCGTCCTGATGCTCGCCTCCTGGATCTCTCAGAACTGGTTCAACCTAGGTTTTCACGTCGACGGATTCTGGCCCGCACTCATCGGCGGCATCGTGATCAGCCTCGTCACGAGCGTGCTCACGTGGTTTCTCAATGGCGGCACCAAGGACAGGCCGCTAAGAAGCGGCGTGTGAGGAAGGGAGACCCCGTGCCCACCGGCAAGCTCATCGCACTCTATGCGATCACGACCGCGGTGTTCTTCGCAATCGATTTCGTATGGCTGTCGCTGGCGACGAGCCGCATCTACCAGCCCTACCTCGGCGAACTGCTGGCAGAGAAGCCGAACCTGCCGGTGGCCGCTGTCTTCTACCTGTTCTACGTCGTGGGTATCGTCGCGCTCGCGGTCGTGCCGGGGCTCAAGGAGGGTGCGCTTGCAGGCGCGCTGTGGCGTGGTGCGTTATTCGGAGCCCTCGCGTATGCGACCTACGACCTCACGAACCTCGCCACCATTCGCGATTGGCCGTGGCAAGTCTCGGTCATCGACATCGTCTGGGGCACCTCGCTCAACACCGTGGTAGCGGCCGCCGGCTACTACACAGGCCGCTGGCTCGGACTTGGCAGTTAGGGAGATCAGGCATGGCACGACCCATCTGGACCGGTGTCATCTCGTTCGGACTCGTCACGATCCCGGTCTCGATCGTACCCGCCGTCGCGGCGAAGGAGCTTGCCTTGCACCTGCTCGACGGCCGCGACCTCACGCGCGTGCACACGAAGCGCGTGAACGCCAACGGCGAGGAGGTGCCGTGGGAGCGTGTGGTGAAGGGCTACGAGCTTCCCGACGGACGCTGGGTCGCGCTCACCGACGACGAACTGCGCGCGGCGAACGTACGCGCGACGCAGACCATCGACGTGCTCGGGGCGGTGTGCGCCGAAGAGGTCCCGCTGACCTGCTACGACACCCCCTACCACCTCATACCGGCCGGACCCGGCATCAAGGCATACGCGCTGCTTCGAGAGACACTGCGCGACGCCGGTCGCATCGGGGTGGCTCAGGTCGTCATCCGAACTCGGCAACGGCTCTGCGCGCTAGTGCCAGAAGGTGATGCGCTCGTGCTCGAACTGCTCCGCTACCCGCAGGAACTGCGCCCCGCAAGCGACGCGGACATCCCCGGAGCGAATCTGGAGGCGCTGGGGGTGACCTCAGCGGAGCGGGACCTCGCGCGCCAGCTCGTCTCGACGATCGAGACCGATTGGGAGCCCGAACGGTACCGCGACACCTTCACCGACGACGTGCTCGCGCTTATCGACCGCAAGGCCGCGGGGGCGGAGCCGATCGCGCCGAAAGCGGAGCCGGCACAGACCGCGGACGTGGTCGACATCGCCGAACTCCTCAAGCGCAGCATCAAGCAGGCACGCGACGCACGCGCCGCCGAGGCCTCGTGACACGGGCGTCCGCAACGTGATGGTGCCGCTCGAGGAGTATCGGGCGAAGCGTGACTTCGCCGCCACACCCGAACCCGCGGGAGGCGAGCCGTCATCCGGCGCCGCGCGCTTCGTAGTGCAGCAGCACCACGCGTCACGCATGCACTTCGACTTCCGGCTCGAACACGACGGCGTGCTGCTCTCGTGGGCGGTCCCGAAGGGGCCGTCATTCGACACCGCCGCCAAGCGGCTCGCGGTGCGCACGGAGGACCACCCGCTCGACTACGCCGACTTCGAAGGTGTCATCCCGGCGGGGCAGTACGGCGCCGGCTCCGTGATCGTGTGGGACCGGGGGGTTTGGGAGCCGGTGGGCGATGCCGCCACCGGACTCGCGAAGGGAGAGCTGAAGTTCCGGCTCAACGGCGAGAAGCTCACCGGGGGCTGGGTGCTAGTGCGCCTCAAACCGCGTGGAGGCGAGCGCGCCGAGAACTGGCTCCTCATCAAGGAGCGCGACGAACACGTGCGCGCCACAGCCGACTTCGACGTGACCGCGGCGCGGCCCGAGAGCGTGCTCAGCGGACGACGTGTCGGCGAGGTTTCGGGTGAAGCCGCACCCGCCGAGCCATCTATCGACCCGCCGAGCCTCTCCCCGCCGTCTTCCGCTCCGCCGCTGGCCAGCATCACGTCTGGCGCGCCACCCGATCTTGCGCTGTGCACGCTCGTAACGGATCCTCCGGCCGGAGACAGTTGGCTGACCGAGGTGAAGTACGACGGCTACCGGCTGACGGTGCGCCTCGAGGACGGTACCGCGTCATGTCGAAGCCGTGCCGGAGCGGACGTGACCCGTCGCTTCAGGACCATCGCCCGCGCCACGGAAACGCTCCCCGCCTCCTCGGCACTGCTCGACGGCGAGGCGGTCATCTTCGACGAGCACGGCACGACGGACTTCGCCGGCTTGCAGCGATTGGCGCGTGAGGCGCCCGAAAGGGTGAGCTACGTCGCATTCGACCTCCTCGAGCTCAACGGGCACGACCTGCGTACGCTCGGAACATCCCAGCGCAAGGATCTCTTGCGGGAGTTGCTGCGCGATGCGCCTCCATCGCTCCGCTTCGCCGAGCACGTCGCGGGCGACGCTGTGGCGTTCTTCGAGATCGCGTGCGCCCAAGGGCTCGAGGGTGCGGTCTTCAAGCGCGCCGACGCTCAGTACGTCTCCGGACGCACCAGGCATTGGCTCAAGGCGAAGTGCCGTCGCTCACAGGAGTTTGTCATCGGTGGCTTCACAGAACCGCGCGGTAGTCGCAGCGGCTTCGGAGCCCTGCTGCTGGGCGTCTACGACGACGGAGCGCTCCGTTACGCTGGTCGTGTTGGCAGCGGGCTGTCCGACGCCGATATCGCCCGTCTCTCCGAGCAGATGTCGCGACGTCCGCGTGCGACGTCGCCGTTCAGCGCCGTTCCGCCGGACCTCGTTGCACGCGGCCCCCGCTGGGTCAGGCCGGACCTCGTTGCGCAGGTCGCTTTCGCGGAGTGGACCGTCGACGGACTTCTGCGCCAGCCGAGCTTCCTGGGTCTGCGTGAGGACATTCCCGCGCGCTCGGTGCGCCGAGAAGACCCCGTCAGGCTGCGCGCGACGGACGATGACCCGCGGGCGGGTGATGCGAACGCCGGTCCTCCGGCCGTCGCAGGCATCACGATCTCGAACCCGGACAAGCGGCTGTTTCCCGGATCCGGCTTCACCAAGCTCGACCTTGCGCGCTTCTACGAACGGGCCGCCTCCTATCTGCTTCGGGAGGTCTCCGAACGTCCGCTGACGCTCGTGCGATGTCCGGTGGGCGACACGGGCGCCTGCTTCTATCAGCGCCACCCCGAGCGCGGCCTCAGCGAGCGCGTCCGGACGTTCGCTCACGCGCTGCGTGGCCACGAGACGGCTGAGGAGTGGCTTTACGTCGACTCGCTTTCTGGCGTGGTCGCGCTCGCGCAGATGGGTGTGGCCGAGATTCACACGTGGCAGTCAAGGGTCGACGCGCCAACGAGGCCCGACCAGCTCGTCTTCGACCTCGACCCGGGACCGGATGTCTCGTGGGAGCGCGTCTGCGAGGCCGGCCTCATCGTACGGGACGAACTCTCGCGCCTGGGCCTCTCGCCGTTCCTGAAGTCAACCGGCAGCAAGGGAGTGCACGTCGTCGTACCCATCGAGCCGGTGTGGGAGTTCGATCGCGTCCACGCGCTCGCACGCGGCTTCGCCGAGCATGTCTCCGCGCGCCGCCCCGACCTGCTCACCGCACGCATCGCGAAGGAGCACCGGCGGAACCTGATCTTCGTCGACTACGTTCGCAACTCCGAGGGCGCGAGTGCGATCGCGGCGTACTCCACCCGTCACCTTCCCGGACCAACCGTAGCCGTCCCGCTCGCATGGGACGAGCTTCACGCCGGCTTCGACCCGCGAACGGTCGTCCCTGCCGAGGTGCTCAAGCGGCTCGGCGGTGGAGTGGACCCGTGGGGCGACATCGAAAGCGCGAGCGCAGGAGCGCGCATCCTGAGATCGGCGGAGTCCGCACTGCTCAAGTGATGCGGCCTCGCTCTCGGTACCCCGCCAGAGACTACGCGAGTTCCCTGACCTTCCTTGCCGCGATCATCGCCATGTCCTGTCCCACGACTAGCCTGAGCGCGGAGACGAGATTGTCGGCGATCTGGGGCAGATCAGCCCGGTCAACAGTGTCGACGGTCTTGCCGAGACGTTTCACTTCCACGTCGACGGAGACGCTCGCCAGCACTGTGCCCAACACCGGACGAAGCGTTTCTTCGATGCGTTCGGCAAGCACGTTAGGCACCGGGCGCGTCCTCCCCTGCATCCGTAGAGACCGACCGCGCTTCGTCAGAGAGCTTCTCGGAGCCGGTCATCGACGTGAGGAACCCCTGAAGCGCCTTTCGGACGCTCGCGAAGTAGAGGCCGAGGAGGGCCATCGCGGCAATCATGAGCATCTCGGCGGCGAGTTCCACCTGCTCCGCGGTCACACCCGCCACGAAGTTCTGGGTCCAACGAGCCAGTGCCGACGAGGCCAGGCACAGGACCGCGAGAACCACGTAGTTGATCTTCTCGGCGATCGCACCGCCCCATGCGATCGTCCGGACCCTCCCGGCCTCAAGCAAGAGCGTCGCCGCGACGCCCAAGCCGACCAGGCCTATCAGCAGATCGAGTTTGGACCTGTCTACGAGCATGAGGAGGACCTCCTGGGGGCGCGGTGGGGCGGACTGAGCGGACCACCTCGTCACGAAGTATCATCGGCAACGTTCGGCGTAGGATTGAGCGTGCTGCAAGCGTCGTTCCAGCAGCGGTGGCATTCGCCAACGTTCGAAGTCTGACCCGCGATCAGTTCGCGCCGCCGCCCCCACCGCCGCCGCCCCCACCGCCGCCGCCGGAGAAACCGCCGCCGCCGCCCGACGACGAGGACATCTCGCTCGACGCCACCTGCGCCGCGCTCACGAACGTGCTGGACACCGAGCTCACCGGCGAACGCCCGTAGCCGTGCGACGAGTACGCCCACCAGTAGCTCGTCTGAAACGCGGGGTCGTTCACCACCTCGGGGAGGCGCACGCGCAGCTGCTCGATGACCTCCTCGGCGATGCCGAAGACCACCGCGAGCACGAGGAAGCGGTTCCACAACACCACTGAAGCCGGCGGCGCCTCATGGAGCCTCGAGAAGTCTCTGAGGAAGTTGCGCAAACCTTCGTATCGCCGGAAGAGATCGTTGCCATGGCGGCTCCTGCGGCTCATGTGCAGCGCGAATGGCGCCATGCCCGCAGCGAGAAGCAGCGGCACCAGCGCGGCGAGGAAGCTGCCGGTGAGCACCGCGGCGCCGATGCCGAGCGCGGCGACGACACCCACAATGCCCCACGTCGCGATCTGCCACGTCGCCGCGTCGGTGTCGAAGAAGCCCGCCGCAGTCGCTTCGCCGGAAGCCATGGCCTTCCAGTCCTTGACGCGGTCCGAGAACGTCTCGGCGTGCGCTTTCGCGTACGTCTTGAGTT
>JBBIJX010000027.1:0-21876 GCA_037445775.1 Actinomycetota bacterium
GGCACGCCTGGGTGCCGATCACGGTCGGGTGCGACAACTTCTGCAGCTACTGCATCGTGCCCCACGTCCGCGGACGCGAACGTAGCCGCGACCCGGACTCTATCATCGACGAGGTCGCCGGCTTGGCTGACGACGGGGTGTGTGAAGTCACACTACTGGGGCAGAACGTGAACTCGTACGGGCGTGACCTGAATGGTGTGCCTCGCTTCGCATCCCTGCTCAGGAAAGTGGCAGACACGGGAATCTCGCGGATCCGGTTCGCCACGAGCCATCCCAAGGACCTCTCGGACGATACCATCAGCGTCATGGTCGACGTGCCCGCCGTGATGCCGTACCTTCATCTGCCGGTGCAGTCGGGATCTGATGCGGTTCTCGCGCGCATGAACCGCACCTACACCCAGGATGGCTATCTCGCTCTCGTCCGGCGTCTTTACGAAGCGATTCCGCACCTAGCGCTGTCAACAGACGTGATCGTAGGCTTCCCGGGAGAGCGTGAGGAGGACTTCGAGGCCACGATACGCGTGGTCGAGCTCGGTCGCTTTGACCAGGCCTTCACGTTCATCTACTCGCCCCGTGAAGGGACCCCGGCTGCGACGATGCCAGACCAGGTGCCCCGAGACGTCTCGCAGGCCCGCTTCGAGCGACTCGTGGAACTCGTGCACCGTTCCGCGCTCCACAAGAACCGCGCCCTCGTCTCGACCGTCCAGACCGTGTTGTTCGAGGGAGCGAGCAAGCGAGATCCGCTCATGCTGACCGGACGCACACCCGGCAACAAGGTCGTCCACGTGCCTCTCGAAGATGCATCCGCAGTACATGCCCGCGCCGGGTCGTTCGGTGAGGTGCGCATCGACGACGCGCAGACATGGTTCCTTACCGGCTCGTTGGTGGGTACAAGCAAGTAGAGCGTAGCGGGAAGCTTGGACGCCACTGCCGTCGTCAGCTCAGGAGGGGTCATGGCGTCGCCGGTATTCGGTGTGATCGCGCCGCATCCACCGATCTTCGTGCCTGAGGTCGGCGGCGCGCGCGCCGACGTCGCTCACGCCTCGCTCGCTGCGCTCGACCGTGCCCGCATCGCGCTGGCGCGGTTCGTTCCCGAGACCCTCATCGTGATGTCCCCCCACGCTCCGGCGCTCTGCGATGCCTTCTGCGTCGACGACTCACCGGAGTTCTTGGGCACGCTGTCGCAGTTCGGTGATGCCACACTGCGGGTCTACGCGGGGGATCCCGAGCTCGGACGCGCGATCGCAGACGCGATCGCTTCTTCCGGACATGCCGTGGCCATGCGCTCCGAAGACGGTCGACTCCGGTCAGGTTGGCTCGACCATGCGACGATCGTGCCGCTGTCCTTCCTCGATCCCCATCGTCAGTGCCGCCTCGTGGTGCTGTCGCTTAGCGAGCTCGACTACCACGCGCATCGCGACGCCGGTGCGGCCGTTCGGGCCGCTGCCGAATCGATCAAACGTCGCGTCGCCTTCATCGCGAGCGGGGACATGTCACACAGGCTGACACCCGACTCCGCCGCGGGCTACTCGCCCCGGGGCAGAGAGCTCGACGCGCAGATCACCGGGCTCGTCGAGCAAGGTCGTATCGAGGGACTCACGCACCTCGCGCCCGACCTCGTCGAGGCAGGCGGGGAGTGCGGGCTGCGCTCAATCATCACTTTGGGCGGCTTCTGCTGCGAAGACCCTGCACCCGCCCGTCTGCTGGCCTACGAAGGCCCTTGGGGGGTGGGATACCTCACCGCCTTGGTGGGCAGGGCCGCACTCGACTGCGACGGCGCTGCCGCGTGTGAGCAACAGGGGGCGGGGTTCAAGGGTGGTCAGCCCGGCTCCGACGAATCGGAGATCGTCGCACTCGCCCGATCCACTATCGAAGCGTTCGTGCGAGACGAGACGACGCCTGTTGCGGTCACTCCTCTGAGCAAGGGCGAGTACCCGGCGAAGGCCGGAACGTTCGTCTCGCTTCACCGGGGCGGCGAGTTGCGCGGCTGCATTGGGACCATCCTGCCCACCAAGGCGACACTCGGCGACGAGGTGGCCGCCAACGCAGTTGAAGCCGCCGCTCACGACCCACGTTTCGAACCAGTGACCGCCGACGAGCTTCCCGTCCTCGAGATCAGCGTGGACGTCCTGCACGCCCCTGAGTCCTGCGAGTTCGAGGATCTCGACCCCAAGACCTACGGGGTCATCGTCACCAGCGGTTGGCGACGCGGACTCCTCCTTCCAGACCTGCCGGGGATCGACGATGCCGAGTCACAGGTTGTCACAGCAATGCACAAGGCAGGCGTAGGTTCCGGTGAGCCATGCTCCTTGGAGCGCTTTCGCGTCGACCGCTACACTTAGGATGTGAGCGTCGAGTCCATCCTTCCCGGTAACCCCCTCCTGCGCGTCGCGGCGATCGTCGGCCCGACGGGTGTCGGCAAGTCCGCCGTCGCAGAGGACGTCGCCCTGAGCCTTCGCGGCGAGATCGTCTCAGCGGACTCGATGCAGGTATACCGCGGGATGGACATCGGCACTGCGAAGGTACCCATCAGCGAACGCCGCGTTCCGTACCACTGCATCGACTTGGTCGCGCCTGGCGCTACGTACTCGGCAGCGGTCTTCCAGCGCGACGCCCGCCGTGCCATCGCGTCGTGCGCGTCGCGAGACGTGCCTCCCGTCGTGTGCGGCGGCACCGGCCTGTACGTCCGCGCAGCCCTCGACGATCTCACGTTCGCCGACGGTGCGCAGTCCGACAACACGGTTCGTGAGCGCTACGAGCGGATCGTGAGCGAACAGGGTCCCGACGCCCTGCACACGCTCTTGGCCGAGCGCGACCCAGCCGCTGCCGCAGCGATACACCCGCACAACGTGCGCCGCGTCGTGCGCGCCCTCGAGATGCATGAGCGCGGCGACCCGTATGGTCGGCGAACGGCTGGGCTCTCTCGCCGCCAGAGCATCTATGACACGGTGTTCGTCGGCCTCACCATGGAGCGGGCCCGCCTGTATGCGCTCATCGACGAGCGCGTCGACGCGATGTGCGATGGTGGCCTCATCGATGAGGTGCGGACTCTGCTCGCAATGGGCTTTCGCACGGCACTCACATCGGCGCAGGCGATCGGCTACAAGGAACTCGTGCCAGTCGTCGAGGGATACGCCGACCTCGATGACGCGGTCGACGCCATCAAGCGTGCTACCCGCCGCTACGCCAAGCGACAGCTCACGTGGTTCCGCGCCGATCCTCGTATCTCATGGGTCGATGTCACCCACCTGTCACACGCCGAACGGAGCGAGGCGGTACTCGCAGCGCTACACTGGTCCCAGAGCTGACCAGAGCCTCGGGGAGTCGCGGTGGAACTCACGTTCACGAAGATGCACGGATTGGGCAACGACTTCATCGTCATCGACGACCGTGAGAGCGATCTCGACCTGAGCCCCATGGCGGTCGAATGGCTGTGCGACCGCAACTTCGGCATCGGCGCCGACGGCATCATGCTGGTCCGCACCGCCACGCTGCCCGACGCTGACTTCGCGTGGTGGTTCCGCAACGCAGACGGATCCGTTGCAGAGATGTGCGGAAACGGCATCCGCTGCTTCGCCAAGTACGTTGTCGACCGCGAGCTTGTACCCTCAGGCGCGTCCGAGGTGCGCATCGAGACGGCGCTGGGGGTCTACAGCGTCACGGTCGAACGTGATGGGGACGGTGCGCTTTCTACGGCACAGGTCGACATGGGGGAGCCGATCCTCGACCCGCACCTCATCCCGACACTGCTGGGCTGCGAGGACCCCGCCGATCCCGTCGTTGACTGCGGGCTTGAGACGACGCACGGCACGGTCCATGCGACGTGCGTATCGATGGGGAATCCTCACTGCGTACTGTTCGTAGACGACATCGACACCGCCCCGGTCCTCACGCTCGGCCCCGAAATCGAGACCCATCACATGTTCCCCAACAAGACCAACGTCGAGTTCGCCCAAGTGCTTCCCGACGAGACGATCCGTCTGCGTGTCTGGGAGCGTGGGGTGGGGGAGACCCTCGCCTGCGGAACCGGCGCCTGCGCCGCCACCGTCGCCGCCGCGTTGAACTGCCGTATCGGACGCCGGTCCGAGGTCGAGCTGCCCGGTGGACGACTCAGCGTGGTGTGGGCCGGCACCGGCCGCGTGACGATGACCGGCCCGGCCCGCGAGGTCTTCAGCGGTTCCCTGACCATACCCGAGATTCCTTAGTAGACGACGGGATCGAGTAACCGGTGACGCTGAGATCGACGCGCACCGGCGCGATGCTTCCGCGTGACACAGCTGTAACCATGTCGTCGCCCTCAGAGTGCTACCATGTTCGCCACGGTCGCGCCCGGCCGGACCCGCCGCAGTCAACGAACAGGGGAGAGCGCACGTGAGGACCGCCGATCGCATGAGCAACCTGCCGCCGTACCTCTTCGCAGAGATCGACCGCAAGAAGGAAGCGAAGCAGGCCCAGGGTGTCGACGTCATCTCCCTCGGTATCGGTGATCCCGACATGCCGACTCCCGTCCGTATCGTCGATGCGATGGCGGAGGCGATCCGCGACCCGAAGAACCATCAGTACCCCGCGTACGCGGGCTCAAAGCCGTACCGCGAGGCCTGCGCGGAGTGGATGCGCCGCCGGTTCGGCGTCACGGTGGACCCGACGACCGAGGTACTCGCACTCATCGGCAGCAAGGAAGGGATCGCGCATCTCTTCCCCGCGTTCGTCAATGTGGGCGACTACACCCTCGTTCCGGGCGTCGGGTACCCGGTCTACCACACCGGGGGCGTCCTCATCGGTGGGCAGAGCCACTTCATGCATATGGGCGACGACACCGACTGGCTCGCGGACTTCGAATCCACGCCGTCCGACGTCCTCGCATCGGCAAAGATGATGTTCCTGAGCTATCCGAACAACCCGTCTTCGGCGATCGCGACAACGGACTACTTCGACCGCGCCATCGCGTTCGCCGCGGAGCACAACCTTCTGCTCGTACACGACAACGCGTACTCAGAGATCGGTTTCGACGGCTACAAGCCTCCCAGCATCCTTGAGCGTCCGGGCGCCATGGACGTCGCCATCGAGCTTTTCAGCTGCTCCAAGGCGTACAACATGACCGGGTGGCGTGTCGCGTTCGCGGCGGGCAACGCCGAGGCGATCAAGGCACTCGGTACCGTCAAGTCCAATATCGACTCCGGCATCTTCACGGCGGTCCAGGACGCGGCGATCGAGGCGATGCTCGGAGATCAGACCGATGTGGTTGAGATGAGCGCGCTCTACCAGCGGCGCCGTGACCTGGTCATGGAAGCGCTCGCATCTATCGGGCTGTCGGCCCGCACCCCGAAGGGCACGATCTACGTCTGGGCACGGATTCCCGCAGGCTGCACATCCGCACAGTACGCCGGCGACGTCCTGGACAAGGCCGGCGTCATCGTCGCACCCGGTAACGCGTACGGCCCTGACGGTGAGGGCTACATCCGGATCTCACTCGCCACGCCCGACGACCGCCTCGCGGAGGCCCTCGAGCGCATCAAGACGCAGCTCTAGGGAGTGCGCTGTCGCCGTGGGCCGCGACCGGACGTATCCACATACCGGCGAGGAACAAGACGCCGAGCGGGATCGCGCAGTCCTCGTTGGTATCGACCGGCACGACGCAGAATGGCCGGTGGACGAGTCCCTCGCCGAACTCGAGCGTCTCGCACACACGCTTGGCGTCGACGTCGCGGGATGCGTTACCCAGCGCCTGGACCGGCCAAATCCGCGCACGTTCATAGGCTCCGGCAAAGCCGAAGAGGTCGCCGCGCTTGCTGCCGAACGGCAAGCCACGCTCGTCGTATTCGACGACGACCTCACGCCGAGCCAGCAGGTCAACGTCGAAGGGCTGCTTCCGGACGTGCGCGTGCTCGACAGAACCCAGCTCATCCTCGACATATTCGCCGCGCACGCGGTAAGCCGTGAAGGGAAGCTCCAGGTCGAACTCGCACAGCTGCAGTATCTGCTGCCGCGTCTACGCGGCATGTGGGGCCACCTGGAACGCGAACGCTTGGGCGGAGGCAGGGGAGCACGATTCGGTGCCGGTGAATCCCAACTCGAAGTCGACCGGCGTCTCGCGCGTCGGCGCATCGCCGAGCTGAAGCGGGAGCTCCACTCCGTCGCCGGCGAGCGCGACCTGCAACGCAAGCGCCGCGCCCGTTCCGGCATCTATCGGATAGTGCTGGTGGGCTACACGAACGCAGGCAAGTCATCACTGCTGAACGCACTCACGAACGCCGACGTACTCGCCTACGACATGCTGTTCGCCACCCTCGACTCAACCACCCGCCGGCTTGACCTGCCTGAGGGCCGTCAGATCACTCTCACGGACACCGTGGGGTTCATCCACAAGCTTCCTCATGGCCTTGTCGAGGCATTCAAGTCCACGCTTGATGAGGTCGCGGAGGCGGATCTTCTGCTCCACGTCACCGACGCGGGCGCCACTCATATGGACGCGCAGATGCGGGCGGTACGCGAGGTTCTGCACGAGATCGGCGCACACACACGCCCGAGCATCACCGTTCTGAACAAGTCGGACACACTGGACACCGAGGCGCGGGTGTTGCTCGCACGGCGCCATCCCGGAGCGGTGTTCACGTCTGCACTGACGCGCGACGGCATCGATGACCTGCTCGCACGCATCGCCGACGAGGCGTCGCGTGGGAGCGTGACCCTCACCGCCATCGTACCCTACACACGCGGCGACCTCGTCCAGGTCGCACACGAACAGGGCCACATCCTTTCCGAACGTCATACCGCAGACGGCACGAGGCTCGTCATACGTGTACCCGAGCACGTCGCCAAGAAGTACGAGGAGTTTCTCGCTGAACCTGAAGACGATCCCAATCCCTCTGACGAAGAACGGACACAAGGCGCGCACGGCGGAATGCCGACAACGTGACGCGTGTGTTCCTACACACGACGGAACAGCGCAACCACCTTGCCCACCACCGTGACGTCACGAGCGTAGATCGGCTCGAGCGCTGGGTTCTCGGGCTGCAGCCGAACACGACCTGACTCGCGGAAGAAGCGCTTCACCGTCGCCTCGGGTTCCCCTGAGTACTCGTCTGAGATGATCGCTACCACGATGTCGCCGTTGTCGGCCGACTCCTGCTGCCGAACAACGACGTGATCACCGTCGAGGATTCCCGCGTCGATCATAGAGTCGCCACGCACCTTGAGTATGAACGTCCGGTCGCCGGCGAACTCTGCGGGCAGGGGTATTGTGGCCTCGATGTTCTCAGCGGCAAGAATCGGCTGACCTGCGGCAACCTGCCCGACAAGTGGCACTGAGTGGATCCTGCTGTAGTCGAGAGCAGCGTCAGTGTCGCGGAAGTCGAACACCTCAAGGGCCCGGGGCTTGGAAGGATCACGGCGGATATAGCCCTTCGCCTCGATCGCGGCTAGATGCGAGTGAACCGTAGAAGAGGAGGAGAGGCCCACCGCGTCGCCAATCTCGCGCACGCTGGGTGGATAGCCCCTCCGATGGATCTCTGCCCTGATGAAGTCCAGTATCTGCTGCTGTCGGCGAGTCAGTTCGCGCTGGTAGGCCATGGGGGCTCCCTCACGCATCGAACAGGTGTACGACCGCAGTCTACCGACTTCAGTCGTAGATGGCAAACACGCGTTCGCTCACTGCTTGACAGCGAACGTGTGTTCTATATGATTGGAGTACGAACACCTGTTCGTATTCGTCGTCCGTCTTCATGTCAGACCCTCGGGCTAGGGTGGCATCACAACCAACCGGAAAGGCTGGAGGTCATGGAAGATACCTGCTGTGAATACGTCCGAAACCGGCGTCACCGTGGCCGACGCGGACGAGGTGTACGGAGCCCCGCGCTGAGCCTCATACTCGCTGCGTGCATCCTGACAGGGTCTGCGTTGCTCTCGCGCCATCCAGAACCGGCCATCGTGAGCTCCAAGCGCATCACAGTAGTCGAGGGTGACGCGCTGTGGACGATCGCCCTGCGACATCCCGTCGAAGGCATGACCACGGCGCAGACGGTCGACCTCATCGTGCGCCTGAATGACCTGTCTTCCGCGTCGATCGCCCCCGGCGCAAGACTCGTCGTGCCCGTGACTCAGCCTCGAAACATCGTCGTCGCGATGAACTGACCGCCGCGGGAGTATCCCGCGAAGGCGCGCTCCTCTAAACACCGCCTGTTGATACCCTACATCTTGTGTGCTAACGTCCCCGGTAGTCTAGATGTAGGGGTGGCATCATGCAGTGTCCATTCTGCGGGCACAGCGAGACCAAGGTCGTGGACTCGCGCACGTCGGAGGCGCAAGATGCGATCAGGCGGCGTCGCGAGTGCTTGTCCTGCGCCGAGCGTTTCACAACCTATGAGCGGCGCGAGGAGATGCCGCTCATGGTAGTCAAGAAGGATGGGCAACCCGAACCCTTCGACCGCGCCAAGCTGATGCGCGGTCTGATAGTCGCCACTGCGAAGCGGAACGTCCCAATCGAACGCCTTGAGGCTTTGATCGACGACATCGAGTCCGAGCTCCACAACTCGTTCCGCTATGAAGTCGACAGCCGGCATGTGGGCGACATGATCCTGCAGCGTCTCCTGGATCTGGACAAGGTCGCTTACGTTCGGTTCGCATCCGTGTACAAGGAGTTCAAAGACCTCGACGAGTTCACGTCCGAACTCAAGGGTCTCAACTGATCGCTTCGCTACAGAGAGATGAGATGGGGTCTCGTTGCACGTTCAGCTGCAGGTGAGGCGCTTGGATACCGGACTGCCGCTTCCGCGCTACGCCCACGACGGCGACGCGGGGCTCGACCTGTACTCGGCCAAAGACCTAACGCTTCCGCCAGGCGGCCGGGCACTTGTGGGGACGGGTATCGCGGTCGCCATACCACCCGGTCAGGCGGGATTCGTACAACCCAGGAGCGGCCTCGCAATCCGCTCCGGTCTATCCTTTGTCAACACGCCCGGGCTGATCGACTCGCATTACCGGGGTGAGATCCAAGTTATCGCGGTCAATCTGGACCGAGACACACCTATCGAGATTCGCCGCGGAGATCGCATTGCTCAGCTCGTCATTCAGCCGGTCACAACCGTCGAAGTCGTCGACGTCGACGGACTCGATGTCACAACCAGGGGGGACGGCGGTTTTGGCTCGACTGGGCTGTGATGGGCCCCGCGTGCGGGTCGGCGCTCTGATTCTGCTCGACGGCAACGTCGTGGTCGTCAGGCATCGCGCCGGTGACGCTACGTACCATCTGTTGCCGGGCGGGGGAGTCCACTACCGCGAGACCCTCGGGGATGCTCTCGTCCGCGAGGTTCACGAGGAGACCGGGTTGGACGTGACCGTCGGTCGCCCGCTGGTCCTCAACGACACCATCGACCCAAACGGACCTCGGCACCTGGTCAATGTCACGTTCGCCGCCGAAGTCGTGGGAGGGGCACTCCTCTCAGAGTCCGTAGACGAACGCATCGAAGCGATCGAACTCGTCGCGCCGGACATGCTACGAACCCTGGATCTCAGGCCGCCGATCACGACAGCGATTCTTGAGATGCTCGCAACCTCCGCGACAACACCGGCTCGCTACCTAGGTCCGCTTTTTACGCCCGAGACTCCTTGTTCGACGGCTGGAGATCACTGCCACATGGCGTCCGAGGGGGGTGGGCCGACGACGGAGGGGTACTGAGCGCACCTGAAGATACCTGCACGTGACGAGCCCCACTCAGAGAGAGGTGTGTAGATGGAGAGCTACTTCAAGTTCGCCGAGCGCGGCACGGACCTGCGTACCGAGATCGTTGCGGGACTGACGACGTTTCTCACGATGGCCTACATCATCTTCGTCAATCCAGGAATCCTGTCCGCGGCAGGCGTCCCGTTCGAGGGGGCGGTGACCGCAACCGCACTCGGCGCCGCCATCATGTGCGTTGCCATGGGTGTCATCACCAATCGTCCGCTCGCGCTGGCGTCCGGCATGGGCCTGAACGCCGTCGTCACCTTCTCGATCATAGGGTTCCAGCAGGCGAACGTGCCTTGGCAGGTGGGCATGGCGGTCATCTTCGTCGAGGGCGTGCTGATCTTCGCGCTCGTTCTTTCGGGTCTGCGTGAAGCGATCATGAACGCCATTCCGCTAGACCTGAAACGGGCGATCGGCGTCGGAATCGGGCTCTTCATCACGGTGCTCGGGCTTATCGAGGGCGGCATCATCACACCCAATGCCGCGACAGTGGTCTCGCTGGGTGACTTCACCAGCAAGTACGTGTGGATCACACTGATCGGGCTCTTCTCGATCCTGGCGTTCATGGCTCTGAAGGTGAAGGGCGAGATCCTCTGGGGCATTCTGGTCGCGACCGTCGCGGCGCTCCTCCTGGGTGTCACGTCGCTTCCGTCCGCAATCGTCGCTCCCTTGGATTTCTCCACGTTCTTGGCGCCGTTCCAGACGCCGGAGGGCACGTCGTCGATCGCACTTGCCCAAGTCTTCACCCCGGCACTGCTGTTCGCGGTGTTCGCGGTCATGCTCTCTGACTTCTTCGACACCATGGGCACCGTCATCTCCGTGGGTGAGCAGGCAGGCTTCACCGATGCTCAGGGTCAGGTCCCTGGCATCAAGAACATACTGCTCGTCGATTCCGCGGCGGCCGCCACGGGCGGATTGTTCGGCGCCTCTTCGATAACGACCTACATCGAGTCTGCGGCCGGAGTCGCAGAAGGAGGTCGCACCGGGCTGACCGCGATCATCACCGGCGCCGCATTCGCCCTCGCGGCATTCTTCACGCCGGTCGTACGGATGATCGGAGGCGGCTACAGCGTCGATAACACCGAGCGGTTCGGCAGCTTCGCCGGCAGTGGCTTCACCGTGCCGGAAGGTGCGAACTTCACGTCGTTCCCGATCACCGCAGGCGCCCTGATCATCGTGGGCTTCTTGATGATGCAGACGGTCCGTGACATCCCGTGGACCGACGCCGAGGAGGCTTTTCCCGCATTTCTGACGATCGTGGGTATCCCGCTTACGTACAACATCAGCTGGGGAATCGGCCTTGGCTTCATCACCTACGTGTTGCTGAAGGTCTTTTACGGTAAGGCGCGCGCGGTACACCCGCTCATGTGGATCGCATCGTTCGCGTTCCTGCTCGGGTTCCTACAGGGCCCCATCCTCGACCTCATCGCCGGCTAGGAGGTTGCCGATGTCACGCCCGATCGTTCAAACCGACGCGCGACTGCCCGTCATGCAGGCGGTGCCTCTCGCGCTCCAGCATCTCATGGCGATGTTCGGCGCTACCGTCCTCGTGCCGATTCTCACGGGCCTCAACCCATCCGTAGCGATCATGACATCTGGGGCCGGAACGATCCTGTACCTCATCCTGACCAAGGGGAAGATCCCGAGCTTCCTTGGCTCCTCCTTCGCGTTCATCGCGCCAATCGCCGCTGTCGCCGGCGTCGTCGGCGGAGTCGCAGACCCGGCCAAGGTGCCCTACGCGCTCGGTGGCCTCGTCGTGGCCGGACTTGTCTACGTCGTCGTCGCCGGCGTGATCAAGGCGTTCGGGACCGGGTGGCTCTACCGGCTGCTGCCTCCGGCGCTTGTCGGCGCGGTCGTGATCATCATCGGGCTCGGACTTGCGGGCATTGCGATCAAGATGTCGCTGTTCCCGTTCGCCAATCCCGCCGAAGGACTTGACTGGAACCTGGTCACCGTTGCGGCTATCACGCTCGCGGCGGCGATCGCGTTCTCAAGCTACTTCAAGGGATTCGTCGCCACGATCCCGATCCTGCTCGGCATCATCGTGGGCTACGTCGCAGCCATCCCGTTCGGACTAGTGAACTTCCAGCCGGTACTCGATGCCGCATGGGTAGGCCTGCCCGAGCTCACCATCGCGAAGTTCGAGCTCTCAGCCGTCATGCTCATCGCCCCGGTGGCGCTCGTGGTGATCATTGAGCACATCGGGCACCTGTTGGTCATCAACGAGATCACCGGCAAGGACTTCAACCCGCTGCTGCCGCGCTCACTCACCGGCGACGGCCTCGCGACATCGCTGTCAGCACTGGTCGGCGGAACACCGTCGACGACATATGCGGAGAACATCGGGGTCATGGCGGTCACCAGGATCTACGCCGTTCAGCTGTTCTGGTACGCCGGCGCGCTGGCCTTCGTCATAGGCGGCTTCGTGCCCAAGCTGGGAGCCCTCATCGGGAGCATCCCGACACCTGTCATGGGAGGCGTGTCCATCCTGCTTTTCGGTCTAATCGCCGCATCCGGCCTACGCATGCTCGTCGACAGCGGAATCGACTACTCACACAGCCGCAACCTCATTCTCTCAAGCGTCGTGCTCGTTCTAGGCATTGGCATGGAGGTCGCCGAGATCAAGATCCCCGTAGGCGACTACACGGTGCCCGGGATGGCGCTTGCCACCGTTGTCGGTGTGATCCTGAATCTCGTACTCCCGCCGGAGAGCAAAGGGCTGGCGGTAGATTCACCGGACTTCGGTGGCGGGTTGCAGGCCCAGGCCGCAGAGTCCGAATCCTAAGAGGTCGTAGCGCCCGCGTCGAGGGCGCTTGTAGTCGGCCAGACGGCCCCGGGCCGCGATGTCGCGGTCCGGGGCCGCCTCATACGTCCACAGGGATCGTGAAGCGCCTCCATCACGAACGAGGCGGCCCTGAACTGCTCGGTCAGCTCGATTCCAGGCAGCAGCACCCTCCGGGCGCGGCGTCACGAACTGGACCAAATGTCTGATAATGCATCTTATGTACGTTGCGCTCAGATCGCGTCTTCCCTCACTCCAGGGAGTTGCTGTCCAAGGTTCGGTCTCTCAGGACCCGCCAGAAGACAGGTACACCTCTTCAAACTGGTGCTTCGTCATCTCGGCCAGGTCCTCAGTCACGCGCCGCAGAAAGGCCTCGGCTTCGTCGCGGCGCGGAAACGTTCCGATGCATACGATCGTGTCGTAGTCCTCTATACGAACCGCCTCGACGTTCCATGACTCGATCATCGCTGGCTCGTCGACAGACGGTGAGCGGTACAGGACGTCGTCACGCCACTCGAAATCCGGTGCCCCTGAAGCATCGATCCGCGTCAGCCGAACTCGCCAGAACTCGTCAGCCGCCCCGATCACCCGCATACCGCTCACCGCCGTTCCGTTTCAGTGTAGTTCGGATTGCTCGAAACCCACCCGGTCGTGCCGTCGTCGTCCTCGACCTCGTGCCACCCATCTTGTGTCCCCAGTAACCTGAGTTTCTCGCCCTTGTCCAGGCCCCGTATCGCACGCGCGGTCGAGTCGGGCGCAGCGCGGAAGTTGAGCCCGTCGATCAGCACGATGACGGTGTTGTCAGGTTCGGCTGCCGGAGGAGGCGCCTCCGTGTCGGACGGCTCGGCTTCGCCGCTCCCCCCCTCCGGCTCCTCCCCCCCTGCGCCGTCAGTCGGGGTGCTCTCGACACTCTCGTTCACGGCCTCTGCGGGCACCGCGCCCTCGTTCGCCGCACGGTACTCCCGCCACCATCCCATCACGATGAAGACGAGCACGACCAGCACCGCGACAGCAACCGCGCCACGAACGACATTGTTGCTCAAGGCCTTCACAGGTAGAGACCTCCGCCGTAAACGGCCAGATCATCGAGCCCATGGCTGACACACTCGTCGTTCACTCGCGTTCTGGCAGCTGAAGCGTACGCCTTGACGCGCACCAGGTCCGTGCGGGCGAGCGCGTCGAGCGCCGCTTCGCCAACAACACCGTCCCCGATGCGCGACGCCTCCTGGTGCACGACCATCGCGGCATCCGCGAGACTCTCAGCCGTGGGAATCAGCGCACGAGGCAGAGGCATCGAGTCGAGTTCGCGTGCCAACAGCCACGCACGCATCGCGACCTCGTGCAACGCCCTCCGTTCCGACGACTCCGCGTCGCAGGCGAACTCCTCAAGCACCGCGTGATCGGCGTGAGCTAGCCGCTCCACACAGTCCACGAGAGCCTGGCCGACCGCCTCCACCGCTTCGGTCCGCGCGACAAGGCGCAGCAGCACACGGCGCCCGTAGGCTCGCCATGCGAAGAATACGCCGGCCGCGCTCGCCGCCACGAACAGCACTCCGCCAACAGCGATAAGGGTCACGGTGACCCATCCGGGCACAAGGACTCCTCACGTGTTCCAAGCGGGAGCGCCCATATCGGTGCTCCTCCCGCCCTTCCAGCACTCGCCTCGCCCTGCCGGCCGGGCGCTCAATCGCCCTTGGCTCCACGAACATCCTTCGCCCGAAACCCGTGGACCGACTGCAGCTTCTCGGCGACATTCGCTTGGAAGGCGCCCACGTCCGCCATGATATCGGAAAACACCGCTTCTTCGACCTCTATACGCACCTCAAGGCCGTCGAGGTACCAGTATGTCGTCCGTGGACTGCAGGGCCCTCCGCATGCGGCCGGCTTCCTGTCGGGCCTCAGATTCTGGCGATCTCCGCTTGGGTCACAAGCTTGACTGGCGTGCCCTTGAGCATCGACACCGCCCGATCAACGTCGGCGACGTTGATGACCGCGTAGGTCGAGATGAGGCTATACACATATTCGATGTTGACCCCGGCCTCCGATACGAGCTTCAGGACACTCGCCAGACCGCCGGGCTGATCGGGCAGGTTGAGGCAGATGACCTCAGCTTTCTTGACCGTGAATCCGGCATCCTCGAGCGCGGCATGACCGGAGTCAGGGTCGTTCACAATGAGCCGGATGATGCCGTAGTCAGCCGTATCTGACACAGAGAACCCGCGGATGTTGACACCCGCCTTGCCGAGGACGTCGGTCACCTCGCTCACACGCCCCGCCTCGTTCTCGATGAACACACTGAGCTGCGTCACGTTCACTGTGCGCACTCCCCTCCAGGCAAGCCTGTCATCGTTACGAGCGATCTTCGACCCGCGAGTGAGAAGTCGGCAGCCACCTCGAGCGCGACTGCCTCGTTTCCCAAGAGCAGCGTCCGGCTCACCGTCACCCCGTGATCGTCAAGTACGACCCGGCAGATATGCCAAGGCGTCGCGCATGATATCACAGCGAACAGCTTCTCCACATGCGCTGAGCAGCGCGACTGGCGTGCCCTCAAGCGTACATGGCGCTCTACGGACGCGTACCCCCTACATAGTCGCCACGAGTGGCGATCCGCCCGAGTAGAGACGTCTCGCTGACCATCTGGCCGGTCTGCGGGGCATGCACCATCATCCCATCCCCGCTGAAGATGGCGACGTGATGGATGCGAGACGGATCGCCGCCCCGCCCGAAGAACACGAGATCGCCCGGTTCGAGCAGATCGAGCCTGTCGGGCGGTATGTAGGCGCCGACCCGGAACTGCTGGCGGCTCGTCCGCGGAAGGATGATGCCGATCTCCCGGTAGACGTACTGCACGAGCCCGGAGCAGTCGAAGCCCGCGGGTGTCGTACCTCCCCAGACGTACGGTGTCTTGCCGACGTACTCCCGAGCGAGTCGAACCACGTCACCATGAGACCCCGAGAGTCTCGCCTCGTCGAACTCACGATCCGACCGCCCTACATTGGCGGCGACCCGCCTGGCGGCCTCGGCAACCTCCTCCGCTCGCCTGCGCGCCAGCTCCTCCTGACGCTCACGTTCCTCGGCGACCAGTCGCTTGAGATCGGAGTCGAGCGAACGAATGTAAGACTTCTGGGACCGCACTGCGCGGTTCACCTCACGCTGACGGCGCTTGGCCTTCTCGCTGAGGACTACCTGCTCGGCCCTGCGCCGCTCGAGTGTCGAACGCGTACTTTCGATGCGTCGCCTCGCGGTCTTCACGTCACGAACCAGAGAGGCGTCGCTTTGGGTCACGCGCCGCATCAGGTCGAGCCGCGTGACGAAGTCGCGGAAGTCGCTCGAGCCTACGATCACGGCGACCAGGTCGATAGGCCCGTTGCGGTAGATGGCGTTGGCTCTACCGTTCAGCCTCATCTCGGCGACGTCGAGCTCGACCAGTGCTGCTTCGAGCTCGGCTTGGGCGCGCCTGATGCGCGCATCGGTCTCTTCCAGGTCCGCTTGCGCCTCGTAGTACTCCTCGGAGCGCTCTTCGAGATCCGCGGCGAGGTCATCCAGCCGCTCGCGCGCCGCTTCCGCTTCAGCCCGCGCGGCTCGGATCTTCGCATTCGACGGAGCGGCAGAGACGGGCGCCACACCGAGCGCAAGCACGGCTGCGACCAGAAGCGCCGTGACGCGCGTGTATGCGCGAGTGCCGATCGAGACGCGCACCTGTCCTCCTGCTGCCGATCACTGCTGCGGTCGAGGTACCGTGCGGCTCCGTGCCGTCGTCTTTCAGTCTAGCACGTTCGGCGTGCTCAGGACGTCATTCTACGTGTATGAGTGAGATGATCGGAATGCCCTCGGGCAGTCGCGCACGCCCCTCGAGGAAGTCGAGTTCAATGAGAAACGCGAAGCCGGCGACGACCGCCCCCGTCTCGGCCACCAGTGCCGCCTTCGCCGCCGCCGTACCGCCCGTCGCAAGGACGTCATCGACGATGAGCACCGCGTCGCCGGGGCCGACGGCGTCCTCGTGGACCTCGAGGGTATCGGTGCCGTACTCGAGATCGTAGGTGACCTGCGTGGTGTTCCACGGCAGCTTGCCCGGCTTGCGGGCGGGCACGAACCCCGCACCGAGAGTGTAGGCGAGGGCTCCGCCGAAGATGAATCCGCGAGCCTCGGCGCCTACCACCTTCGTCACTCCGGCGTCGGCGTACTCGTCCGCGAGCGTGTCGATGGCTGCCCGGAACCCCTCAGGGCTGGCCAGCAACGGGGTGATGTCCTTGAATACGATGCCTTCCTTCGGCCAATCAGGGATGTCGCGGATGTAGCTCGACAGGTCCACAGAGCTTCCTCTCTCTCAGTACGTTCGTAGCCGCTCGAACAGCCTACCGCGAAGGATGGTCCCGCTCCACCCGCTTACCCCGCGCCCGGCGGCCTGCCGGACCGCGCGCGTAACGCTACCCGAACACGAGCTCCTCGCGCAGTGAAGCGACGAACGGCAGATTCCGAAGGCGTCCGTCGAGGTCCAGCCCGTACCCCACGAGGAACTCATCCCCCATCTCGAACCCGCGATAGGCGATAGGCACCTCCGCGATCCGCCGCGCCGGTTTGTCGAAGAGCGCGCAAACCTCAAGACGCGCTGGGTCACGGGCGCGCAACCACGAAAGCACGTAGTTGACGGTCAGCCCGGTGTCGACAACGTCCTCGACGAGGATCACGTGGGCCCCGCGGATGTCATCGTCAAGATCCTTGGTGACACGGACGGACGCGCCGCAGCCGGGCGAATACGCAGCGACGGACATGAAGTCAACGGAGACAGGCAACTCGACCTCGCGGCACAGGTCCGCAAGGAAGAACAGTCCCCCTCTGAGCACGGTCACGAGCCGCAAGTCAGAAGCCGCGTCCCGGGTGATCGCGACACCCAGTTCGGCGACGCGCGTGGCGATCTCGTCCGCTGTGACGAGCACCCGGTGACACTCGGCGGGTAGCGCGACGCTGCGACTCAACCGACGTCCGTCCCGTCTGTGTCGTGAGTGCGGGAGGACGCCACGAACCCGCCGCCGTCAGAGTGCGACCTGGCCTCGGATGAGATTCGGAAGCGGGCGAGCAGCGCCCGGAAGTCTTTCTGGTAGAAGACCTTGACGTTCACGTCCGGGTAGAGCTCCTTGAGCCGTCGCACCTTACGGTTCTTCTTGGTCACGAGCTTCTGGCTCATGGTGGTGAGCTCGATGTAGAGGTCGAATTCCGGCAGGTAGAAGTCGGGTGTGAAAGACGCGATGACGTTGCCCTCCCCATCCCATTGGATGGGGAATGTCGTTGGCTCATAGAGCCAACGCACCTTGTAGAAGTCGAGGATCTCAGCGGCGACACGCTCACTCGCGTGTGCGAAGTCGATCTGGTCTAGCTGCGGATGGGGTCCTGAGCCCGCCGAGCCCGACCCATACGTCGTGTCGTTTCCGGTAACCATCCGCTACGCGTGGTCCTCGAATGCGCGAGCGAGCGCCCGCCGCAGAAGGCGTCCCTTCAGCTGGTCGGTGAGGCTGCCCAACTCGTTCAGAGTCTCCGCGAGGCGCTGGCGCGTCTCAGGCGATCGGTGCCGGAACGTGGGCAGCACGATCTGTGCGAACAAGGTGGCCTCACGGTCGGCGAACGTACCGTACATCCGGAGATGCCGAGGCTCGACGCCGAAACGCCGCAGATCCCACGCGGCATGCACCGAAGCCACATCAGCCCGGTCGATAGCGTCGCCGCTATCCCCGCTGGTAAGATCGATGATGCCGAACTCCGCGAGCTCGGTGATGAAGGACGCGGGTACGCCCAAGGCGGAGGGCGCATCCTCAACAGCGAGAGGCCCTTCCTCGGACACCCTTCTGACGATAGGCTCCTCCACCCCGATGGTGCGCTGGAGTTCTGCGGGAATGCGTCCCCTATCGAACTCCGCGAGCTTCTCGCGTATCACGGCGAGTGGGAGGAAGTGCTCCTTCTGCAGCCGCAGAATCATCTCCACCCGCGCCACATCGGCCTGACTGAACTTCCTGTAGCCCCCTGGCGTGCGCTCGGGTGTTATCAGCCCCTCGTCCTCAAGAAAGCGCACCTTCGAGATCGACAGGTCGGGATAGGCCACCTCGAGCCGCTGCACGACCTCTCCGATTGTGAGGTAGTCACGCGCATTCACCGCGCGGCGCCCGTTCCCGATACGAACACCATCCGGAACGTGCCGACCTGCAGCACGTCTCCGTCGCTGAGCGGCGCCGCGTCGACGCAGACCCCGTTGACGTAGGTACCGTTCAGGGACGAAGCGTCCCGCACAGTCACCTCGCCATGCGAAACGACAAGGAATGCGTGGGAACGCGACACCGTCATGTCGTTGAGGAAGATGTCGCTCTGCGGATCGCGACCCACCGTCAGGTGCGGGCGGTCCAAGAAGAACCTCTCGCCGCTCTGCGGACCCTTGCGCACGATGAGTGCGGGACCCTCCGCCGCCGTCGCGGACGGTCCGGCTTCCATTTGGTCGACCGATACCGGCTCAAAAGACTCGGTCGCCTGAGAGACGGTGGCCCCGCACGCCGGACAGGGTCCGTGCAAGTCCTCGAGTTGGGCGCCGCACACGGCGCAGTCGGACACTGTGGCCACCTCCTTGCGGACGCCTAGCCGCCGAAGCCAAGCTCGGGCTTGGTCATGGCGGCGCGAATCTCCTGCTCGATCGCGTCGACGATCTCGGGGTTCTCGAGCACGGATGCGCGCTTGTCCTCATTGAGGCGATTGCGTACGTAGGGATCCTCGATCACCTCCATGAGGCGACGGCCGCTACGGACTTCACGCACGACGTACTCGATAACCCGCTCCTCGACGGCGTCCGTTGCCATCTCGGAGAAGAATGCGTTGATGCGCTGGTTCAAAGTCGACACGCTGCCTCCTCGTTTGGTGACCGTTCGAGAACTCTCACTGGCCGTCTCAGTCGTCGGCCTCGTCATCCGGAGAGACGGCCACGTCGAATCGTGAGACGCCCCTGAGGTCGTTGGCCAGGATGTCGATCAGACGCTCGACGTCGCCGCCGCTGATGACGTCCTCCCCAGCCTCTCGGCCGCTCTTGAGGCGGCGAACGAGTTCCGAGCGCAGGATGTCGATCTTCCCGTGCAGGACCCTGCGGCGATACGAGACGCGCTGCTCCTCCGCGTAGAGCTCGTCGAGCAGCTCTCGCAACTCCTGGTTGGACTTCTCGCCTATGTCGAGGAGCTCGCCGCCGGGATACTCCGGTTCCGTCATGGCCGCCCCCTCCTTTCCGTCACCTCTGATTGTACCGCAGTCGCCGCACGCCAGACCGCTCGAGAACCCGAAACCTCAGGTGGACGCCGAGGTCATCGTTACATGGCGCGCCGCGTCGATGAGTGTGGCGGCCAGTTCGGCCTCTCGTGCTGTGTGTGCTCCCGGGACCAGCCGAATCCTCAACGCGCGCTCGAACGCGCTCACTATCGCACCTATGATCTCGTCAGGCGTGGGCATCGTACCCGCCACGTCTGACATGACGACGGCGTGAGACGCAAGACGTCGCATCTCCTCCTCGGACAGGCCGAATACCTCCCGCTCCCGTGCGAGGTCGCGGGTTCTGGTGAACGACCCGTGCTGGAGCACTGTCGAACCCGACCAAACCTGGGCGGATCCGGCGAGTTTCTTCTCGCCGAGCGACAGATCCGCGCGTGTCGTTGCCAGGTAGCACGCTTGTGATGCGGCCGACGCCTTATCGTTCTCGGTGATTCGCGCGTCGATGCCTAGTGCACGATAGGCAGCGACCAGGGGTCCGCACAGGTGCATGTACGCAGCCGTCACTCCGCGCGGGACGCCGTCTTCAACGGACGCGATGATCGAATACGTCACCTCATCATCATGGAGGACGCCGCGACCTCCGGTGGGCCGCCGCACGACGTCGACGCCCCGCGTGCGCGCTGCGTCCCGGTCCACTGAGTCTCTCGTCTGAAAGCGGCCGAGCGACACCGTCGGCCGCTTCCACGAGTACAGGCGGAGCGTAGGCGGGATACTCGCCTCTTCACGCGCCAGTTGAGCCGCTCGGTCGAGCGCCATGTTGAGCGCGCCGTCGAGGGGTCCGTCCACGATCAGGCGCCAACTGCTCGCCACGTCAGTCTCCCGAGGGCGTCCAGCGTAGATCGGGGGTGCGCGCCGCACGAGCCTCGTCGAGCCGCCGGACCGGCGTGGTGTACGGCGCACCCTTCACCAGCTCTGGGTTGGCCGCTGCTTCGCCGGCGATCAGCAGCAGCGCCTCCGCCAACGCATCAAGCGACGCGAGCGGTTCGGTCTCCGTGGGTTCGATCATGAGCGCCTCGTCCACCAGCTGCGGGAAGTAGACGGTGGGTGGGTGGATACCGTAGTCGAGCAGCCGCTTTGCGATGTCGAGCGTACGTACGCCGTTCCCGGCCTTCTGGATCGAACCGGATACGACGAACTCATGCATGCACGTCCGGTCGTACGGCACCCGGTACGTGCCCTCGAGCCTCGCGCGCAGGTAGTTCGCAGACAACACGGCTTGCTCGGCGACTTCCCTTAGCCCCTCGAATCCGAGAGCACGGAGGTACGCGTACGCGCGAACGAGCACACCGAAGTTGCCGTGGAAGCCGCGCACCCGCCCGATAGTCGCCTCGGGGTAGTCCCACCCGAGAGTACCGTCCGCATACGTGACGGGCACCGGACCGGGCAGGTAGGGCGCGAGTTCGGCGGTGACGCAAACAGGTCCGGAGCCCGGACCGCCGCCGCCGTGCGGTGTGGAGAACGTCTTGTGCAGGTTGATGTGCAGGGCGTCGAAACCCATGTCGCCCGGGCGGCTGATCCCGAGGATGGCGTTGAGATTCGCTCCGTCGCAGTAGGCGTAAGCACCTACCTCGTGCACAGCTGTCGTGATCTCGAGGATGCGCGGGTCGAACAGACCGAGCGTGTTCGGATTCGTGAGCATCACCGCAGCGACATCGTCGTCGAGAGCATCGCGCAGGGCGTCTAGGTCAACACAGCCGTTCTCGTCGCTCGCGATCGTGACCGTCTCGTAGCCGCACACCGAGACCGTGGCGGGGTTCGTGCCGTGGGCGGTATCGGGGATGACTACCTTCGCGCGCGCGTCCCCAGCGGCGACATGAGCGGCCCGAAACATCATCAGCGCCGTGAATTCGCCGTGTGCGCCGGCGGCGGGCTGCAGCGTGACTCCCGGGAGACCCGAGATCTCCGCCAGACCATCGGCGAGTCCCACCATCAGCTTGAGCGCGCCCTGCACCGTATCAACAGGCTGATAAGGATGGAGTCCGGAGAACCCGGGAAGCCGGCACGCGTCCTCGTTAACGCGCGGGTTGTACTTCATCGTGCAGCTGCCAAGCGGGTAACAGCCGGAATCGACGCCGAAGTT
>JBBIJX010000028.1:0-21105 GCA_037445775.1 Actinomycetota bacterium
GGCCGGCTCGTGAGAGGCGGCGAACTCCGAGGCCACCGTGAAGAACTCGCGCACGTTCTCCGCGCGGCCCCGCGCCTCGTCGGTGCCCTCCGCCTCAAGGGCGGCGACGATCCCGGACTTCTGGACGATCAGCTCTACGAGGTCACGCAGGTCTCCCGCGAGCGAGCGCATTTCGTCGAGCAGCTCCGTGAACGCCCTGAGGCGGGCGCATGCCGAGGCGTTGAGACACTCTCCGAGGACCTCGGCGCGCATCGCCTCCTCGAACCCGATCCCGCACTCGCGGGCGAGCGCTGCCACCTTGTCGAGCGTCGTGTCCCCGATTCCGCGCTTCGGCGTGTTGACGATGCGGCGAAGCGAGATGTCGTCCGCGGGGTTCACGACCACCTTCAGATATGCCGTGACGTCGCGGATTTCCGCGCGGTCGAAAAAGCGCGTGCCGCCCACGATGCGGTAGGGAATCCCTGCGCGCAGCAGCGCATCCTCGAGCGTGCGTGACTGCGCGTTCATGCGGTAGAACACGGCGACGTCACGGAAGCGACGGTGCTCCGTGCGGGAAAGGCGGTCGATTTCGCCCGCGATGAAGCGCGCCTCGTCGCGCTCGTCGGTCGCAAGGTAGCTCGCGATCTTCTCGCCCTCGGCGTTGCTCGTGAACAGCGTCTTGGGCTTGCGGTTCGCATTGTGCGCGACGACCGCGTTCGCCGCCATGAGGATTCGCGCTGTCGAGCGGTAGTTCTCCTCGAGCTTGACGACCTTCGCCTCCGGGTAGTCCCTCTCGAACTCGAGGATGTTTCGGATGTCGGCGCCCCGCCACGAGTAGATCGACTGGTCGTCGTCGCCCACGACCATGAGGTTGCGCCGGCCGGCGGCCAGGAGTGTCGTGATCGCGTACTGCGCGTGGTTAGTGTCCTGATACTCGTCCACACTGATGTAGCGAAAGCGCTCCTGGTAGGCGCGCAGGACCTCCGGGTGTTCTGCGAGGAGAGTGTGAGCATTGACGAGAAGATCGTCGAAGTCCATGGCGTTGTTGGCGCGCAGACGCTGCTGGTAGCGGGGGTAGACCTTCGCGGCAGCCTTGTCGAGCGGCGTGAACGCCTTGGACTCGAACCCGGCAGGGCCCAGAAGTTCGTTCTTCGCCGACGAGATTCGCGCGCGCACGGCGTTGAGCGGGTAGCGCTTCTCGTCGAAGCCCAGTTCACGCAGCACCTCTTTGACGAGGCGCTTGCCGTCGTCATCGTCATAGATGGTGAAGCTCGACGTGAACCCGAGCAGGTGCCCGTCGAGGCGCAACATCCTCACGCACATCGCGTGGAAGGTCATCACCCACATCGAGCGCGCATCCCACGCGGCGCCGATGGTGCCCAGCAGGCGACCGAGGCGCTCCCGCATCTCGGCGGCGGCCTTGTTGGTGAACGTGATCGCGAGGATCTCGGCCGGGCTCACATGATGGTCGGCCACGAGGTGTGCGATCCGATAGGTGAGCACGCGCGTCTTGCCTGACCCTGCGCCGGCGAGCACGAGCAACGGACCCTCGGTCGCCTCGACGGCGTCGCGCTGCGCGGGGTTAAGGAGGGAGAGGTCGATAGCCATGGCCGAGGTAGTGTAGCACCTCAACCCCGGCGCCTCAGTACCTCAAACCTCTCCGTTCAAGCCTCACCGCACGAACCTGATCATGCGGAACGCGTCGGCATCGTGTTTGACGCATTCGTCGTGGACGACACGGCGCTCACCCGACGCGAACTGCACGTTGCCGCAGCGCTCGCAGACAGCGTGCCGGCAGACGGAGCACTCGCCCAAGCGGCGGGCGTCCGTCGCGCTGCAGTGCGGACATCGATGCTTCAGTCCGTCGTCCACCAGACCCCCGCGCCAGAAGACCCCCGAACGCGTTGGCGGTGCCGTGATCGGAGTGCTACGCGAGCGTCGTGCCCACGGCATCGGCCACCTTGGACACTTCGACAACAAGCTCCCTTAATCCTTCCAAATCAAGAGACTGCGGTCCGTCGCACAGCGCTTCGCGCGGATCCGGGTGCACCTCGACCATGATCCCGTCGGCGCCCACCGCCACAGCGGCACGGCTCATCGCAGGCACGAGGTCGGCGCGGCCCGCCGGGTGTGAGACGTCGACGATGATGGGCATGAGAGAAAGTGACTTCACAACCGGGACAGCCGTGATGTCGAGCGTGAAGCGCGTGGCGGTCTCGAAGGTCCGGATGCCCCGCTCGCAGAAGATGACGTTCCCGTTTCCGTTCATGGTGATGTAATTCGACGCCTGCAGCCATTCGTCGATCGTCGAAGCCATGCCGCGCTTGAAGACGACTGGCTTGCCGCTATCGGCGGTGACCTCGCCGATCCGACGCAGCAGACTGAAGTTGGCCATGTTGCGCGTGCCGATCTGCAGGATGTCGGCGTAGGCGTCGACCGTCTCGGCGTGCGCGGAGTCGGTGACCTCGGTGACGATCATGAGGCCGTACTCGTCCGCAGCCTCCCTCATGATCTTGAGGCCCTCCTCCTCGAGCCCCTGGAACGAGAAGGGCGACGTGCGCGGTTTGTAGGCCCCGCCCCGCATGATAGTGATGCCGAGCTCGTTCAGGACCGCCGCGACCTCTCGCATCTGCTCGAGACTCTCGACCGAACACGGCCCAGCGATGATCGACACCGCCCCGTCGCGCGTCACGGAGCCGATGGCTCGGGCGTCTTGGGCGGCCATCAGCCCCTCATCTCCTTCATCACATGCAAGATGGCGCTGTAGATCTCGCGCAGGTTGTCCGCGAAGAGCGGTCCCTCGTTGCAGCTCGCGAGGTGGGCGAATATCTCCTCCTCGCGCTTGGGGTCGTAGAGCCCCCAGTGGACCTGCGGCTTGAGAGCGCGAATCTCGAGCGCCATCGCCGCGCGTTCGTTCAGCAGTTTGACGATCTGGCAGTCGATCTCGTCGATCCGCGCACGGATCTCGCCGATGCGAGCCTGGGCTTCAGCGTTTTCCTCGGGCATCTGTGCGCCCCCTTCGTCACGTGGATCCGCGGCTCCCTCGCCCCGGGTGCGCAGATTATCGCACGCGACCGCGCGACGGCACAGAACCAGACTACCGAAGGGCGTCCACGAAGGGCCGAGCGGCAGTATTGGCCGATGGGACGAGGGCGCGCGCAAGTCTGGACTCAGCCAGCTGAAGCATCACCCGGCTCGCGTCGGCGCTACTCCCACTCGATGGTACCCGGCGGTTTGCTCGTGATGTCGTACGCGACGCGATTGATGCCCTCGACCTCGTTGATGATTCGATTGCTCATCTTCGCGAGCAAGTCGTGGGGCAGCCGCGCCCAGTCCGCTGTCATCGCGTCGGCTGATGCGACCGCGCGGATTATGATCGGGTTCTCATAGGTGCGCTCGTCACCCATGACGCCCACGCTCTTGATGTCGGGCAGCACCGCGAAGTACTGCCAGACCTCGCGGTCCGCGTCCCACTCGCCGATCTCCTCGCGCACGATCGCGTCAGCACGGCGCAGCTTCTCGAGCTTGGCGTGCGTGATGTCACCGATGATACGAACGGCTAGCCCCGGGCCCGGGAACGGCTGCCGGTGCACGATCTCGTCGGGAAGCCCAAGCTCGCTTCCCGCCGCGCGCACTTCGTCCTTGAACAGCGCCTTCAGCGGCTCGATGAGGTCGAAATGCACGCCTTCGGGGAACGGGATCAGGTTGTGGTGACTCTTGATCTTGGCCGCGTGCTTGTTTCCGCTCTCGATAACGTCAGGGTATAGCGTGCCCTGAGCAAGCCACTTCACACCTTCGAGCTTCGTGGCCTCCTCAAAGAACACCTTCCAGAACTCCTCGCCGATGATGCGGCGCTTGGCCTCGGGGTCGTCGACGCCAGCGAGCAGTGCAAGGTAGCGCTCCTCCGCGTCGACATGTACGAGGTTCACGTGGAAGGTATCGCGGAACGTGTGCACGACCTGTTCGGCCTCGTCGAGGCGAAGCATCCCGTGGTCGACGAAGACGCAGGTGAGCTGGTCACCGATGGCCCTGTGCAGCAGTGCCGCGACGACGCTCGAGTCCACGCCGCCGGACAGCCCGCAGATCACGCGGGCATCGCCGACCTGCTCTCGGACGCGCTCGACGGTCTCCTCGATGATGTTGAGCATGGTCCACGTGGCCGGGATTCCAGCGATCTCGTGCAGAAACGTACGGATGATGTGCTGACCGAACTCCGTGTGGGCGACCTCGGGGTGGAACTGCGTCGCATAGAGGTTGCGCGAAGCGTCCTCCATCGCGGCGACCGCGGTGGTGGCGGTCCGCGCGGTGACGATGAAGCCGTCAGGCACGCGTCCCACCGAGTCGCGGTGGCTCATCCAGCATTGCGAGCGCTCCGGCACGCCAGCCAACAGCCGGCCCCCTTCGCCGAGAACCTCGAGTTCGGCGAAGCCGTACTCGCCGACGTCGGTGCGCGGTATCTCGCCACCCAGATGGAGCGCCACCTCCTGGATGCCGTAGCAGAAGCCGAGCACCGGGATGCCAAGACCCAGGATCGCCGCGTCCATATGGGGCGCGTCCTCCGCGTAGACGCTCGCGGGTCCGCCGGAGAGGATAAGCGCGGCTGGCCGGCGGGACGCCACCTCCTCCGCGGTGATGTCGAACGGGACTATCTCGGAGTAGACACGGGCCTCTCGCACCCGCCGGGCGATCAGTTGCGCATATTGCGCGCCGAAATCGAGGACCAGCACGACCGCCTGCTCCTCGTGGTAGTCGGACACTAGCGGCCCATCCCCACGCCCTGCGTGTTTTGCAGGACCTTGCCCTCAGTCTGAAGCGCCGGAGCCACCAGCACCTCCGCCTTCTGGAACGACTTGAGGTTCTCGTAGCCGCACGTCGACATCGACGTCCTGAGGCCGCCCAGGAGATTGAGGGTGCCGTCGTTCTGGTGAGCCGGCCCCAAGAGGATCTCCTCGAGTGAGCCAAGCTTGCCCGCGCGCACGCGCGTGCCGCGTGGCAGGTCGGGATGGAACGTCGCCATGCCCCAGTGATAGCCGCGTCCCGGGGCCTCTTCAGCGCCGGCGAGCGGCGAGCCGATCATGACGGCGTCGGCGCCGCACGCGACCGCCTTGGCGAGGTCGCCACCGGTGCGCATGCCACCGTCAGCGATGACGTGGCTGTAGCGGCCGGTCTCCTCTAGGCAGCGCGTCCTTGCCGCGGCTGCGTCTGCGATCGCCGTGGCCTGCGGCACGCCGATGCCGAGAACACGCCGCGACGTGCAGGCGTGTCCGGGGCCTACGCCCACGAGCACGCCCACGGCACCGGCGCGCATCAGGTGCAGCGCGCCCTGGTAGCTGCAGCACCCGCCGATGATGCACGGGATGTCGAGGTCTTCGACGAACGAGTTCAGGTCGAGCGGCTTGTCGTAGCTCGAGACGTGCTCCGCACTCACCACGGTGCCCTGGATGATGAGGATGTCGAGGCCGCCGGCCATCGCGGGCTCGATGAACTTCTCGACGTTCTGGGGCGTCAGAGATGCGGCGGCGAGCACGCCCCCGGCCTTGATCTCGGCCACGCGCTCTGTGACTAGCTCGGCCTTCACGTCTTCCGCCGCGTAGATCTGCTGCATCCTGTAGGTCGCCTCTTCCTTATCGAAGGAGGCGATCGCATCGAGCTGGGGAGCCGGATCAGCGTAGCGTGTCTGGATGCCCTCGAGGTTGAGGACCGCAAGCCCGCCGAGCTTGCCCATGGTAATCGCGAACGACGGGTCCACGACGCCGTCCATCGCCGATGCGAGGACCGGCAGCGGGAAGGTGTAGTCGTTCCCCCGGAAGTTGAACGACCAAGTGATGTCGATGTTGCGCGGGTCCCTCGTACGCTTCGAGGGCACGATCGCGATGTCGTCGAATCCGTACGCGCGGCGTGCGGTCTTACCCCGTCCGATCTCGATCTCCATGCTAGTTCGCTTCCTTCCCTGTCCACGCGCGCGAACGCCGAGGCCGACACAACCGCCTGCGCGGACGCCGGCGGCTCATGAGCGGTGCCGACATTCTAAGGGAGCGGTGCGCGTTTCGGAACCCCGGTCAAGCCTCTGTCGACCCCGCTCCGGACCTCGCCGCGATGGCTCGCCCGGGCATCACAGGCGAGGGGGGCATCCCGCGCGACGGCCCATCGCCCTCCGCCCGTCCGTTAGGCCCTCTTAGGAGCGGCGGCCTGGCTCCTCAGGCGCTCCATCCCCGACGCGCAGCGATTGCCCCACCCGTCGAGAATCTCGCCGTCGCGCATCACGTAGACGACCTCGCAGTCGTTGGCGCACCCTCCACACTCGGCGCCAGCCGTTTCGAAGGCGATATCGCGCACGCCGAAGTCGAAACGCTCCTCGCGTCCGGAGCCCTTTGCCAGCAGGGCGATCCCCAGCGCGCCGGTCAGGTGTCCGCGCTCATCCACGCGAATCGGCTCGCCGGTCACCTCCTCGAACGCACGCACGACACCGACGTTCTTGGACACGCCACCCTGGAAGACGATCGGACCGCAGATCTCCTTGCCCTTGCCGACGTTGTTGAGGTAGTTGGCCACGATCGCGCGGCAAAGCCCGGCGATGATGTCCTCGATCGGGTATCCCATCTGCGCCTTGTGGACCAGATCGGACTCAGCGAACACCGTGCAGCGGCCCGCGATCTTCGTGGGCCTTGCGGAGCGAAGCGCGTACTCGCCGAACTCCTCGACAGGGATGCTGAGCCGTCGAGCCTGGGCGCTGAGGAACGAGCCCGTACCGGCGGCGCACAGCGTGTTCATCGCGTAGTCGACCGGCACGCCATCGCGCAGGATGATGATCTTGGAGTCCTGACCGCCGATCTCGAACACCGTGCGAACGTCCGGGTGCAGCCACAGAGCGCCCATCGCGTGCGCAGTGATCTCGTTCTTGACCACCTGAGCCTTGAGCATCGAGCCGATGAGCTCGCGTGCCGACCCGGTGGCCCCGACCGAGACGACCTCGACGCCTCCTCCCCGAAGCTGTCCGTCCAGTTCGCTTAGCATCCGCTTGACCGCGCCGATCGGGTCGCCTTCCGTCCACAGGTAGGACTCGGCCAGCACAGTCCCGTCGCCGTCGATGACGACGCCCTTGGTCGATATCGACCCGATGTCGACGCCGAGGTAGCCGCTACGCACCTGCCGCCACTCCCTTTCTCCTCATCGCAAGCATGTCGCAAAAGGCCTCCACCCGCGTCGCAACGCCGGTGTCCGCGGTCTGAGCGTCGAAGGAGACGAACAGGACCGGGAACGTGTGCTCGCGGCTGATGCGCTGGAGGGCAGACATCGCCGAGACCTCCGGCATGCACCCGAACGGCTTGAGATGCACCATCCCGTCGAAGCCCTCCCTCATCAGCACGCACGTCCGGGCGACACTCTCGGTGCCGTCCGCGCCCAGGTGATAGGTGACGTACGGCTTGGCGTGTCCGATGTCGCGCCTGACGTTGCGCCTGCCGATCAGCCCGTGCGTCAGAAGTCCGGTCAACGTGACGAACCGGTGCACCTCGACCCCGTGGTCCGCGATCCTGCGTTCGATACCGCAATTCGCGAAGGGCTCCATCAGGACGTACAGCTCCCCGACAACTCCGACCCGCAAGGGGTCGGCGGGCTTGTCGAGTTGGACCGCGGTCAAGTCGCTGAGCGCTTCGTGCCGCACCTGAGCGATGGACCTCATGTCCCGAGCGGCACCCAGCTCGCGCAGGAAGCGCGCGACGATGCGATCCATGGCGCCGCGCTCGACCTCGAAGCCCACATTGAGGCGTACGAAGCCCTCGACCGCCTCGATGGCCTTGGCCTGCTTCCATGCCAGCGCGACCGAGTGCACGACCCGGCGGTTCGAGGCGGGCGGGTGAATCCTACGGAAGCTCGACAGCAGCGGTCCCGCCTTCCAGACGGACGCCAGATTGACCATCTCGAACTCGTAGCCCAAGTCGCGCAATATGCGTTCCTGCACCTCCGCGTAGAACCCGAATCGGCAGCCGCCCCCGGCCTGCACCAGCACGTTCGCGCCGGCCTCGAGCGCCTCGATGAAGTTCCCGAGGTTGTACTTGAACGGCACGCAGACGAACTCCGGGCTGTGCCTCGCACCCAGCTCCAGGGTGGCACGGGTGATTTTGGGCGGGCTGCACGCCTCCGCGCCCATCGCCTCGGCCAGCGTCTGGAACGCCACGTGGTACTCACCCATGTGCGGGTAGCTGACCCTACGCCGGTCACCGTTCACGAAGCCCGCCTCATCTTGAGGATGTCCACGAAGCTCTCCAGCCGAGTGCGCAGGCCGGTCTCGCCGGCGAGTTCGTCGAGCACGAGGGTCACTACCGGCGTGTCCGCGAGCTTGCGGCTGGCAAGCTCGGCCATCAGCGAATCCGGTCCACACGGGAACGTCACGAGGAACACGACCCCGTCCACCTTGCCGCTGTACATCTCTATCGCGCCGAGGAGCTCCTTGTTGTAGGTCCACTTGATCGTCGAGGAAAACGCGGGCGAGAGGCGCCTCGCCAGCTCGTGGTCGACGTGGTCGGACACAAGCACGTCGACTTCCAGCTCGCCGAGCAGGCTGACGATCGGTTGACCGATCATAGCGTCGGCGAGGTTGTACGCGTGCCCCACGAGAAGGATCCGCGTCCGACCCGAGTCCGCGCCGATCATCGCCTCCTGCTCCGCAGCCCGCTCGACCTCCCAGGCCCGCTGGGCGATCGCGGCGTCGCGTAACGCCCGCCGCGCGCGCAGCGGACCCGCGCCGAGCTCCGCGGCCAAGCCCAGCAACTGCGCCCTCTCGGTCACGCCGTTGCAGACGTCGACGTCGTATCCGACCACGGGCGCGTCCGGCAGCGTGTTGCGCACGATGTCGTAGGCCCCCATCAGCTTCACGCACATGTGCTCGTGCGTGACAACCGACTCCATCCGCGGCACGAGCACACAGTCGCACCGTCCGAGCAGCGCGTCGACGTGGCCGAGGTAGACCTTCATGGGCAGGCAGGATTCGTCCACGGCGAGCCGGGTGCCCCGCTCCAGGATGCGCCTGTTGGTGGGCGGGCTGACAACGGTCCGGCAGCCGATGCCCTCCAACAGGGCGCTCCAGAGCACGTGACGCTTGTGGTAGAGGAGCGCCCGAGGTATCCCGATGGTCGTCACTGCGCCCCCTCGGGCTGGCTTGTCGAAGGGTCACGAGTATACTACCCCCGGCGGCACGGCCCTCAGGCCTCCGCAAACGGCGGCACCACGACAAGCCGCCTGGAGCCCCGGTACAACGGGGCGCCCGTGTGGGTCATGTCAATTCGCGGTATGATCAGCAAGCGCCCCCTGCATTCGCAGATTCGAAGCACCCGGCAGAAGGGCACCCGAGCCATGCCGCTCATACCCCGTCATCTCAGCCGTAGCGCGCTGGGCGCCGCTGCGACCCTCATCACATTGGCGGCCTTTGCCCAGGCGGCGTGGGCATCCCCCGACGCTGCGGAAGCTCACGATGCCGCGAGCGCGGTCGCCTCTGTCGTGCCGGCCGCTCCCAACACGCCCACCACCGATCCCGATACGCCCACCGTCTCGCCGAACGCAGTGCTCATCGTCATCGACCCCGGGCATGGCGGACCCTTCTCGAACGCGAACGCGAACGGGCTCAGGGAGAAGAACGTCAACCTCCAGGTGGCGCGCGCGCTGCGCACCGCGCTCGTCAGGCGCGGCTACCGCGTGGTGATGACGCGTGACGCCGACACCGCCTTGAGCCTCACCAACATCGCCACGTGGAACTACTCGTCGAGTACCGGGCTCTGGTCGTGGGCGCGCGACGGCCGCGTCAACGGTAATCCCCCCAATGACGACCTCCAGGCACGGGTGAACCTGGCGAACGGCCTCGGCGCCGACCTGTTCATCAGCGTGCACGCCAACGGAGCGAAGAGCCGCTCGGTGCGCGGCCACGAGACCTTCGCGTCGCCCCGAGACTCGCTCGGCATCTCGCTGTCGCGGCAGGTCCAGCGAAGCGTCTTGGCCTCAACCGGCTTCGTGAACCGCGGGGCTAGGACTGCGGACTTCTACGTCCTGCGCTGGTCGAACATGCCGGCGATCCTGCTTGAGACCGGCTTCATCTCGAACCCCGCCGACGCGGCCCTGCTCAAGCAGCCAGCGTTCCGCACGTCGATAGCAGAGGGCGTAGCCACAGGCGTCGACGAGTGGTTGGCGACGCAGCCGTACCACGGCATCTACCCGCGCGTCACCGGCACTGACACGTCTTCGTACCTCTCCGCACTGGCGAGCGCTGGCTACCCCGAAGGCGCCCGCGTCGCGGTGCTCGCCGACGCCGAGGCATGGTTCGACGTCGCTGGTGCGGCTTCGCTCGCCGCGTCCCTTGGCGGCCCGCTCCTGTGGATGCAGGGCGGCTCCTTGGATGCAACGCTGAGCGCGACGCTGAGTTCCCTCTCACCCGAACGAGTGGTGGTGGTCGGCCGAACGGGCAGCGCTGGTTCGAAGGCGGTCTCGCGCATCGCAGCCGCAGCCGAAGTGAAGCCGACCGCCGTGCGAACGGTCGGGGCCTCGAGTGCCGCCGCGCTGTCCGCGTCGATCGCTGAAAGTGTCGGCGTCGGGCCTTCGGGCCACGTCTTCGTGGGGGCCGTCGAGGACACGAGAACGTTGCTTGCCGCCGCCGCCATCGCCGCGACACGCCGGGCTCCACTCCTCGTGGCCCAGAACGGCGCTCTCAGCGCGAGCGCGAACGACTTCCTCACCACGAACCGCGCGGCGATCACACGCGTGGTGCTCGTCGGAAGCGCGGCACGCGTGCCGGCCTCGCTCGCTCAAGGGGCGCCCTACCGGCGTTACGAGAAGACGAACTTCACCGCCCTGAGCGCCGCACTGAACGCGGCCTATCATGCCGAGCGGCGCACCAACAAGATGCGACCGGTCGTCGCGGACCCGCGCTCCGCCCCCGAGTACCTTGCGGCGTCAGCGCGGGCCGCCAGTCCGGCCACGCCGGTCCTCCCGGCCTACGGCGCGGTCCTGCCCGTTAGCACACGGTTGTGGATCACGAACCGGCGTGCCGCAATCGGGGGTTTTGAGGTGCACGATCCTGATGGTCGAACGCCGCTGAACCTCGACCACGCGCTCAGGAAGGCCGACTACCTGTAGCGCGGCACTGCGTCAGGGCAACGCGGTCAAGACCACTGCGATCAGCGCGAACGCCACACCCACCCGCTGCCATCCGTGCAGGTGCTCGTGGAGCAAGATGCGCGCGAGTAGCAGCGTCCCCACCGGGTAGAGCGCGCCGATCATGGCCGCGACCGCAACCGGGCCAAGCCGCAACGCGACCACCTGCGCGATGTTGGCGGCTGCGTCCGCGATCCCGGTCGCAACGATGAGGTTCACCGCGCCGCGCGGTGGCGCGACCGGCCGCCTCATCAGCGCAGAGACTCCGACGAGCATCACGACGGCGGCGACACGGGCGAGCGCGAGCGGCGCGAACCCCGTCGAGACCGGCGTCTGCGCGTAGGCGAGGATCGCCCCGGCGAAGCCGAGCCCGGCGATGACACCGTAGGCGACCGCACGCCGCCCGTTGCCGCTACCATCGTCTTCGGCCGTCGCACTGACGATGATGACCGCCGCGAGCGCCAGAGCGATGCCCGCGAGGGAGGGCCACGCAAGCGCCTCGTCGCTCGACAGCATCCCCACCGTCGCGGGCACCGAGCCCGACAGCGCAGCCGTCACCGGCGCTACGAGACTCATGCGGCCGGTCGCAAGCCCTGCGTAGAGCGTGAGCACGCCGGTGCCACCTGACAGTCCCGCCACGACACCCCACAACAGCTCTGGATCTGTCCAGCTGGCGGGCGGCATGACGAGCACCGTGAGCGCGATGACGGCGAACCCGACCGCCTGCGACGCGATCGTGACCACAAGCGCAGGCGCGCGGCGGCTTGCGTAGCCGCCTAGGAAGTCCGCTCCGCCGTAGAGTGCGGCAGCCACTGTCGCGACGAGCGCGGTCATGAGCTACACGTTGAACTTGAAGTGCATGACGTCACCGTCGGCGACCACGTACTCCTTGCCCTCAAGGCGAAGCTTGCCGGCCTCGCGCGCACCCTTTTCTCCGCCGAGGGATACGTAGTCGTCGAAGCTCACGACCTCTGCCTTGATGAAGCCGCGCTCGAAGTCAGTGTGGATGACACCGGCCGCCTGCGGCGCCTTCGCCCCGATGGGTGCCGTCCAGGCGCGGACCTCCTTCTCGCCCGCGGTGAAGAAGCTCCGCAGCCCGAGCAGCCGGTACGCCTCGCGAATCAGCGCGTTCAAGCCCGGTTCGGCCAGGCCGATCGACTCGAGGTACTCAGCGGCCTCCTCCGCGTCGAGGTCCGACAGCTCGGACTCGATCTTGGCGCAGATGGCCACCGGCTTCACGCCGTCGATCTCGGGCAACTCCGCGCCGGCTTGGGTCTCGTCGACGTTGGCGACGTAGAGCATCGGCTTCATCGTGAGCAGATGCAGGTCGCGCAGGGCCGCTCGCTCTTCGTCGGTCATCTCAAGCGTGCGGGCGCGATGCCCCTCGGCCAAGTGCGTCTGCAGGCGCGCGACAAGTTCGACCTTCGGCGCGAGGGTCTTGTCGCGCTGCGCCTCTTTCGCCAGGCGCGGCGCCGCCTTCTCGACGGTCGCGAGGTCTGCGAGCACGAGCTCAAGCTTGATCGTTTCGACATCGGACGCAGGGTCGACCCGCCCGTCGACGTGGATGACGTCCTCGTCCGTGAAGAAGCGTACTACCTCGGCGATCGCGTCTGTCTCACGGATGTTGGCGAGGAACTGGTTGCCCAGCCCGGCGCCTTCGCTTGCACCCTTGACCAGGCCCGCGATGTCGACGAACTCCACGGTCGCCGGCACGACACGCTGCGGCCCGACGATGCTGGCCAACGCATCGAGCCGGGCGTCCGGCACCGCGACGACGCCCACATTGGGCTCGATCGTGGCGAAAGGGTAGTTCGCCGCGTCGACCACATTCGAGGTGAGCGCCGTGAACAGCGTGGACTTGCCCACGTTCGGAAGGCCGACGATCCCTATCGAAAGTGACACGTGTTTGCGCTCCTTTGGGCAGGTCAGAACCGTCATCGGCTCGCGCAGGACTGCTGTATAGTACCACCCATGGAAACCCCCGCCTCCGTTCTGGTCGCCCACGCCTCGATCGGCTCGGGTTATCGCCTCGCAGCCGAAGCGATCGCACGCGAGCTCAGCGACTCGCCGTCGGTGAGAGCCGTCGTCATCGACGTTCTCGAAGGTTGCTCAGCACGTGGCGTTCGGCGTGCCGCGACGGGTGCGCCCGGTTCGCCCGGCTCGCGGCTCGCTCATGCGGTCCAGACCCGCGTCCCGTCCGTGTCGCGCAGGTGGTTCGAGGCGTTGCTCGAATCGACCCACGCAGACGTCGTGGTCTGCACACACCCGTATCCCGCCGCTATCGCGGCGTCGCTTGCATCACGGAACCGCGCGCGGCCCCGCGTGGTCTTTGTGGCGAGCGGCTTCGGTGTCCACGGGTTCGTGCCTCGCACCGGCGTGTCGCTCTACTGCTCGTCATGCGACGCGAACGCCGAACGGCTCGCAGCGCTCGGTGTGATCCCCGCGCAGATCGCCGTGACCGGCATCCCCGTCCGCGCCCAGTTCACCGTCGAGTACGACACCGCCGCGGCGCGCGCGCACTTCGGGCTACCGCCCGAGGGCCGCGTCATTCTCGCCATTGCAGGCTCGACCGACCCCGTGCCGTACGGCGCGCTCCAAGAGACGCTCTCTGTGTCGCTGCCAGCGCTCGCGTCGCTGCCAGAGACAACGCTCGCGATCGTGGCCGGAGACGACGCGGAGTTCGCTCGCGCCATGGTCTCGCGCTCGCGAGGGTTCGGTACGACGAGCGTGCGCGTCTTCGAGCACGTCGAGCACATGGCGCCGCTCATCGCGTGCGCGGACCTCGTCCTCACCCGCCCGTCGGCGCTCACGTGCGCGGAGTGCATGGTCACCGGCGTCCCCGTCGTGATGCTCGCGCCGAAGGGCGATAGCGAAGTGGCGAACGCGCGCGTGCTCGCACATATTGGCGCCGGTGTCTTCGTTCAGGAGCCGTCCGCCCTATCCGAGCAAGTGTGCAAAGTCATGTCTTCGGGGTCTCGACTGTCACGGATGCAGGCCGCGACTAGGCGGGTCGCTCGCCCGTTCGCCGCCGCCGACATCGCTACGCGCACGCTCGCGCTTGCGGGCGTGGAAGTACAGGCCGGCGCCCCCGGGGACGCCTCGTGACCCAAGCGCTGCCCTCGACGTTCGCCCTGTTCGTCTCAGCGGGGGTGATCGCTCTGTCAGGTGCGATGGCGCCGGGACCCTACCTCACGCTCACCATCACGCGGACCGTGCGCGTTGGCGCGCGCAGTGCCCTCCTCATGCTCGTGGGGCACGCGCTCCTCGAGGCGGCGCTCATCGCAGGCCTCGCCTTCGGGCTGCAGGCGTTTCTCACACAGCCGGGCGTGTCGCGCGCGCTTGCGCTCGCCGGAGGCGCGTTCCTGCTGTGGATGGGCTTCGACCTTCTGCAGAGCTCTGTGAACGGCTCGATCGCAAAGGACCTCGAAGCGGCCGAGACCACGTCGCGCGCCGGTATCGGACCGGTGGCCGAGGGCGCGCTCTTGAGTCTGTCCAACCCCTACTGGCTGCTTTGGTGGGTCACCATCGGGGCAGCACTCGCCGCACAGGGGCTCGCACAGGGACCGTCCGGAGTGCTCGCGTTCTACCTCGGGCACCAGGCAGGCGACTTCCTGTGGTACGCGTTCGTGATCGCGGCCGTCTCGCGTGGCCGCCACCTGTTGCCGCCGCGCACCTATCGCTTCATCATGGGCGGACTCGCGCTGTTCTTGTTCGCCCTTGGTCTGCGCTTCGCCCTGGTCGGGTTCGGCGCGCTCGCCGTCGGCTAGGATGGGGAGCCTCATGCGCATCGGCCTGTTCATGGACATGTACCTGCCGCACGTGAGCGGCGTGACGAACCACGTGCGGCTCTACAAGCGCCGCTACGAGGAGCTCGGGCACGAGGTCTTCCTCTTCACATTCGGGGACCTCGACTATGAAGACGACGAGCCGAACATCATCCGCACCCGCGGCATACCGTGGGGCGACACCGGCTGGCGGTTCGCCCGCTGGCTCTCGCCCGAGGCGCGGCGCATCATCCCCACCCTCGACGTCGCCCATACGCACCACCCGTTCCAGAGCGGCGTCCTCGCGCTCAAGGAGTGCCGGCAGCTCGGCATCCCGCTCGTCATGACGAACCACACGCGCTACGACCTCTACTCGGACGCGTACGCGGGGTTCGTGCCGCGCGGGGTGCGCCACCGCTTCCTGCGCCACTCGCTCGCACGCTTCGCGAGCGCGTGCGACCTCGTCATCGCACCGGCGCCCTCGATCGCGGACTGGCTCGCGGAGTACTGCGGCTTCACCGGCGCGGTCGTCGTACCGAACGGCATCGACGTGGAGCGCTTCGCACACCCGGCGCAGCGCGTCGAGAGGGCCTCGCTCGGGTTCTCCGTAGACGACGTCGTCTTCTGCTACGTCGGTCGCCTGGGGCCCGAGAAGAACACGGAATGGCTCGCAACGGAGTTCGCCCGCACAGCGCGGACTTCTCCCCGCGCGCGCCTGCTCGTCGTCGGGGGCGGCCCGTCGCGCGGCAGCGCCCAGTCCGCGCTCGCAGCCGCCGGCGTAGCCGACCGCGCCCGCTTCGTGGGGATGCAGCCCTACGAACAGGTGCCCGGGTTCGAAGCGACCGCGGACGCGTTCGTGACCGGATCAGTCTCAGAGGTGCACCCGCTCGTCGTGCTTGAGGCTATGGCCGCCGGCCTCCCGGTCATCGGGGTGCACTCGCCCGGCATATCTGACACGGTGACCGACGGCGAGAGCGGGCTGCTCGCGCCCGCGGTCGCTTCCGGCGCGCTCGCAGAGCGCATGGAGGCGTTCGCGGCGGACACGGCCCTGCGAGCCCGGCTCAGTGCGGGCGCGCGCCGCGCCGCCGAGGCTTACTCGCTTGAGAAGACCGCCGACGTGGTGCTCGCCCACTACGAGCGGCTGGTGGCCGGCTAGACACGTAGACGACTGGGAACCCGCGCCGAACGCTTCGCGCCGGTCTATCTGTCGTGACGCAAGCCGCAGGTCGTGTCAGGCCGTTGCCACCGCCCGTTGACGCCAAAAGCGGGTTGCCACCGCAGTGAGACCCACCGCTCCCGCCCACGACGTCATGCCCGCAAGCGGCGCACCTGAGCGTGGACTCCCGAGAGGCTACTATACCCATCCCTAATACGTGTTATCATGCTGTCGCATATTACGCTGGCACGAGGGGGAGGAGTCGTATGAAACGGCGCAGAGCGGTTGGTCCCACTGCGTGGGTGCTGGGAGTGGCCGGCCTCCTCATCGGGGCGGTTGCCGCTTGGCTCGTGAGTCAAGGCAACCCGGGCAACATGGGCCTCTGCATCGCGTGCTTCCTTCGCGACATCACCGGATTCTTCGTCGGTGGTGTCACGAGTCAGGGATCGGTCGCGTACATCAGGCCTGAGATCATCGGCACCATCCTGGGCGCCATGGGCGCCGCACTCTTCACAAGGGAGTTTCGCTCGCGCGGAGGGAGCCAGCCTCTCCTGCGGTTCGTCTTGGGCTTTGTCTTCATGGGCGGGGCGCTCATCTTTCTTGGTTGCACCGTACGCGCTTGGCTGCGGCTCGGCGGTGGCGACCTCACCGCGCTGTGGGGCGTGCTGGGCATCGTCGCCGGCGTGCTCGTCGGCATCGTTTTCCTGAAGCGAGGATTCAACCTGGGCCGCGCTAGGGCGGTTGCGAGGCCGCTCGGCTGGATTCTGCCGGCGTTCGCGATCGTGCTGTTTGCCTTCGCACTCGTGACCGCATTCGGCACGAAGCCGGAGTTCGCCACGCAGACCAAGGCAAACGCGTTCGCCACGGGCGACAAGCCGCCCGCAGTCTACCTGAAGACCGATGGCGTGCCCTCCCAGGTTCTCAGGCCTGAAGGTGGGGCGTTCGCCGCCGATGGCTCGATCGTGGCGCAAGACGGCAGCGTCGTCACATCAGCAGAATCAGTTGGGAAGGCCAAACCGCAGCCCGGGGGCAAGAGGGCTCTGATCTGGATCTCGCTCGCGGCGGGGTTGGCCATCGGCGTCGTCGCACAACGCAGTCGCTTCTGTTCGATAGGCGGCATTCGCGACGCGATCCTCGTGCGCCGGTTCGACTTGCTCTTCGGCGTGATCGGCCTGCTTGCCGGTTCGACGGTCGTGAATCTCGTGATGGGCCAATACAACCTCGGTTTCGCGGATCAGCCCGTCGCTCACAATGACGCCCTGGGGAGCTTCGCTGCCATGACGGTGGCGACGTTGGCGGCGATGCTCTTGGGTGGATGCCCGTTCCGGCAGGTGGTAATGGGCTCGGAGGGTGACGTTGATGCGACCTCGGCCGTGGCGGGTATGCTCGTCGCCGCCGGCGTGATGCACTGGGCCTCCCTCGCCTCTTCGGCAAGAGGACTCGCACCCAACGCTTGGCTGGCGACGGGTGTGATGGCAGCGGTAGTCCTCGCGGTGGGGGTCTTCGGATCCCGCAGGGCGGGGCCGGTCCCGGTTCCGGCCGAGCCTGCGGCGCGACAGGATGGACTGGCAGGCGACGTTGCGGCAGAGGGAGAATGAAATGAAGGAACTGGACGTCCGCGGGCTCTCGTGCCCGATGCCGCTGATGCAGACCAAGAAGGCGCTCGAGGATGCACCGGCCAAGATCCTTGTTCGCGCCGACAGCGGCACTGCGAAGACCAACGTTTCCGCGCTGCTGGCCGACGAGGGCTACTCCGTGACTGTGAATGAGTCTGACGGGGAGTACCGGATCCAAGGAGTTCGCGGTTGATGTTGTTCTCTCGAAACAAGAAGGCCGAAGGCCCGGGCGCTACAGAGGCGCTCGGGCTCTTCCTCTTCGATGCTGTGAATGACGCCCTAGCCGCTGAGCGCGCGCTTGAGGCGGCAGGGTACGAGACGAGCCTCGTCGCTCCTCCCCACCGGCTGCGGGCCGGTTGTGACCTTGCGGTGGCGATCCCGCGCGTGGAGCAGGTCGGCGCTCAGCGGGTACTTGACGACGCCCTCGTACACGTTCGCGAATGGGTGGACGACGCTGACGGCACCGCTGACGTGTGCGACTTGATCACGACCGTCGACTTCGACGAGTGGCTCATGGTCCGTGCGGGCAACATGAAGATCGTCGTTGAGAAGGCCACCGGGCTGATTGTCAACACATCAGGGGGCGGGTGCCCCGACATCCCGTACCTGAACCTGGCGCTGGTTGGCGAGACACTCGCAGCGGCGCCCCGCCCCAAGGAGCTCGGATACACACTCTGCGGCCTTATGCTCGACCGCGCCTACCTCGAGGCACGAAGACTCATCGAGGTCGAGGGATCATGACGCTGCTGGTCATCGCAACCTACCCCGAGGCGGGAGGCCCCGTCTTAGAGGGTCCTGTTTCGTGCGAGCCGGATGGCGTTGTATCCATAGACGGCGCTCGGATGCCAAGATCGCAGGGAACGTCGGCTATGCTCGGCGCAGCCGCGCAGGCGGCCGCGTACCTTGGAGTTCCGGCTCCACGTGCGCTCGTCGCCGGAGACATCGGCCGCGGTGACGGCACCCGGGCCGCCTACGATCGTTTGGCGGAGATCGCCTCGCGCCTTCAGCCGTCAGTGGTAGCGTTCCATTACCTGCAACCGGTAATGGCCTTGATGCGGCGCGCCGTTCACCAACTGGCCGAGGTGGCACCCGATTCGATGCTCGTGGCGGATGCGGGCGGGATGTATGCCGCGAAGGCGGCAGGACTCGCCCCTCGCTTTGAGCTCATGACACCGGATGTGGGAGAGGTCGGGTTCCTGGCCGACCCGGAGGCGACTCATCCTGCGTATGCCTCGCGATACCTGTTCGGAACCGACGCATTCGAACCGACGGCGTTGGCCCTGCACGCGCACGAGACCGGCGGCAGCGCAAAGACGTTGATAATCAAGGGGGCGCGGGACCTTGTGGCCCGCGATGGAGTCGTACGGGACGAGATCGCCGAACCGTGTGTTCCACAACTCGAGGCGATCGGGGGGACGGGTGACACGTTGACGGGACTGGCCTCTGCCTTCCTCGCGGCAGGCTTCCCGACATTGGACGCAGCGCGAGTCGCGTGCCTTGCCAACCGGGAGGCCGGGCGCGTGATGCGCGCAACGCCCGTGATGCAGGCGGCTGACCTCGTAGCGGCGCTCCCCCGGGTACTCGGGGAGAACCTGCGCGGCCAGAGCTGGGCTTGAGCCGTACTCATGGACGCTGTCGCGACTGACCGCCGGCGCCCGGCGGTCGGATTCGTTCAACGTCTTTGAGCGTAACCTGCAGCGCCCAAGTTCACTCCACGCCCGAGTCTAGCTCGAACGGCGCTGTCAGTTTGACACCCTAGTTGCCCCGACGGGCCAACAGGCTACCCCGTGTTGCTCCACCTCTCCACATCCAGACCCGGGACCCGCTCGAACTCCCGCAAGTTCGCGGTGGCCATCGTCAGGCCATGGGCTATGCAGGTCGCAGCGAGCCACAAGTCATGCGGCCCAATGAGCGTGCCATCCGCGGCAAGGTCCGCCCAGACTCGAGAGTGCGCGCGAGCGGTAGCGAGGTCGACGTCGAGAGTCGGAAACCTCTCAAGAACGCCCTCCACGAATGCCGAACGCCTCATCCTCTGCTCCGGCCGCGTGCCCCGGTGGACTCCATGAAGCAGCTCGCTCGCGGTCACCACCGAGAGGAAGCACTCCTCATCTTGGCGATTCGCGACGTGTGGGCCGAGGTCAAGCCGACCGCGCTCGGCCTCGATAAGGATGCTCGAGTCGATCAGGACTGCCACGGGTCAACGACCTCCCGAAGTGCCATCTCCGCCCGCGCGGCATTCAGGTCGGCCGCGAAGTCATCTGCTTCGCGACCGAGCCTAGGGACCGAGGCAAGCAGACCCGGCAACTCACCCAGACGCTTGCCGACCGGGAGGGGTCGCAGTTCGGCCACCGGTCGACTGCCACGAACGAGTACGAAAGACTCCCGACGGTACGCCACGCGATTCACGTAGTCGGCGAAGTGGCGGACGACTTCAGTCACAGTGAGGGTCTCAGCCATAGGTGTCATCTCCAATCTGATAATCAGATTACATGATGACGAGCACCCGAGCAAGCCGAGCCTGGTGAGCGTCGCTCTGTATCAACGTTGATGCGCTTCACCAGCTACCCTACCGACGCTGCGAGTCGTCGTAGGCGCGCTTGTTAGTTGAAATCAGGTTCTTGCCGACCGTCCGTATCTGTCGATGAGATCCCGCATAGCAGCTTCGACTTCATCACCGAATCGCGCAGCCGACTCATCCGGAGGGCCTTGGACCGAAGGCGGGTGCAGCGGTTCGCCCACGAAGTAGGTGACGCGGCACGGCCAAGGCATGTTGACCGCCAGCGAGAGCGGAAGTGGTATCAGCGGCAGCCCTACCGTCAGCGGATTGCGGTAGTCCGCGTAGTCTGAGCCCAGTCGAAGGATCCATCTGAAGAGCAGTCTGCCGAGAAATCGACCGTTCGAGACGAACACGAAGCCGTTATTCACTCCAACACCGACCACCGGGATCACCGGGACTCCGGCATCGATCGCCACGCGCGCGAATCCGCGGCGCCCCGACCAGTCTATGGACTCACGTCCAAACCGGCCTCCCAAGACCTCAGTCACCCCACCCGGGTAGGCGAGCACGAGTTCACCATCCGAGAGCGCGCGGGCAGCGTTCGTGCGTGTGCCGTCGATTGCGCCCGCTGAGGCGAAGATGCGATCGACGAGTGGCAACCTGAACCACATGTGGTCCGCCAGAAGCCGAGCGAGGCGCCCTCGTCCTAGAAGAATGAGCCTGACGAGGAGAAACGAATCGAAGTCGAGACGGCCGTGATTGCTGACGATGACGGCTCCGCCGCTGGTGGGGATGTTAGCCAGGCCCCGAATACTCGCCCGGTGATAGGCGAGGCGCGGATTCAGGAACGTGAGCGCGCGGATGGCCCGCCGCTGATCCGCGCTCTCCACACAACCCTCCCCGCTATGAGCGTGTTTGAGATGAGCCGCGAGCGAAGCGAGAGTTCGCGCGCCG
>JBBIJX010000029.1:0-20556 GCA_037445775.1 Actinomycetota bacterium
CGATCGAGCGGGCGGCGACAGAGAGCAGGAGCACGGCGAACACCATCACGATGCTCGCGATGGCGGCGGTTCGGACTCTGGACATGTGCGTCACTCAGCACCCCCGGGCAGGGTACACCACAGCACAGATATCGGTCTCCCGCAGACGGCACATGAGCTGTCCGGGCACGAAAGCGGCTGCGTGAGTGTCATATCGACTCTGCGTGTACCCGTTTCACGCGCGGGCGACGACGGAACTACCGGGCTTGACGAACGACAGCTACCGCGGTGTCGGCAAGGAGGTTCGGCCAAATCCACACGTGACGCGCCTCCGCCTCGGACCATCCACCCGTGACGAGCGGGATCTCGCGTTCCACTTCGCCGCCGTTGGCCGCGACGAAGTCGCGGAAGTCGCTGATCGTCGTGTGGTGGATGTTCGGCGTGTCGTACCAGGAGTACGGGATCGAGCGCGAGACCGGCATGCGTCCACGAAACGCCAGGTAGCCGCGGACCCTCCAGTGTCCGAAGTTCGGGAACGACACAACGCCGCGGGTGCCCACGCGCAGCATCTCGCGCAACACGAGCGCGGGCTTGCGTACCACCTGCAGCGTCTGCGACAGGACCACGACATCGAAGCTCGCGTCCGGGTAGGCCGCCAGCCCTTCGTCGAGGTCGGCCTCAACCACGGAGAGTCCGTGCCCGATGGCGGTCGCGATGTCGGCGTGATCAAGCTCGATGCCGCGCACCGTGCAGCCGCGCTCATCGCGCAGATGCACCATGAGCGAGCCATCGCCGCACCCGAGGTCGAGTACGCGCGCACCCTCAGGCACGATGCCGGTGATGAGGCGAAGGTCGCCTCTGAGCAGGTCCGCGGGGCTCATGGCGCAGCCCCCTCACTCGGATCGCGCCCGGCGCGCCCATAGGCGTCCTTCAGGAACGGCTCGATGAAGCCGAACTGCGTCTCTGGCTCCAACAGGAACGCATCGTGGCCGTATGGCGACTGGATCTCCGCGAAGCTCACCTCGGCATCGGCGCGTCGCAGGGCGTCCACGATCTCGAGACTCTGGTACGTGGGGAAGAGCCAGTCGCTCGAGAAGGACATGACGAGGAAACGCACAGGCGTTCCGGCGAGCGCGTCCGCCAGCGTGGGCGCCCCCTCGCTCAGGTCGAAGTAGTCCATCGCCTTGGTCATGTAGAGGTACGTGTTCGCGTCGAAGCGCTCGGTGAAGCGCTTGCCTTGGTAGGCAAGGTAGCTCTCCACCTCGAACTCGGTCTCAAAGCCGAACGCGTGCGCCTCGCGCCCGCGCAGCTTCCTGCCGAACTTCTCGTGCATCGACTCGTCGGAGAGGTACGTGATGTGCCCGATCATGCGAGCGACCGCGAGTCCGTGCCTCGGGATGCACGTGTCGTAGTAGTCGCCGAAGCGAAACGCCGGGTCGCCCAGGATCGCGGTGCGACCGACCTCGTTGAACGCGATAGCCTGCGCCGCGAGGCGCCACGTCGTCGCTATCGCGATGCAAGTCGCGACCCGGTGCGGGTAGCGCTTTGCCCACGCGAGCGCCTGCATGCCGCCCATCGAGCCGCCTGAGACCGCGAGCAGCCGGTCGATGCCCAGGTGGTCAAGGAGCGCCGCCTGCACGTCGACCATGTCCTCGATCGTGACGACCGGGAAGGAGAGCCCGTAGGGGCGTCCGGTCTGCGGGTCGATGTCGCTCGGCCCGGTCGTACCGGAACACCCGCCCAGGACGTTTGCGCAGATGACGAAGTAGCGGTCGGTGTCGAACGCCTTGCCGGGACCCACGAACGGGTCCCACCACCCGGGACGTATCGCGGACGATGGTGCGGCGTCGGGGTCGCCGGTCGCGCTCTCGGGCGGGGACCAATCGTCCCCTTCCTCGGACGTCCATCCAAGCTCGCGCGCGTCGGCCTCGCGCCATCCGGCGACGTGCGCGTCACCAGAGAGCGCGTGGCACAGCAGGATCGCGTTGTCGCGGGCGGGCGACAGCGTCCCGAGCGTCTCGTAAGCGACGTCTACGCGCGGCAAGGTCACGCCGCCGGCGAGGCGCACATTCTCGAGCGTAAGCGTGTGCGCGGGAACCACGCCGACGCTGCCGACGTCGTCCCACGGGCGCGAGCTCTGTTCGGCGGAGATCATCTAAGCACGCGCCAGCGCCTGTTCGAGATCCGCGAGGATGTCCTCGACGTTCTCGATGCCCACGGACAGGCGCACGAAATCCGGGCCGATACCAGCGCGCACCAGCTCGTCTTCGGAGAGTTGGGAGTGCGTCGTCGACGCCGGATGGATGATGAGCGACTTGGCGTCACCAACGTTGGCCAGGTGGCTGAAGAGCTCGACCGAATCGATGAGCTTCTTCCCGGCCTCGAGGCCACCCTTCACGCCGAAGGCCACAACGCCTCCGTAGCCGTTCGCGAGGTAGCGGTCGGCGTTCGCCTTCGTGGGGTGTGAGTCCAGCCCCGGATACGCCACCCAGCCCACCTTGGGATGCGTCTCGAGGTGACGAGCGACCGCGAGTGCGTTGTCGCTGTGGCGCTGGACGCGTAGCGAAAGCGTCTCGACCCCCAGCAGGAACTGCTGCGCGTTGAACGGCGAGAGCGAGGCCCCCAGGTCACGCAGCAGGTTCACGCGCGCTCGGATGGCGAAGGCGACGTTGCCGAGTCCGGGAAAGTCGCCGAAGACGTCCCAGAACTTCAGGCCGTGGTAGCTCTCGTCCGGCTCGGTGTAGTAGGGATGGCGTCCGCCGCCCCAGTCAAACGTGCCCGCGTCGACGAGAATCCCGCCGATCGACGTGCCGTGCCCACCCAGCCACTTCGTGAGTGACTCCACGACGACCGCGGCGCCGTGCTCGGCCGGGCGGCAGAGGTATGGGGTCGCGAAGGTGTTGTCGACGAAGAGCGGGATGTTGAGCGAGCGCCCGGCATCGGCGAGGCCGGCGAGATCGGGCACGTCGAGGCGCGGATTGCCGATCGTCTCAACGAACCACGCCTTCGTGGTCGCGTCGCTCGCTGCCGCGAAACCCTCGGTGTCGGTCGTCTCGACGAAGCGGACCTCGATGCCGAGGCGCCGGAACGTGTGCAGGAAGATGTTCCATGTGCCTCCGTAGAGCGACGTCGACGCGACGATGCTGTCGCCTGCGCCCGCGACGTTGAGTAGGCCCAGGACCTCGGCTGCATGTCCGCTCGAGACCGCGAGCGCCGCAGAGCCTCCGTGAAGCCCAGCTATGCGCTGCTCAAGCACGTCGTTCGTCGGGTTCATGATCCGCGAGTAGATGTTGCCGAACGCCCGCAGGCCGAAGAGGTCGGCCGCGTGGTCAGTGTCCTTGAAGTTGTACGCGACCGTCTGGTAGATGGGTACGGCGCGCGAGCCGGTGGTGGGATCGGGCGCGGCGCCGCCGTGGACAGCACGCGTGTCGAAACCGGGGGTGCGGGTGGAGTCGCTCATGGTCTCACGCCTTTCGGAGTCTGAGGTGATGGTATGATTCCCGACCGTCGTTACGGCCGAACGAGAGCCGCCCAGGTCCGGCGCACGCGCCGAGAAGACCCGGGCCGGGTCATCATCATGCCCATCATCGTCAGAGCAGCCGAGATGCGTGCCATGATCGCTTCCTCGCACCTCCTTTCGAACGGTTCGGCGCCGTTGGGGGGACGGCGCGCGTCAGGTTCCGTGCAGTCTAGGGTGCTCGTTGGTGGTGCGCAAGGGCCGATTCCGCACCAACCGGGTGAGCGACACGTACGCGCCGGCCAGCGGCGACTCACGAGCGCGATACGTCCGGGATGACTCATGGAGTACGCTTCGTGACACGCACGAGCGCCTGCAAGGAGGAGTTCCTGACCGTGAGGAGCACGCCATGAAGAAGCGGATCGGTCCCGTCGAGCGCATCTTCCCCATGCCCTGTCCGCTTGTGGTAGGCGGCACGATGGAGGAGGCCGACGCGCTCGCCGTCGCTTGGATCAACGTGGTGGCCTCAACGCCGCCCACGATCGCGATGGGGCTGCGGGAGAGCCGCCACACCCTCGAACTGATCCGCCGCACGGGCACCTTCACGGTCAACATCCCCCGTGCCGAACAAGCCGCCCTCGTCGACTACTGCGGCATCACGAGCGGGCGCTCGGCCGACAAGTTCGCCGCGACCGGACTCACACTCGCGCCTGCGGCGGTCGTCGAGGCTCCGCTCATCGCCGAGTGCCCCTACAACGTCGAGTGCCGCGTCACCGACCAGGTCGAGGTGGGCTCGTACCGTGTCGTGTTCGGCGAGATCGTCGAGTGTCACGCGGATGAGGAGATCCTTCGCGACCCCGACGGCGACCTCATCGACGTCGCGGCGCTCGACCCGCTCGTCTACATCGCCGGCTCGCGGGAGTACCGTCGCCTAGGCGAGAAGGTCGCCGACGCGTTCGCCATCGGGCGCACCGTTCACACCGAGGACTGAGCCGCAGGCGGGGCGTTCGCGTGCGCGGGGCGAGGGTCCCGCCCGGCTGCGCTATCCTGCTCACATGCCTCAAGAGCTCATCGTGCCCGCAGTCATCATGTCGCTCGCGTTCGTCTTCTACACGACTGGCGTGTGGGCGGAACGTGCGGTGCGCGAATTGACGGCATGGCATGTCGCGGCATTCTGGCTCGGCATCGTCTGCGACAGCGTCGCCACGCACATGATGCTTCAGATGCTGCTCGCTCGCGGAGGCGTGCGCGACTGGACGCACACGCTCACCGGAGGGGCAGCACTCGGGCTCATGCTGATCCATGCGGTCTGGGCGACATGGACGCTGCTCAGGGGAGACGAGGCCGCCAGGCGCGGCTTCCACCGCTACAGCGTCGCCGTGTGGGCGGTGTGGCTCGTGCCCTATCTGGGCGGCATGATCGCGGGTATCGAGCGCGGCACGGGCGCCTGAAGCTCCGCGCCTGAAGACCCGCTACCCCGCGTCGAACTTGCGGCGCATGCGCCGCTGCAACGCGACCGCGACAGCCGCCAGCGCGAACAGCGCCATACTGATCGCAAGCTGCCAGACGCTCGGCGGGTCCGCGTACTCCGACCCCTCGTCGAGCACCTCCACACTCACAGCATGCACGTCGAGGTCGCCCCCGTGCTCGTCGCACGCGACGTTGAAGACGCCCTCGATCTCGAGGGTCGAGCCGATTCGACGATACCGGCCAAGGCGCGGGATCGTCTCAGCGGTCGCGCGATCCATCACGACGCCGACCGCGGTCCCGCCCGAGAGCACGTGGACCCAGACGGTCTCCTCGTCTGCGCGCAGCACGTCTCCGATAGCCTCGCCGCGAAGGCGGATGTTGTGGCCGTCGAGATCCGAACCACGAGCCACGAGATCGGCGACGACCATTGGCTGCGCGATGGCAGGCCTGCACCCGAAGGCTAGCGCTACCGCGCACGCGACACACAGCACGCGGCTTCTGGACGTTACCGCGCTCACCGCACGATCCGCTTCGGCCGGAGCGAGATCACGATCGCGAACCCAAGCGCCATGAGCGTGAAGAACTCGAGCCGGCCCGCCCACATCAGCACCATGTACGTCACCTTGAGGCCCGTCGGCATCGTCGGGGAGGTGATCCCGGTGGACAGTCCCACGTTCGCTGTGGCCGAGATCGACTCGAACAGCGCCGCGTCGAGGTTGTAGCCGTACGCGGCACCTATGAGGCCGCCGGCGAGATACGTCGCGATGTAGATGACGAAGACCGTGAGCGCCGTCGAGACGAGCTGCGGCGTGAGTTCGCGGTCAGTGAGGTGATGGAAACTGGTGCGGACCGCCGCGCTGTCCGGGGAGAGCATGCGACGCACCTCAAGCAGGATCGACTTCAGGATGACTCCCACACGCAGCGACTTGATGCCACCGGCGGTCGACGAGACCATGCCGCCGAACGCCATCGCGAGGATCACCGCGAAGAACGCGACCGAGCCGAGATCCTTCCACTGGCCCGCATAGAGCGTCTGGTGCCCAGTGCCGGTGTTCGCCGAGATGATGTGATACAGACCCTTTCGCAGTAGCTCCGAGTTCGCGGAGTAGAAGTGCGTCGCGGCAAGCCCCGCGCCTGCGAAGCCGGCGAGGACGGCCATGTTGCCGAAGAGCGTACGCGCCTCGATGTTCTTGAAGATCTCGCGGTAGTCACCACGCCACAGGTCGGCGTGCAAGTTGAAGTTCATCGCGCCCGCGAGCATGAGGAAGACGGTCAGTAGCTCGAAGACGCCCGAGCGGTAGTACATGGTGCTGAGCGACTGGGGCGCGAACCCGCCGGTGTCGTAGGCGGCGACCGTGATCCAGAACGCGTGCAGCCCGGCCCGGCTGAAAGCCATGCCCTGAACCAAGTTCGCGACGCCCAGCACCACGGTCCCCACGAGCACCCAGATCGCCGTGACGACCCAGATGAAGCGAGCGGAGTGCACCACGTTCGGCAGGATGCGCTCATCGCGCCCCTCGGCGAGGTAGAGCGAGAACGCACCTCCCCCTTTGAGGCCCACGGCGAGCGAGACCGCCGCAACGATGATGCCCTGTCCGCCGATCAGGTGCGTGAGGTGGCGCCACATGTTGTGCGAGTGCGCCATGTGGTCGAGGTCCTGCACGAGCGTAAGCCCTGACGTGGTCAGTCCCGAGACCGTCTCGAACGCTGCGTCCAGATAGCCAGCGTAGTTTCCGGAGAGAGCTAGCGGCACAGCGGCCACCGCAGAGGCGATGAGCCACGCGAGCGGTGAGATCAGGAACGCCTGCCGGTGACTGATCGCGGGCCTCGTGACGTCGGCGAGCATCAGAAGCGTGCCGAGCGCGCACGCGACCGCGATTCCCACGAGGTAGTCGAGCGCCGGATTCCACTCGCCGAACAAGGCCGCCGTGACCAGCGGCACGCTCATCGCGAACCCCAGGCCGATCGTGAGCACGCCGAGGTAGTGCGTGATGGCACGCACCTCGCGAAGCGTCAGCGGAATCCACATGCGCTATCTCACCCAGAGACCCGCGAGCAGGGTGACGACGACGAGCAGCGCGATCACCGCTGCAAACACCGCGATCTCGATGCCGAGTCCTCCCATGAGGTGCCGATAGGGGTTGTGGTACCTTCGCTCCACCCGGTGCTCTCCCGCCCGTTCAGCGACGAGTCCGACGCGAAGGACGATAGCATCACGCCCGCCCGGTGTCGCCCACGGACTGTGCAGTCAAACGCACCGGCTGCTCGGGGACGACTGGCTCGGCGCGCGGCGACGGCGGCTTCGTCGCGAACGTGAGGGCGCCCGAGGGCGAACGGTCGCACGCTCGAGCACGCATTTGCTTCCAGCAACGCTCGTGGTGCTCGCAGCCTACAGCACCAGACCCGGGCCTCACGTCTCGGGTGCGGTCGGATGCGTGACTACCCCTTGCTCTCACCCTCGATCGCCGGCGCCTCGCCCGCTCCACCGATCGAGACCTTGGTGGTCTTCGGTTTCGCCGCCTCGAGCGCTTTGGGGACGTGGACCTCGAGCATGCCGTCCTTGAACTCGGCCTTGATGCTCGCCGGGTCGACTCCCTCGGGCAGCACCATCGAGCGCTCGAACGAGCCGAAGCTTGACTCGCGCACCAGCCAGCCTTCGTCCTCACGCTCGGTCTGGGCCTTGCGCTCGCCCTTGATGGTGAGTACACCGTCCGTGACTTCGATGTCCACGTCCTCGGGCTTGATGCCCGCGAGCTCGACGTGCACGGCGATGTCGTCGCCCGACTGCTTCACGTTGATCCGGGGCATCCACGCGGTCGCCGTCGCCGGCCTACCCTCGCTCGTGCCCATGCGAGAGAAGATGCGGTCCATATCGCGCTGCATCTTGAGCACCTCGCCGAACGGATCCCACCTCATGATCGCCATGATCACATCACCTCCGGTTGTCATGGGCGCAACCGCGCATGGCGTGTCGCGGTCACACCGCTATTCACTCTCCGTCTAGCACCCGCCGCTTCGCGGATGTCAGACCCCACTGATATCGTCGTAGTCGCCCTGAGTTCTCCCGCTCCTCCACGAACAGGAGGAGCATCATGAACGACCTGCTTCAGGCTGTCCCGCCGGATGACGACCGGCTGTTCGCCGACGTCAGCCTCATGGTCTGTGGTGCGCGCGAGCGCGTCACCCGGACGGTCAACACCCAGCTCACCATGCTTCACTGGCAGGTGGGCAACCGCATCCGCTCCGAGATCCTCAACTACGAACGCGCCGAGTACGGCGAACGCGTCATCGCGAACCTCGCCGAGCGGCTCACGAACGAGTACGGCCGCGGGTGGAGCAAAGAGAGTCTCCTTCGCATGGTCCGATTCGCATGCGCGTATCCGACCCCAGAGATTGTGTCATCACTGATGACACAATTGACGTGGACCCACTTTGTGCAGCTCATCAGTATCGAGAACGAGCACGAGCGGCGCTTCTACACCAAGATGGCACTGCGCAACCGCTGGAGCGTACGGCAGCTACGGGACCAGATGCGCACCTCGCTCTACTTGCGCATGCACAGCGGCGACCCATCGGAAGAGGAAATCTTAACCAGGCTCGACGAGCTCCCTGTGGGTCATCCACCCTGCGTCGAGTCGACCTTCAAGGATCCCTACGTCCTCGACTTCCTGAATCTGCCTCGAGAGTACACGGAGAGCCAACTCGAACAGGCGGTCCTCGACGAGATCGAGCGGTTCCTGATGGAGCTCGGTGGCGGCTTCTGCTTCGTCGCTCGCCAGCAGAGGATGCGCGTAGGGAAGTCCGACTACGCGTTGGACCTGCTCTTCTTCCATCGCGCCCTGCGTCGTCTCGTCGCGGTCGAGCTCAAGCTCGGACCGCTGCGCCCTGAGTACAAGGGTCAGATGGAGCTGTACCTGCGTTGGCTGAATCGGGAGATGCGTGCCCCGGAAGAAGAGGCGCCCGTCGGGCTGCTTCTGTGCACCGAGTCGGACCCCGCTCTCGTCGAGCTTCTGGACCTCAACTCAGACGATATACACGTGTCAACGTACCTGACGGAACACCTGCCCATGGCAGCGCTCCGTTCCCGCGTCGAGGCCGTAGCCGATTGCCACACACTCGACGAATAGCGCACCTACCTCAACACGTACCCGCTCTCGCCAGCGTCCACCGTGACGGTGTCGCCCTCGCTCACCTCGCCGCGGATGATCGCTGCCGCCACTCGGTCGACCACCTCGCGCTGGATGAGTCGCTTCAGCGGCCGAGCGCCGAACACCGGGTCGAAGCCGTCGAGCGCGAGCCGCTCGGCGGCCGCCGGCTCGAGGATGAGCCCGATCTTGCGCTCCGCGAGCCGCTCACGAACACCCGCGAGCTGCAGTTCCACGATCTTCTCGAGCTCGCTCATAGTGAGCGCGTGGAAGATCACGGTGTCATCGATGCGGTTCAGGAACTCCGGACGGAAGGTCGCTCGCAACGCCTCCTCAAGCATCCGCTTCATCGTCTCCTCGTCCGCCCCGCCCTCAGCGAACGTCTGGATGTGCTGCGAGCCCACGTTGCTCGTCATGATCACGATCGCGTTCTTGAAGCTCACGACACGCCCCTGGCCGTCCGTGAGACGCCCGTCGTCGAGCACCTGCAACAGCACATTGAACACGTCCGGATGCGCCTTCTCGATCTCATCCAGCAGAATCACCGAGTACGGGCGCCGCCTCACGGCCTCGGTCAGCTGACCACCCTCCTCGTAGCCCACGTAGCCGGGAGGCGCGCCGATGAGCCTCTGGACGCTGAACTTCTCCATGTACTCGGACATGTCGATGCGCACCATCGCGCGCTCGTCGTCGAAGAGGAACGCCGCCAGCGTCTTCGCCAGCTCGGTCTTGCCCACGCCCGTCGGTCCCAGGAACAGGAAGCTGCCTATTGGGCGATCGGGGTCGGAAAGCCCCGCACGTGAGCGCCGGATGGCGCCGGCCACTGCGGCGACCGCCTCGTCCTGGCCGATGACGCGGTCGTGGAGGTGCTCCTCGAGATGCACGAGCTTCGCCATCTCGCCCTGCATGAGGCGCGCGACCGGGATGCCGGTCCACGCGCCCACGACCTCGGCGATCTCGCCTTCGGTGACCTCCTCCTTGAGCATCGCGCCTTCCGCCTGCAACGCCCCCAGGCGCGCCTCGCTCTCGGCAAGCTGGCGCTCCAGGTCCGGCAGACGACCGTAGCGGATCTCGGCTGCTCGCTGCAGGTCGCCCTCGCGAGTGGCGCGCTCCTCGTCGGTGCGCGCCTCGTCCAACTCGGCCTTCAGGCGTTGCGCCCCCTCAATGATCTCCTTCTCGGAATGCCAGGTCGCCTTGAGGCCGGAGAGCTGTTCAGTCACCGCGGCCATCTCGGCCCGCAGCGCCTCAAGGCGCTCCGCGCTCGCCGCGTCGTCCTCGCGCATCAGCGCCTGCTCCTCGATCTGGAGCTGCGTGAGCTTGCGCTCGATCTGGTCGATCTCCGTGGGCATGGAGTCGATCTCAATCCGGAGGCGGCTTGCTGCCTCGTCGATCAAGTCGATCGCCTTGTCAGGCAAGAAGCGGTCAGCGATGTAGCGGTTCGACAACTCCGCCGCGGCCACGATGGCTCCATCGGTGATGCGTACGCCATGGTGGACCTCGTACTTCTCCTTGAGGCCACGCAGGATCGCGACCGTGTCCTCGACGCTGGGCTCGCCGACGACGATCGGCTGGAATCGCCGCTCGAGCGCTGCGTCCTTCTCGATGTGTTTGCGGTACTCATCGAGTGTGGTCGCGCCGATCGCGTGCAACTCCCCGCGGGCGAGCGCCGGCTTCAGCATGTTGCCCGCGTCCATCGCCCCTTCGGCGGCACCTGCGCCCACGATCGTGTGCATCTCGTCGATGAAGAGGATGACGCGCCCTTCGGCAGCCTCGACTTCGCGGAGCACGGCCTTCAGCCGATCCTCGAACTCGCCGCGGTACTTCGCGCCCGCGACCATCGCGCCCAAATCGAGCGCGATCACGTCCTTGTCCGCGAGCGAACTCGGAACGTCGCCCGCGACGATGCGCTGTGCAAGCCCCTCCACGATCGCCGTCTTCCCCGTTCCCGGCTCGCCGATGAGGACGGGATTGTTCTTCGTGCGCCGCGACAGCACCTGGATTGCGCGGCGGATCTCCTCGTTGCGGCCGATGACCGGGTCGAGCTTGCCGTCGCGGGCCATCTCGGTGAGGTTGCGCCCATAGCGCTCGAGCGCCTGCATCTGCCCCTCAGGGTTCTGGTCGGTGACCTTACTGCCCGCGCGAAGCTCGTCGATCGCCCTCTTGAGACGCTCCACCGAGACACCTTGGAGCTCGAGCGCCTTGCCCGCCTCGCCCTTGTCCACGGTGAGCGCGAGCAACAGATGCTCGGTCGAGACGTAGGCGTCCTTCATCTTCTCGGCGTGCTTGAACGCGTCTGACAGCGCGGTGTTGAGCCGCGGCGAGACTTGCAGGCTCGCCTCCGCGCCGCTCACGCTCGGCATCGCGTCTAGTGCGGCGGTCACTGCAGCGTCGAGCACTCCCGCGTCCGCGCCCACCTTCGCGAGTATCGGCCGGACGATGCCATCGGCCTGGTCGAGAAGCGCCTTCAGGAGATGCTCGGGGTGCACCTGCGCCGCGTTTCGCTCACTCGCTATGCCGCCCGCAGCCTCGAGGGCCTCTTGGGCCTTGACTGTCAACTTGTCGAGTCTCATGTCACGTGCTCCTCACGCGCCCCGCACCGGGACGCTACCTCTTGACGCTTCAGGCCGGTGCCGGCCGGCCCTTGATGAGGCGTGTCCACGCCCACGCGAGTACCCGTCAACCATGACCGCCGAACACCTCGCCGCTGTTCACCTGCTCGAGCCAGCGCACGATCCCCGACCGGGTATCGCCTGACTCGCGTTCCTTCCTCCACTGCCGCTCAGCCATGGCGCTCACCACTCTTCGCCCCGCCGGGCGACCGGACCCCGGTGAACCCGTACAAGCGCCGTGCGCACATGGTTCGCCCGTTCGGCGCTGATGCGGTCCCGCTCCATCTTGCGGACATGTGTGCGCATCGCTTCAGCCTCAGACCGCAGCCGATCGATCTCACGCTCAAGCGCGATGATCCGCTCGACCCCGGCAAGGTTGATTCCCTCGTTCTGCGTCATATGCTGGATCGCCCGCAGCCGCTCGATGTCGGCCTCCGAGTAGAGCCGCGTGTTCCCGCCGGAGCGCTGCGGGCAGATGAGCTGCTTGCGCTCGTATATCCTGAGCGTCTGAGGATGCACCCCCGCAAGCTCGGCGGCGACGCTGATCATGTATAGCGGTCTTTCCCTGCCAGCGCGTGCCATGTCTAGGAGCCCTTCCATGTCCGAACGGCGCGCCGGCCGTCCTCTCGCTACCCGATGTGCGCCCTCAGATCCTCGTGCCCGTCAGCCGTGAACTCCCGCAGGAGCTCGCGCTGGCGCTCGGACAGATCCTGAGGGACGACCACCATCGCCTTGACCCTCAGGTCACCGTGCCCCGAGCCCTTGAGCTTCGGAGCACCCTTGCCTCGCACGCGAAACACCCTGCCGTGCTGCGTGCCGGCGGGCACCTTCAACTTGACCCTGCCACCCCCGGGAACCGGCACGTTGACCTCGGTTCCGAGAGCTGCCTCTGCGATCGAGATCGGTAACTCAAGGACGACGTCGGCCCCGTCGCGTGTGTAATACGGATGTTTGGCGATGCGGCTCACCACATAGAGGTCGCCCGCCGGACCTCCGGCCTCGCCGGATTCGCCCTTGCCCTTGAAGCGCAGCTTGCCGCCGTCGGTCGCGCCCGCCGGGACGTTCACCGTCACGGGCACGCGCCGACGCACGCTGCCGGCTCCCCGGCACGTCGCGCAAGGTTGCTCGATCACGGAACCCGTACCGCCGCACCGCGAACAAGGCCGCGAGAAGCCAAACATCCCTTGGCCCTCGCTCACAGCCCCTGAGCCGCCGCAGGTCGAACACGTAACCGGGGCGGTCCCGGGCTTCGCGCCGGAGCCGCTGCAGGTGGCGCAGCGCTCGGTGCGTTCGATCTCGACCTTCGCCGACGTCCCCTGGAACGCCTGCTCGAACGTCAGCGTGAGATCGACCTGCACGTCGGTCCCGCGGCGCGGCTGCGGACCGCGCGCCCGGGAGGCGCCGCCGAACACGCTGCCGAAGATGTCGCCCAGGTCTCCTAGGTCGCCAAGATCGACGTTGCTGACGCGCACTCGCGCACCGCCGGGCCATCCGGCGCCGGACGCCCCACGAGGCGCCTGCCCGCCGAAGTACTGCCCGTACTGGTCGTACTGACTGCGCTTCTCATCGTCAGAGAGGACCTCGTAGGCCTCGTTGACCTCCTTGAACTTCTCCTCGTCGCCTCCCGTGTCCGGATGGTGCTTGCGCGCGAGGCGGCGAAAGGCCTTCTTGATGTCGTCGGCCGATGCGTCCTTCTTGACCCCGAGGACGTCGTAGTAGTTGGTGCTCGGCGCCATCGCTGCCTACTCTCCCGCCGGGCCCCCGGTAGACACGACCACCATCGCCGGGCGCAACACACGCCCGTGCATCTCGTAGCCCTTCTGGAAGACCTCGACCACTGTGTGGTCGGGAACCTCGGTGTCCTCCTGCGTCTGTACGGCGTGGTGCCGGTTCGGGTCGAACGCCTCGCCGAACGGGTCGATCGCCGAACAGCCCTCGCGCCCCAGAACGTCGAGCAGCTTGCGGCGCACAGCGTCCATGCCGTCGGCAAGATCGCTGCCGTCCGCAACGGCGTGCTCGATTCCGCGGTCCAGGTCGTCGAGAACGGGGAGCAGGTTCGTTACGATCCGCTCACCCGCGCGCAACAACGCGTCGTCGTGCCTGGCCTCGAGGCGTTTGCGAGTGTTCTCGAACTCCGCCTGGGCTCGCGCGGCCTTCTCCCGCCACTCAGCAGTCTCGGATCGCGCCGCCTCAAGCTCCGCCTCAAGCTGGTCGCCCCGTAGCGGGAACTCCGCTCCCAGGTCCGCCTCCAACTCAGGATCGAGACGCTCCTTTGGCCCGTCAACGTTCTTGGCGTGCCTCGACATCGCTACTTACCCTCGTCGTCAACGACCTCGTAGTCCGCGTCGACCACGTCGTCCTCCGGCGCCGCCTCGCCACCCTCGCCCGCACCCTCGGCGTCCGCACCCTCGGCACTCGCCGCCTGCGCGTCCTGGTAGACGATCTCCGCAAGCTTGTAGCTGGCCTCCTGGAGCTTCTCGGTCGCGGTCTTGATGTGGTCGGCGTCGTCGCCCTCGAGGGCCGTGCGCACCTCGGCCATCGCCTCTTCGCACGCGGTCTTGGTCTCCTCTGGCACCTTGTCGCCCAGGTCCTTCAGCGACTTCTCGGTGGCGTACACGAGGCTGTCGGCGGTGTTGCGGACCTCGGCCTGCTCCTTGTTCTTGCGGTCCTCGTCTGCATGGGCTTCAGCGTCCTTGACCATCTTCTCGACTTCCTCGTCAGAGAGCGCGGTCGAGCCCGTGATGGTGATCTTCGTCTCCTGCCCGGTGCCGAGATCCTTTGCCGAGACGTTCACGATGCCGTTGGCGTCGATGTCGAAGGTGACCTCGATCTGCGGCATGCCGCGAGGTGCCGGCGGGATGTTACTCAGGTTGAACTTGCCAAGCGTCTTGTTGTGCGCTGCCATCTCGCGCTCGCCCTGCAGGACATGGACCTCGACGGATGTCTGGCCGTCCGCGGCGGTCGTGAAGATCTCGCTCTTGCGCGTGGGGATGGTGGTGTTGCGCTCGATGAGCTTCGTCATGACCCCGCCGAGCGTCTCGACGCCGAGCGAGAGCGGTGTCACGTCGAGGAGAAGGATGTCCTTCACGTCGCCGGCGAGCACACCGCCCTGGATCGCGGCTCCAACCGCGACGACCTCGTCGGGGTTAACGCCCATGTGCGGCTCCTTGCCCGTCATCTTCTTGACGAGCTCCTGGACCGCGGGCATGCGGGTCGAGCCGCCGACAAGGATCACCTCGTCGATGTCGCCCATCTTGACACCGGCGTCCTTCATGGCCAGCTCCACCGGCTTCTTCGTGCGGTCAAGCAGTTCGCTCGTGATCTTCTCGAACTCGGCGCGCGTCAGCTGGTAGTCGAGGTGCTTGGGCCCGGACGCGTCAGCGGTGATGAACGGCAGGTTGATCTGCGCGGTCTGGGCGGTAGAGAGCTCCATCTTCGCCCGTTCGGCCGCTTCCTTGAGGCGCTGCAACGCCATCTTGTCCGCACGCAGGTCGATAGCGGTGTCGCCCTGGAACTTGTCGGCTAGCCAGTCCATGACCACGTGGTCCCAGTCGTCGCCGCCGAGGTGGTTGTCGCCGTTGGTGGACTTGACTTCGAACACACCCTCACCGATCTCGAGCACCGAGACGTCGAACGTACCGCCGCCCAAGTCGAATACGAGCACCGTCTGGTTCTCGTGGCCCTTGTCCAGTCCGTAGGCCAGCGCCGCCGCCGTGGGCTCGTTGATGATGCGCAGCACCTCGAGCCCGGCGATCTTGCCCGCGTCCTTCGTCGCCTGGCGCTGCATGTCGTTGAAGTACGCCGGGACCGTGATGACCGCCTGGGTTATCGTTTCGCCCAAGTACTTCTCCGCGTCGGCCTTGAGCTTCTGCAGTACCATCGCGCTTATCTCTTCCGGGGTGTAGTCCTTGCCCTCGATCTCGACGCTCGAGCGCCCGTCCTTGCCCTTCACGACCGTGTAGTTGATCGTCTTGCGCTCGCTCTCGGTCTCTTCGAAGCGACGTCCCACGAAACGCTTGATCGACGTGACAGTGTTGTCGGGATTCGTGACCGCCTGGTTCTTGGCGGCCTTGCCCACTATGCGCTCGCCGTCCTTGCGGAAAGCGACGACCGACGGTGTCGTGCGGTCGCCCTCGTGGTTGACGATGATCGTGGGTTCGCCACCCTCGAGGATCGCCATCGCCGAGTTGGTGGTACCCAGGTCGATTCCGATGACCTTAGCCATGTCTTGTCGCTCCCCTTTCGTCTCGCGGCCTGCGGCCGCGCTGCTTCGAGTGTCCCTCAAGCGTCTGTCACGTCAGTCGAGTGTCTTCCTGATGCGGCAGCGCCCGTGCATCGCATGGTGATATGTGAGTCCCCTGTTGTCAAGTTTTCTGTGTGTGCGTCTTGTATCATACCCTCAAGGCACCGCGACGTAACGCTGCGGCCCGATGGCGCGGCTCACCACGCAGACGCCCCTTTACACGCGCGAGAGCGCTCTGTAAGGTACGCACGAATGCGGGCCAGCCGGGCGCTCACGGGCAACCGGTCATCAGGCAGGAAGAGGACGGACATGCCCCGACCCATCATCAGCGAAGACGACTGCTCGGCGTGCGGCATCTGTGTGGATGCATGCCCCAATGACGTTCTTGAGATCGTCGGCGATGCAGCCGAGCCCGTGCATGACGACAACTGCGACGGATGTGCCGCGTGCATGGAGGAATGCCCCATGGGGGCGATCACGGAGATCGAAGAGGATTAGAGCCTCGGGCACGACGAACGCACCGAACGGGCGCCTTTCGGGGCGCCCGTTCGCGCTTCTGAGGGGCTGACCCCGAGCGATTCCGGCACACGCTGCGTGAGCGGCCTCAGTAGACGGGCCCTTCCGGCGCCGCGGCTCTGAACTGCTGCCACACACGCCGCTTGCGCCCCTCGTCACCGAGCGCCTCCTCGAGGCCGTCGACGGCCACGAGTCTGCGCCCGCCTGCTTGCACGACGATGCCGAATGCGAGCGGCTCGATGTCGAATGCCTCTGCGAGATCGTCAGCGGCGACGCGATCGAGTGCGATGATGGTGCCGGCATCAACGGCCTCGAGCTGTCCACGCAGACGCGCTGCGCGCGCGGCGGGCTCGATCGACGGCTCCGGCCTTGAAACCGTCCGGAAGACCGCGCCGGTGCTCCAGCCCAAAGCATCGAGAGCGCGGTCGGCCGCCTCACCGTCCGCCCCGGTCACCGCGCCGCCGCCCGACGCCTCGGCAGGGCCCGGGAGTCCTTTCACCAGCGCCACCTCGGCGATAAGCGCGCCGCTCAATGGGACTACGTCGGACCCCGGAGCGCACCGGTCGGCTGCCGCCAGTTCCGCCCTCGCGCGCGCCTCATGCTCCGCGCGGATGTGCTCGGCCCGCGCCGCGAACGCTGCGTCGCCCTCATGCGTGGTCATGACGACGCGAACCAGCGCCATGTCATCGCGAGGCCCGTCTCAAGCTCGACCCGCGCCCTGAATCCGAAGGCGGCTTCCGCCTTGGCGGGGTCCAGCGCGCTGTGTTGGATCTCGCCCTCTCGCGCTGGCTCCCGCACGTCCGGACCGAAGTAGCCCGACGCCACCCGCAGCGACAGGAGTAGTTGCTCGACGCTCGTACGAGCACCGGTGGAGATGTTGTAAGCGGAGCCCCCGGTGTTTTCGCCCACCAGCGGCCCAGGCGTCCCTAGCGCCGCAATCAGTGCGGCAACGACGTCTCCCACGTAGATGAAGTCCCGCGTCTGAGTCCCATCACCGAACACCCTCGGCGGCTCACCCCGGCGGATCCGGTCGCAGAAGATCGCGACGACACCGCCCTCGCCCGATGCGTCCTGGCGCGGCCCGTAGACGTTCGAGAAGCGAAAGCTGGCGAAGTCGGTGCCGCTACCGGCGAGTCCGTCGGCAAGCGCGGCCTCGGCAGCAAGCTTCGAACGGCCGTAGGGATTCTGGGGCTCTTTGCGCGCCGTCTCGGGCAACGGGACGTGCTCCGGCTCACCGTAGACCGCCGCCGAGGACGCTGAGATCACACGCCGAGCCCCGGCATCGCGTGCCGCGAGCGCGACAGCCCGTGTCCCTTCGACATTGACTGCCCAGTCATGCTCCGGGTTCGCGATCGAGGCCGTGACGCTCGCCTGCGCCGCCAGGTGCACCACGACCTCAGGACGGAACTCGTGCATCACGACGCCCAGCTCCTCATCGAGGATGTCGAGCTTCCTGAAGCCGGCCCGCGGCTCGACGTTGGCCATCGACCCGGTCGACAAGTCGTCGACGACGGAGACCTCATGGCCGGCGGCAAGCAACGCGAAGACGAGGTTGCTCCCTATGAATCCGGCGCCGCCGGTGACGAAGACCCTCACGCACCCGCCTCCCTCAGCTCGGCGAGCTAGTTCACCAGTCGCCTGACCTCGACAAGCTTCGCCTGCACGATCAACCGCAGCCGCGCGCTGTACGGCGGATGGCACGCCGTCAACGTAAGCACCGGCTCCGACGTGTCCGCGACCACATCGACGCGGTCCGGCGTCACGGTGAAGCTGCGCACCACCTCGTACGTATAACGGCGGTAAGGCGAGTAGAACGAGATGGTAGCACCCTTCTTCAGGCGATCGATCCGCCGGAATGGTGCGCCGTACGTGGTGCGATGGCCGGAGACGCCCACGTTGCCGGTAGGACCCGGCACGCCCGTGTAGTCGATCCATCCGGGGCCGCGTTTGAGGTCTTGCGCGCGCACCCCTTTGATCACCATCGCGTCCAGACGGGCGTCATCGGCCACGATCCTTCCGAACACCCCGCCTGGGGCAAGATCGTCGAAGTAGGCCGCGTCTTCTAAGTCCCACCCCTCGAAGTCGAAGGCAGGCCCGGCTTCTGCGACCTCTTCCCTGAGGACAGCGGCGGGCGCCTGTTCGCGTAGATCGGTCTGCTCGACATGTGCGACCGTCCCGGTCAAGACGTAGTAGCTCAGCAGACCCACGGCGACGCCCAAGAAGACGTCGCCCAGGACGCCCGACGCGAAGCGAGACCGCGATCCCGCGCGCGATGCCGTTGCTTCCACGCTCACGCTCGCGCCGCCCTTCCCAGCTCCAAACGGGTCAGGATCCACTCTGTGACGATGCTCACGTCGTCGCTGTGACAGAGATTACAGATACCCGTAAAGATTCTAGCTCGCTGCGCCGATACTCCAAGTGCACGGACTTTGAGAACCGCACATCGGCACGAGCTCCCAGATAAGGGCACGGCGGATCGAAAGATCCGCTTCGCAAAGTCACGGGTCTACCGGAGGTTCGCCTCCCACGACAGCCGGACCGCCGGGACGAGACCGTCGGATGACACCGATCCGGATCCGCCCAGCGCACGAGAACCAGGGGTGGAGCCGGATCGATGTGCACCGAGGCTCGTTCAGGGGGCACACCCGATGAAGACCCACTACAAGAGAGTCACCGGGATCGCGGTCACGGCGGCGATCGCTCTCGCCGCTTTCGCGCTCGCTGCTCCTGCCGGCGCGCTCGACCCCTATACACCCGCTCTCGATCCTGACGCGGCGCCGGCCGTCGTTGCCAACGCCGACGACGTTGCGACGTATCGCCCGGTCGCGGCCGCCAAGAAGGCCGCACCGGTGCCCGCTCCGGCGAAGAGCCGTCCGCGGGGCACCAGCAGCGCGGCGGTCATGCCGGCCAAGGCCGCGAGCGGCGGAGGCGGCGGTTCAGCCGAACAGATCCTTGCCGGGCTGATCGCGCGCTACCCCATCCTTGCGGGCACAACGGTCCAGTACGGCGACGCCCGCGGCTATCAGGCCGTCGCTTACTACCGCAGCGGACGCATCGTGATCAGCAAGAACCACACGGCAAGCCTCAGCCGCATCCTGAATCACGAGGTCTGGCACATCATCGACTACCGCGACAACGGCAAGATCGACTGGGGCGAGAGCGTACCCCCGAAGAACGCGGCGAGCTTCCGCAACTAACAGCATCGCAGTTCAGCACCCGGCGCGAGGAGAGGCCGCTCGCGCGGCCTCTCCCGGCTTCGCGTGACAGCCTCCCATCAGGGGCGAGGCCGTGCCCCTCACGCGCTATGAGACCTGCCGGCCCAGCCTGCGCAGGAACGCGCCCAGAGCCAGCGCCATGAACGCGCCGAACCCGATCACCCCGAACTCGCCGCCTGTGAAGGGCAGGAAGGGCTCGGGGATCTCGACTCGCCACGTGTCGGTGTCGTTGTCGGGGTTCTTGTCGTCGGGGGCGCTCACGCGCACGACGTTGTCGATGCGGGCCACGCTCTCGGGCAGGTCGTCTGCGACCTTGAGCGTGTAGGTGATCGTCTTCGCGCCGTCCTCGGGCGAGAGCGGACCGCCGATCCTCCACGTGATGACCCCGCCTGCGACCGTGCCGCCGCCGGCATCGACGACGCTCATGTAGCGCTCGTCGAAGTCGTCGGTGATCACGATGTCGACGGCGTCGCCTTCGCCCACGTTTCTGTAGGTGAGCGTGTAGGTGACCCTGTCACCGGCCTCGACCTCGGTCTTGTCGGCGGACTTCTCGATCGACATGTCCGGATCGAGAGGTGGGGTGAACGGTAGGCCCACCTCGACGAACGCGTCATCGGTGGCGCTCACCTGGTTGCCGAAGCGGTCGGTGCCCGTCGCGGTCGCGATGTTGGTCGTGTCCTCGGTGGGCGCCGCGCTCCTCGTGAACGTCATCGAGGCTCCGAGCAGGCTCGGGATCGTGCCGACGTCGCCGAGCTTGTCATCGGTGATCGTGACGTTGATGAGTTCGACGTCGCCCGTGTTGGTCACGGTGAAGGTGTAGGTGACTGTCTCGCCGAGCACGATCTCTGCGCTCGAGACCGTCTTGACGATGCCGATGGCGGGCGCCACCACGTCGACGGCGGCGTCGTCACTCGCGCTCACC
>JBBIJX010000030.1:0-20183 GCA_037445775.1 Actinomycetota bacterium
CGATCGTGACCGTCTCGTAGCCGCACACCGAGACCGTGGCGGGGTTCGTGCCGTGGGCGGTATCGGGGATGACTACCTTCGCGCGCGCGTCCCCCGCGGCGACGTGAGCGGCCCGAAACATCATCAGCGCCGTGAATTCGCCGTGTGCGCCGGCGGCGGGCTGCAGCGTGACTCCAGGGAGACCCGAGATCTCCGCCAGACCATCGGCGAGTCCCACCATCAGCTTGAGCGCGCCCTGCACCGCATCAACAGGCTGATAAGGATGGAGTCCGGAGAACCCGGGAAGCCGGCACGCGTCCTCGTTAACGCGCGGGTTGTACTTCATCGTGCAGCTGCCAAGCGGGTAACAGCCGGAATCGACGCCGAAGTTCATCTGCGCAAGATGCGCGTAGTGACGCATGATCTCGAGCTCCGTCACGTGCGGGAGGTTCGGCGGAGCGCTCCGCACACGTTCGCCGAGTTCAGCCGCGAGATCGACGTCGGGGACGTCAAGCGGAGCCGGGAGCACGCAGGTGGACTCGGAGGCGCCGAGCTCGAAGACCGTCTCCCGAGGCCCCCGCACCGGGGCCTTCGCAGGCGTATGTGCGAGGCGCTCGGTCACAGCGATGCCACCTCGCTCACGAAGCCGTCGAGTTCCTCGCGTGTGCGCTGCTCCGTCACGGCGAACAGGCACAGGTCTTCAGTCTCATCATCGGTCTCGACGACTATCCCGGCGAGATAGCCGCGTTCCCGCATCTTGTCATGCATGTCCCTGGCGTCACCGTCGTAGGCGAGCGCGAACTCGTAGCCGAACGCCACGTCCCATGGAGCACGGAAGCGCCCCGTCCCGAGCAGGCGACCGCGCAGGTAACGCGCCTTCGCGCAGCAGGCCCGCGCAACCCCGGTGAGACCCGCCAGTCCCAGCGCGGACAGGTGGACGCCGGCAGCCAGCGCGTTGAGAGCGTGGTTGCTGCAGATGTTCGACGTCGCCTTCTCGCGCCTGATGTGCTGTTCGCGAGTCGAGAGTGTCAGCACATAGGCGTCGTTGCCGTCCGCGTCGAGGGTACGGCCCACGAGACGCCCCGGCATCTGGCGAACATGATCGAGCATGCAGGCGAAGAAGCCCAGGCCCGGCCCGCCAAAGCTCATGGCTCCGCCGAGCGGTTGGCCTTCCCCGACTACGATGTCCGCTCCGAATACGGAGGGGGGTTCAAGAATGGCGAGCAGGACCGGGTTCGACGCGACCACGAACAGGGCTCCGACGTTGCGGGCCGCCGTACCGAGCATCGAGAGGTCCTCGAGGTTGCCCATGAAGTTCGGGCTCGCGCACAGCACGGCAGCGACATCGTAGTCAAGCGCGGACGTGACCGGATCAACCTCGCTCACCCCCCCGTTCGCACACACAACGTCGACCGTGAGCAGACCTGAGTCCGCGTACGTGAGCAGCGTCTCCACCCACTCCGGATGCACCGGGCCCGCCACAACCACACGGCAGCGACGCGTGAGCCTGCACGCCATGAGCGCAGCCTCGACGAACGCGGTCGCTCCGTCGTACATGCTCGCGTTGGCGACCTGCATCCCGGTAAGTTCGCAGATCATCGTCTGGTACTCGTAGATCGCCTGGAGAGTTCCCTGGCTGACTTCGGGTTGATAGGGCGTGTAGGCGGTGAAGAACTCCGGTCGGCGGATGACGTGGTCGACGACGCTCGGCACGTAGTGGTCGTAGCAGCCTGCGCCGGCCAGACTCACGAGTTCCGTCGCGGGCGTGTTCGTCGCGGCAAGCTCGCGAAGATGGCGCACAAGCTCCATCTCCGACATGCCGCTGGGAAGCGAGAGCGGTCTGCCGAGTCGCGCGGGAGCTGGAACGTCAGTGAACAGATCCTCGATCGACGCGGCCCCGACGACATCGAGCATTCCGGCGCGCTGCTCGCATGTGAACGGGATGTGGCGCATGGAGCCTAGCCCTGTGCGACGAAGTCGTCGTACTCGGCTGCGCTCAGGAGTTCATCGACCTGCGACGGGTTCTCCAGCTTGACCTTGATCATCCAACCACCGCCGTACGCGTCCGCGTTGACGGTCTCAGGCGTATCGGCCAGCGCGTCGTTCACCTCGACGATCTCGCCCGACACCGGCGCGTAGAGTTCCGAGACCGACTTGACCGACTCGACCTCACCGAACGCCTCGCCCGCCGCGACTACGTCGCCGGCTCCCGGAAGGTCCACGTAGACGACCTCACCCAGCTGGTCCTGTGCGAAATCGGTGATGCCGACGGTCGCGATGTCTCCGTCGACGATGATCCACTCGTGCTCCTTGGAGTAGCTGCGGTCGCTCGGACTGGGCATCTGTCGCGCTCCCTTCATGCGGTTTCCTCAGGTACTCGTCACGGGGAGCGAACTCCCGGTGACGAACGGCGGCTTCACAACGGTGGCGCGGGCTGTCTTCGACCGAATCCTGATGTCGAAGCACTCGCCTATCGTCGCTGACCGCGCCGGGACGTACGCCGTGGCGATTCCCGACTCAATCGTCGGCGAATACGTGCCGCTCGCTACCTTACCCACCTCTATTCCCCCATGCAACACGCTGTGACCGGGGCGGGCTATGGCGTCTTCGACGAGCAGGAACACCAGGCGGCGCTCCGGCCCCGACTCGCGCACGCGCTCGACGGCTCTGCGCCCGACGAACTCCCCCTTCTCACGGCCGACCACCCATCCGAGACCTGCCGAGATCGGGTCGACAGAACGATCCATGTCGCTTCCGTACAAGTGGTAGCCCATCTCGAGCCGCAGGGTGTCCCGGGCTCCCAGTCCGCAAGGTGTGACCTCGGGATACGACAACAGCAAGCGCCAGACGACAGGCGCGTCCGCCGCACGGCAGAAGATCTCGACGCCGTCCTCCCCGGTATAGCCGGTACGCGCTATGAGGCACGGCACCGCACCATCGAGGAGGGCCTCCGCGACGCTGAAACGCCCGGGAGCCATCCAGCCCTCGCCGGCCAACCCGGAGACGACGCCGAGGGCAAGCGGCCCCTGCACGGCGATGAGCGCGGTGCGTTCAGACTCGTCAACCAGTTCGACGTCGTCAGGCGCCTGTAGGCGCAGGTGCTCGAGGTCTGAGAGGCGGTTGGACGCGTTGGCAACGATCAGGTACTCAAGATCGCCCGAGTGGTAGACGATGAGGTCGTCGACGATGCCGCCGTGTTCGTCGAGCAAGAGCGTGTACTGCGCCTGTCCTAGGCCGGAGATGCGACTTAGGTCGTTGGTGAGCGCGTGCTGCAGGAAGTCGAACGAACCGAATCCGAACACGCGGAACTCGGCCATGTGGGATACGTCGAAGACGCCGGCGCGTGTCCGGACCGCCCGGTGCTCGTCGATGATCCCGCCGTACTGAACGGGCATCTCGAAGCCGGCGAACGGTACCATCCGGGCGCCGAGCGCGAGGTGCTCCTCGTAGAGAGGCGTGCGGCTCAGCGGACCCGCTGCGGCATTGTCTGACATGGACGGTCTCCACCTTCCTGTTCGTTGTCGTGTCCGAAGACACGTCAGATCGCTACACGCTAACGCTCTCCGCCGGTGAGTCCGCGCCACGCGCGCACGAGCGCAATGCCGATCCGCTGGAGCAGTGACGGGCGGTCAACGTCATGCTCCGCGATCAGGGGAATCGTCGCGATCGTCTCACCGGCCTGCGTGAAAGTCGCCACCCCGACGCGGTCGCCGGCGCGCACCGGTGCCTCGACCTGCGCCACCGAAACCGTGCGAGTGATGGGCCCGGCGAGATCGAAGACCGCAACTGACGTGTCCGCCGACACGGCGGCGGGTACACGCATGTCGAGATAGTCGGCCACCGGCGCCTCACCGATCACCGTTCCCTTGCTCGCAAGCCGCTGCCAGCGATAGTGCGCGAAGCCGAAGTCCAAGAGCTCCCGCGCGTCACGGAATCGGGCAATCTCGCTGCCAGTGCCGAGCACCACCGCCTGGAGCTCGAGGCCGCCACGTTCCGCGCTGCCAACGAGGGAGTAGCCGGCACGGTTCGTCCACCCGGTCTTGACCCCGTTCATGCCGGGATAGTTGCCGAGCATCAGGTTGGTGTTCTCGATCCGCTCAGTACGCCTGCCCTCCCCGATCGTGGCCGTCTTGCGTGCCACCGCGCGTCGGATCTCGGGCTTCGTCATCGCATAGCGCACAAGCGTCGAGATGTCGGCGGCTGTCGAGTAGTGGTTCGCCTGGTCGAGTCCGTGCGAGTTCCGGAACCGGGTGCGGCTGAGCCCGAGTTCCTCGGCCTTCGCGTTCATCAGCTTGACGAACCCCTCCTCGCTTCCCGTCACATGCTCGGCTATCGCTACAGCGGCATCGTTGCCTGACTTGATGAGAAGCGCCTCGACCAGCTCACTCAGAGGCAACCGTTCGCCTGGGCGAAGGAACGCGGTCGACTCGCCGATCGCCGCCGAAGACCTCGGAATGGTGACGGGGTCGTCGGGGTCGCCGTGCTCGAGCGCAACGACTGCCGTCATGATCTTCGTGATGCTCGCGATCGCGCGGCGGTCTTCGGGGCGTCGAGACCACAGCACCCTGCCATCCTCTGTGACAAGCACACCAGACGCAAGCGCCACGTCCGGGAGAACCCCCTTGACGATCCCAAGCTCCTTGTACGAGCGCCCAGCCACGCGGTCAGAACCGCGGATCTCGGCGTGCGCGAACGGGACGACGCCCGCGAGGGCCCAGGCCGCCGTAGTGACGCACGCTACAAGCGTCGCTATGAGTCGACACGCGCACTCGAGTGTGAGGCGCTTCGTCGGGAACATGAGTCTCCTGGGACGACCGTCACTGCGGGCTGGTGGGCTATAATGCATCGTGGGACAGGGTACCACCGTCGCACGAATTGATCGGAGCCTGATGAACCCCACGCGCTTGGCACACCTGATCCTCGTCATCGGTGCGGCCGCGATACTCGGATCGCTCGCATTCGCGCTGCCGGCCGGACCGCCAGAGACAGCGGAAGTCGTCGCCCAGTTCATGCTACTTGGCGTGCTCTGGGCAGCGGTCCGCTACGGACGGCGCGGCGGGACGATAGCGGCATGTACCGCCGCCGTCGCCTACGTCGCGATGCGACTGCCACAGCTCGCCGCAGCGGACATCACGCCTGAGCTGATGCTGATGGTGGCGTCCCGTATCGCCGCATTCGGCCTCGTGGGCATCGTTGGCGGTGAGGCCAGCCGGCGGCTCATGTACTCGTTCGTGAGCGTCGATGGCGGCAGCGCGCTCGACGAGTGGTCAGGTGTCTTCAACGAGAGTTTCCTCAGGAAAGAACTCGACCAGGCCCTCGGCCGCTTCACGCGCTACGGCGAGCCTTTCACGATGGTGCTCATCACGTTGTCCCCGTCACTGCTCACCGACCTCAAGCCATCCCGGCAGCGGGCGATCGTCCGGCGACTCAGTGACAACTTGCGCTCGGATATCCGCATGGTCGACGAGGTGGCACGCCTCGACGACGGCCGCTTCGTCGTTTTGCTGCCTCACACGCCCAAGTCCGGTGGCCAGATCGTGTGCTCAAGACTCTTGGCGCTCAGCAGGTCCACTCTCGCCGCCCGCGACGAGGCCGTCACTGCACGGTCGATGTCATGCCCGGACGACGAGTCGGCCATGCGAGCGCTACAAAGCGAGCTCGCTGCCCGCTCCGACGATCAGAGCGAGATCGGAGCATAGAGTTCGCTCGGACCGAGCATTCGTGAGCTCGCCTCCGCGAACTTACGGCGTCAACGTCGCCGCATCGGACGCCTTGGGCTTCTCCTTCGTGCCCACTCGCACGACCTGGACTTTCGGCCTGTACACGGAGACGAACGAGTCCTCGCGCACGATCTCCCCGGCCCTCTGCACCGTGCGCTTGACCGTGATCGATCGGCCGGTCACGCCGGGGTCCTCAACGGTCTTGGATCCGACGTACATGTCCGGATCCTCGATCTTCCTCGTCGGGAACGGCTTGATGTTTCGCCATTCGCTCGTCGACGCGCTCACGTCGTAACCAGGATCGGTACCGTAGAGCGCGATCGTGATTGACGACGGCGTGTAGCTGACCGAGACCAGCAGCCAGTTGTCCGTATCGTTCTTGAACCTCAGGTCCGGACCGCCCCACGAGACTGTCGCGTCTCGCCCTTTGGGGTAGTGCGAGATGTAGAACGAGTGGTTTCGGCGCTGAACCACCGGCAGGCCGGACTCGAACACGGTGTTGAACAGCGTCGTGCCGACCTGGCAGATGCCTCCGCCCAGTTGCTGAACGACTTCGCCGTTGACAATGGCGCCGGCCTCTTGATAACCCTTCGCCGCCGTACGCTCCCCGATCGTGTCGTTGAACGAGAACGTCCCGCCTGGCTCGATCAGCGTGCCGTCGAGGGAGTTGCCCAGCAGATGTATGTTGTTGACGCGCGACCGGGCGCTCGACGCAAACGTCGTGGTGTAGCGAGCGATGCGCTCCTTGATGCCCATCGACCTGGCTCGTTCAGTGGTCAGATCGGGCTCGATGCGCGTCGTCTGTAGCGCTACCGTGCGATCGGAGCCCGGGTCGGTCAGCTTCTCGGTTAGATCGCGAGCGAGCGCCTTCGTGTCCGGTCCGACACCCGTCTTGGACGCGATGATCGAGACGCGGCCTCCGGCTGTCGTGAACTTCGCGTCGACCGCGGGCTTGCCGACCTTCGCTCCGACCGCCTCCGTGATCGCTCCGCCGGCGCGCTTCGCAGACACCAGAGCTGCGAGCGTGATCTCCTCAGAGGGCGCCGCCTCTTGTGAAGTCGTCTCGCTCGAGCGTGCAGCGGCCACTTCGTCGCTGCGCTTGAAGACGATCCACGAAGCGATCTGTTCCGGCTGGAACTCCCACGACGAATCCTTGTACGTGATGCTTGCAGGCGCCGAGAGCATCTGCTTGGCGACGTCGCGCGCCACTTCCGCCTCGACATCCGTGATCACGACCGGCGCCACTCCCACAGGCGCCTCGACCGTACGCTCTTCAGAGAGGATGGTGTCGAGCACCCGAGCCTCGAGCGAACCCTTGTCGAGCGCCACACCGTCTTTGCCCGGAACAACGACCGGCTCGACCCCGGTGATCTTCACTGTCGCGTCCACCGCGGCGACGTCCGTCGACTTAGCGATCCTGTCCCAGACGGTAGCGGCACGCGTCGGGTCTACCTTCGGCCGAGCTGGGACATCGAATACACCGAACCACGCACCCGCCCGCCCAAGAACGACGGTTAGCGGTCCGCCTTCGCGCCCGATACCCATCGCCTCGTCGACCATCGCGTCGTAGTCAAACTCGAGCCCCAGTTCGCGCGGGAGGACCTCGAACGACTCGTCGCCGCTGACAACGGCCACCGGCCGCTCGGCCTGCTTTGGCAGTGTCTGTCTGAGCGCTTCGGACGCGGCGGCCGGACTCTTCCCTCCGACACCGACGCCGGCCACCTCGACACCCGGATGGACGCGCCCCCAACTCAAGGCCAGATCCAGCCCGACAAGCATCACCACAGCGATGGCCGCGCCAGCAAGGGTCGCGACCGGAATCTTCCTGCGTCTCGACTTCGTACGTTCGACAGCACGCTGACGACGCCTCTCGGCGTAGTCGATACGCGACGTACTCACCTCTGGCCCTGACACCTGGTCTCGTACTCCCGTCGGAAGCGACACGCGGGATCGCGCAATCCACATGCGCGCGAAGGCGTGTTGTCCGTCGAATGATACCCGCCGGTTGGGGCTCATCACCCGGGCGTAACGCGCACGTAAACGACGTCCGGGTGACGCCGCCAGAGCAAGTCCCGCGCCGTGAGGATCCTCTCAGCCGGCCGCCACCGCGCCGCGGACGATGCTCTGCCACTCGTCAGCCCGCGCTGCGGCGCCTTCGCTCGACTCGGCCTCCGCCCAGACCGTCACAAGCGGGTCGTGCTCGTCCGGAAGCACGAGCGCCCATCCGTCCTCGTAGGTGACGCGCACACCCTCGGTCAGATCGGCCGACAAACTCACCGCCGCTTCCGTGACCGCACGCATCACAGCGCCTTTGCGGTCCGACGGGCAGAATACACCGGTTTCGACCTTGTGGAACGGCGGCAGTCCAGCTACGACCTCGTCGAGGTCGCAGTCGAGCTTCCGCAACATGCCGGCAAGCATGCCCACGGTCAGCACGCCGTCAAACGCAGGGAAGAAGTCACCGAAGATGAAGCCGCCGCTCATGCTGCCCGCAAACGCAGCGCGACCGTCCACGACTGCCTCGGCGAGCGCACGGCGGACCCGTCCCGGCCTCATCACGGCGCGCCCGTGACGGAGCGCTATCCGATCGACGGCGGATGAAGCGGTGAGCGGCACGGCTATCGACCCGGCGATCCCCGCACGCGCTCGGCACCACACGTCGATGACCGCGTGCAGAGCGGTGTCGCCGTCCAGGATCGCGCCGCTAGGGGTCATGAGCGTCACCCGCTCAGCGCCCGTGTCGAAGCACACGCCGAAGTCCGCGCCGAACAGCTGCACTCCACGCCGGAGGTCTTCGAAACTTCCGGACTCACGCTCGGCGCATCGGCTCGTCGCCTCGACGTCGACGACGGCGTTGAGGGCCACCAGATCAAGCTTCCATGAAGCGGCGACGAGCGGGAGCGTGAAGGACGCCGCCCCGAAGTGCATATCGGCGACGACCTTGCCCGGCGAGTCCTTGAGCCCCGCCTCTTCGAGCGCCTCGTCGAGCGCCGCCGTGTAGTACTCAAGGGGCCGCGGCGGATAGACTATCTCGCCCACCTCGTCGAGGAAGGCACGCCGGAACTCCTCGCGGAAGTAAAGCCGCTCGATCTTCTTCTGCTCCCACACAGGGATGTCTAGGCCGCCGCGGTCGAAGAAGCGTATCTCGAGCGCCTGAGGGTCCTCGGGGTCCGCTGCGATGTGCATGCCGCCCACGCACCGCGTCTTCTGCGTGGTGAAACGGCTGACGGCGGGCGAGGCGACGCGAAGGTCACGCACGTTGATGCCCGCGGCGTTGAGCCCCGCGATGATCGCGCGCTTGATCATCCGGGCCGAGCGCGACGTGTCGCGTGTCACCACCACGTGACCCCCCTTCGGAAGCAGCGAGCCGTACGCTTCCGCGATCTTGAGGGCGAGGTCGACCGTCACGTCGATGCCGACGAGCCCCCGGATGCCCGCGCCAACGAACAAGGAACGTGCGCCAGTCGACTCCCAGATGAGCGATGACGTCACCATCGCGGCGGGCTCGATCCGTTTGTAGGGGAAGACCTGCACGTCAGCGCCGACGTGGGCACCGTGCCCTACGAGTGACTCAGATCCCACGGTGACGCCGACGTTGATGACGGCGCCGGCGCGCACGTCGACGCTCCTGCAGAGCACCGCCCCGGAGACGCTCGCCTGCTTGCCCACGAAGGTGTCGTCCCAGATCACAGAGTGATCGACGCGCGCGTCCGCCCCGATCACGCAGTTGTCGCCGATGACCGTGTAGTCGCCGACGTGAGCGCCTGAGCGCACGGTGACGTTCTCGCCGATCACAACGCGCTCGCCAAACGTGGCATCGGGTGCGATGCGGGCGCTGTCCGCGACCCACAACCCCTCCCTGGCGTGCACGCCGGGCACATACACCATGGCGGCGCCATCGAGAATGTCCCGGTGCACGTCGAGGTAGCTCTCACGGCTGCCCACGTCACACCAGTAACCGTCCACAACGATGCCGTACAGCGCGTGGCCCTCGGTCATCAGCGCCGGGAAGAGCTCAGCCGAGAAGTCGTACGGCCGGTCGTCGGGGATCTTCTCGAGCACCCACGGCTCGATCACGTAGATACCGGTATTGATGTGATCGCTGAACACCTGCCCCCAGCTCGGCTTCTCCAAGAAGCGCTCGATACGCCCGTCCTCAGCGGTGATGACCACGCCGAAGTCGAGCGGATCAGCGACGGACTTGAGCGCGATGGTGACGGCTCCGCCACGATCACGGTGAAACGCGATGACCTCGCTCAGATTGATGTCGGTGAGCGCGTCGCCGCTGATGATGAGGATCGGCTCGTCGCCCGTGAGCAGCTGCCGCGCATTCTTGACCGAGCCCGCCGTTCCGAGCGGAGTCTCTTCAACCGCATACTCGACCGACATGTCCCATTCTTCGCCCACACCGAAGTAGTCCTGTATGACGCGCGGCATGAAGGCGAGCGTGGCCACGACCTCGGTGATCCCGTGATGTTTGACGAGGCCAAGGATGTGCTCCATGACCGGTTGGTTCATGATCGGGACCATCGGTTTGGGCAGCAGCGAAGTGAGCGGCCTAAGCCGGGTACCCTCGCCGCCCGCCATGATGACCGCCTTCATCGACGTCACGCTCCCCCTTTGAGCGGACGGTCCTGACGGTTAGCTTTCAGAAGCCGTCGCGCTTGAGCCGTGTAGAGCACCGCGGTGACCATCGAAAGCACCACGCCTACGTAGACGAACCACATCCACACCGCGACCGGCGCGGATCCTAGGCCGGGCGGCCCCGGCGAGTCGATGAGGGCGATACCCGGCACCTGCGGCCAGTTCAGAATCAGACCCGAGAACCCAACAAGCAGGACGAAGGTCGTCGCCTTGCCCACGTATGCGACCGGGACGCGTCGCGCCTGCGCGCGGGCGAGCCGGCTCGCTCCCCACAGCAGGTAGACGTCGCGCGCCACCAACACGAGCACAATCCAGAGCGGCAGGCGCTCCTCGAGGTAGAGCCCCACGACGCCCGCGGCGATGAGCAGCCGGTCGACGAGCGGGTCGATGGCTTTGCCGATCTCGGTCACCGTACCGGTGCGCCGGGCGATTTGGCCGTCGAGCCAGTCGGTCGAAGCCGCGAGAGCGAACAACACGAAAGCGAGGAGGTCGCTCTTCCCGGAGATCAACACAGCGAAGAAGAACGGCACCAGGATGAGTCTGAGCACCGTGATGATGTTCGCGAGTGTGTAGACGTCGTGACCGTGCTCGAAGGCCGGTTCGGCCTCGGCAGCGCGTTGCTTGGCGTGCGCTTCTACCACCAGTGCTTCCTCCGGAAGTACGCGGACATGACAACCGCGATGGCGACCATCGCTCCGACGACGGCCCCGAAGGACCACAGCGCATCGACCGGCGGCCACATGCCTCGAACCACGTTCATCCCATATATCCCCGAGATGAGCGTCAGGGGCATGAATATCGTCGCCACCACCGTCAGCTGCTTCATGATCTCGTTCATGCGGTTGCTCTGGGACGAGAGATAGATGTCCATGACGCTCGCAGCCACCTCTCGATAGGTGTCGATGGAGTCCTGCACGCGCGCGAGGTGGTCCCCCACGTCAGCGAGGTAGCGATACGCCTCCTCGTCGACAAGTTGTCGCTCACGTGCGAGGGAGCGTATGACGTCACGCTCCGGCCCCACGATGCGATGCAGCTGGACGAGCTGTCGGCGCCGCGTGTAGAGCTCGGACAACCCGTGCCGTCCATCGTCGCCGATCATGCGGTCCTCGAGGGCTTCGAGCGCGTCGGCTATGTCGTCGACGATGGGCAGGGTGTCGTCGACAAGACGATCGATGATGGCGTGCAGGAGCCAGTCACCACCACGTCTGAACGCCGGCGCGCCCTCGGCGCTCACAAGATCGATGGCACCGCAGAGCTCGCGGTGAACCGTGACGAAGAAGTCCGGCCCCAAGAACAGATCAAGTTCCTCGGTGACAAGCTCCCCGTAGGGGGTCTCACGAGGCGTGACCCAGACGATGAAGATCGACGAAGGGTAGACGTCGAGCTTTGGGCGCTGCGGGTAGTGGAGGCAGTCTTCCACCGCGAGCGGGTGCAACCCGAACGCGCGCGCGATTGTCGCGAGCGCTTCCTCATCGGGATCGAGCACATCGACCCACGTCCAGCCGCTGGCCCGCGCGACGTCGAGCGAGGCCGCGTCACCGACGTGCGCATCAGACCCTTCGAGCCACCGCACAGTGACCTTCGCCACAGTCCCCCCTGTCCATTGACCCTGCCCTAGCTGCATTGTGCCACGAGAGGCGGACGGTGGAGACGCGTCCGCAGCTGCCAAGCGCACCTAGCCGAGCTGCCCCATAACCCCCTCTGCGCTGGCTTCCACTCGGTACCCCATTGCCCGGTAGCCCCGTAGCCGCTTCTCCCACACGCGCGCGAGCATGGGTACCAGGGGGTCGATGTAGTCGTAGATGATCACTTCGCTCTTCCCGTCGTGAAGACGGTGGAGTCTACCGGCGTATTGCTGCAACGTACCGCGGCCTCATCAAGCGGTGTCGCTGATTCCCCTCTGACAGCAGGAGATTCTATTGCCTCAACCGCTTGAGTTCTTGTTCGTCGTCACTACCCACGGATCTCCGGCCCTCGCTTGGATACTCCCGAAACCAGTCCTCGCGATCAATCTGCAGCAGCCCGTGCGCTCCGAGACCGCGCTTTAGCTCTCGTTGGGCCTGTTCGATCGTCATTGACAGAGGAGGAGACCTACACGCTTAGCGGCCCGTGGCGCCGGCGCGTTGACGGCGTTCGAGGAGGGTTCGGACGCCCAGAAGCGAGAGGTCCTCTCAGAAGTACTTTGTTACCTCCGGGTTGAGGACAGTCACATAGCCTCCTACCAGTACAAACGCCCCTTCGACGTCCTCGAAATGGACGCCAAAGGGGCGTTTCTGTGTGCATGGTCGGGCTGACAGGATTTGAACCTGCGACCCCTTGACCCCCAGTCAAGTGCGCTACCAAGCTGCGCCACAGCCCGAAATCGCCGCTCAGTGCGGCAAGGCGATAGTCTACGACGCGCCCCCGCCACCATCAAGTGCAGGTTCGGCGTCACCGTCGGAAGGTCCGGCATAGGCGACGACCTTCACGTCCTCCAGCGTGATCAGCCCACTCGGGATCATCGCCGACCATACCTCGGCGAGCGCCGCGATCCTGTAGGACTCGTCGATGACGGCGACCATCACCGGGCAGTCCGTAGACATCCTCAACCCGTGCTTGGCAACATCGCGACTGGCCGCCCCGAAACCCTGCATTCCCCGGAGCGCCGTAGCACCTGCGCACCCCTGGGTGCGCGCCTGTTCGACCAAGGCCTGGTATAGCGGGCGATCCTCATAGACCTCGTCCTCACCAACGTAAGCGGCAAGGCGCTTCGCCTGTCCCTCGAGACTCCTGAACATCTCTCATCCCTCCTGGTCGGCGCGAAGGCGGCGCGGCGCCATCGGCGCGAGACGGTCCCAGAGCACGCGAGCAAGCGCCCGCTTCGACATCAGTGGCAACGCCTCCGCATCCCCGGAAGTCACGAGCCACACGCGATTGTCGTCACTCGCAAAGCCCACAGCGGAATCGCTCACGTCGTTCGCGACGACCAGGTCGAGCGACTTCGCTTCCAGCTTGCGGCGGGCCTCTGCCAGCGGGTCGCCCGTCTCGGCGGCGAAGCCCACGAGCAGTCTGCCATCCTTGCGCGTGCCGAGGCTGGCTAGGATGTCGACGGTCCGCTCGAGCACCACGACTTCGTCAGTGAGCCCTTTCTTCTGCTTGAACAGCGCGGGCGAGGCGGGGCGGAAGTCAGCGACCGCAGCCGTGGCCACCACGACGTCGGCCTTCACGTACGCGGCCTCAACGGAGTCTCCCATCTCCGCGGCGGTCGTCACGCGGACCGTTGTCACGCCGAACGGGTCGGGCAGCGTCGTCGAACCACTCACGAGCGTCACGGTGGCACCGCGTCGCGCAGCCTCCTCGGCGATCGCGTAGCCGGTCTTGCCGCTCGACGCGTTCGAGATGAAGCGCACCGGATCGATGGGCTCGCGGGTGGGACCGGCCGTCACGAGCACCCTGACGCCTTCGAGGTCGCGCGACCGCCGCACCTCGCGAAGCACCGCCTCTGCGATCACGTCGACGGGCGCGAGTCTTCCCTCGCCCACTTCGCCGCAGGCGAGTTCCCCGCTCACGGGCTCGATCACGACAGCGCCGCGCGCGCGAACGGTCTCGACGTTGGCCCGTGTGGCGTCGGCCCGCCACATGTGCACGTTCATCGCGGGCGCGATCACAAGCGGCGCCTCGGTGGCGAGCGCGACGGTCGTCAGCAAGTCGTCCGCGCGCCCCGTCGCGAGTTTCGCGAGCACGTTCGCGGTCGCCGGTACGATCACGAGGACGTCAGCCTCGTCAGAAAGCGATGTGTGGTGCACACGGGCTGCGGGCTCGTCCCACAGCGACGTCGCTACCGGCTCGCCAGTGAGCGCCCGAAATGTCGCTACGCCAACAAACCGCGTAGCGTTCGGCGTCATTACGACCTTGACGCGGCACCCTGATCGCTGCAGCGTGCGCACGAGTTCGCACGCCTTGTACGCGGCGATGCAGCCCGTGACGCCGACGACAACGGTAGGTGCGGATGTGGCTTGTGCGCTCATCAGCTGCAAGTATCGCACGCGAACGCGATGCTCGACGCGCTCGTCGGGAACAAACGCATTCAGAGCGCTCACGCTAGGCGCCGCCGTCCGCAACGGAGGAACCCGTCACATGACCCACGATCCGCCCTACGGCCGCGAAGTGCGCATCCGTATAGGGGGCCCGGCCGGGTTCGGCATCAAGGCGGCCGGCCAGTCCCTCGCTCGCGTCTTCGCCGCCGCCGGCTACCACACGTTCGACCTGACCGAGTACCCCTCACTCATCAAGGGCGGCCACAACACCTACCACGTCCGGGTGAGCGCGGATCCCATCACGAGCCACGTGCTCGCGACCGACGTGCTCGTCTGCCTCGACCGCCGAACGCTGCGACTGCACGCCGCCGAACTCACCTCCGGAGGCGCCGTCATCTACGACCCCGGCGACTTCTCGCCCACAGGCGACGACGTCCTTGGGCGAACGGACCTCTGTCTCGTGCCGATCCCGCTCGCCGAGATCGTGGAAAGCGCCCGCGGCATCAGAATCATGCGCAACGTCACCGCGCTCGGGGCCACGCTGGGACACCTCAACCACCCGATCGAAGGCCTCGTGGCCGCAGTCCGAGCCCAGTTCGCACACAAGGCGCCCGAGGTCGCCGAAGAGAACATCGCTGTCGCCATGGCAGGCTACCATCACGCGCGGCAGGCCCGGTGCGCCTTCCCCTTCGCGCTCCCAACAGTTGAGGCGCCGGCGCCCCGCGTGCTTCTCGACGGCAACGAGGCGTTCGGTCTCGGCGCCCTGGCCGCCGGCATCGGCTTCTACGCGGCGTACCCCATGACTCCCGCGTCGTCACTGCTGCACTTCATGGCGAGACACGCAGACTCGCAGGGTGTAGTCGTGAAGCACACCGAGGATGAGATCGCCGCGATGAACATGGTCGTAGGCGCGGCCTTCGGAGGTGCGCGCGCGATGTGCTCGACCTCGGGAGGCGGCTTCTCACTCATGGTCGAGGCGTTCGGCCTAGCGGGTGTCAGCGAGACGCCGTGCGTCGTGGGGCTTTTCACCCGCCCCGGTCCCGCCACCGGGATGCCCACGTGGACCGAGCAGAGCGACCTGCGCTTCGCGCTGCACGCCTCCCAGGGCGAGTTCCCTCGCGTTGTGCTCGCCCCCGGCGACCACACCGAGGCATTCGAGTTCGCGTGGCGTGCCTTCAACATCTCAGACGAACTGCAGACGCCGGTGATCCTGCTTGGCGACTCGTACCTCTCGGACAACCGTGCCACAACCGCACCGCCCGACGTGGATGCCGTCGAGATCCGCCGCGGCTCGCTCCTTACCGAAGGTGATGTCGCCGAACACCCCGATGCGCTCGTCAACGGCCGCTACGCGCGCTACGGCATGACCGAGAACGGCGTGAGTCTGCGAGCGATCCCTGGCGTGGAAGGCGCGATACAGGTGGTCAACTCGTACGAACACGACGCGTTCGGCTACGGCGCCCAAGGTGAAGAGGTAGCGGTGCGCGTTGCCCAGAACGAGAAGCGGCTGCGCAAGCTCGATCTCGCCCGCACGCTCGTGCCACCGCCCGTCGTCCACGGACCCCCGGAGGCCGAGATCTCGCTCGTGTTCTTTGGCACCACGAAGATGCCAGCGCTCGAAGCGGTCGCGTGGCTGCAGAACGAGGGGCACGCCGTCAATGCCCTCCAGATCACGACCGTATGCCCGTTCCCCACAGACGAGGTCTGCTCGTTCCTCGACAGTGCAGGCATCACGCTCGTGGTCGAGGGCAACGCGACCGGACAACTCGAGGGAATCATCCGCGAACACTGCCTGCGGCCGCTTCACCACCGTCTGCACCGATACGACGGGCGCCCGTTCTCGCCCGAGCTCATCTACGCGACCGTCAAGCAGCTACTCGGCGAACCGGTCGCGCTTACCCCGACCGGAGCGTTCGCCGCTTCAGGGGAGGTGACGTGATGCCCGAGCCCGCCGCGTTCACCAACTCCAACAAGCCTACGTGGTGCCCCGGATGCGGGAACCACGGCATGTTCCTCGCGCTCCGGCGCGCGCTTGCCGAGCTGGGGTGGGAGAAGCGCGACTTCACGATGTTCTGGGGCATCGGGTGCCACGGCAACGGGGCGGACTTCTACGACGTCCAGGGGTTCCACGCGCTGCACGGCCGCGCGCTGCCGCCTGCGACCGCGTTCGCGCTGACGAGGCCCGACCAGCAGGTCATCGTCGAGATGGGTGACGGCGACGGCTACGGGCTAGGCGTAGGCCACTTCGTGCATTCTTGCCGACGCAACGTCGCGATGACCGCGATCGTCCACAACAACCAGATCTATGGGCTCACCACCGGTCAGGCGTCCCCCACCACGGATCGGCTCATGTCCACCGTGTCGACGCCAAGAGGCGTCCTGGAACAGCCGGTGAACCCGCTCGGGATCGCCCTCGCCGAAGGAGCGACTTTCGTGGCGCGCGGCTTCGCCGGCGACATCCCGCATTTGACGTCACTCTACGTGCGCGCTCTGCAACACGACGGGTTCGCGCTGGTCGACGTCTTTCAGCCGTGCGTCACGTGGAACAAGCTCAACACGTTCTCGTGGTTCCGCGAGCGCGTCTACAAGCTCGAGGACGAGGACTGGGACGCGAGTGACCGCGCCTCAGCGCTCACACTGTCGCTCACGACGTTTCATGAGCTCGCTTGCACGCCTGAGACGTGTCGCGTGCCGCTGGGGGTCTACTACGCAGAAGCCGGGCGCGAAACCTACCAGTCGCTTACGCCGGCATCCTCGGTCCCGGGATGGGAGCGCACGCTCAAGGCGCGCGACATCTCGAGTCTGATCGAAAACGTGTAGCGATCAGCCGCCAGCGCCGGTCGACGAGTCGGTCTCGCGGGTCGCGCCCGGGCCGCGGATCATGCGTACGAACACACCGGCGACCGCCGGATCGAACTGCTTGCCGGCGCACGCCTCGATCTCGGCGAGGGCGTCGCCGGTCGTGAGCGCGGACCCATACGGTCGCCCAGTGGTGATCGTCTCGTAGGCGTCACAGACGGCCAGGATGCGCGCTTCGAGGGGGATGTCCTCACCGGCAAGGCCATCGGGATAGCCCGAGCCGTCCCATCGCTCGTGGTGCGACCTGACGAGCGGGAGGATGTCGTCGAGGCGTGCAGGTGCGAGAATCTGCTCGCCGAGCACCGGATGCTGCTCGATCGCGGCACGCTCGGCTTCGTCGAGAAGGCCGGGCTTGAGCAGTATCTCGTCAGCTACCCCGATCTTGCCGACGTCGTGCATAAGCGCACCGAGCCCGATCAGCTGCACCTCACCGTCGGGCAAGTCGAGTGCGCGGGCGAGGGCCGTGGCGAGCTCTGCGACGTTGGTCGAATGATGGCGAGTTGCAGGATCGCGTGCGTCGACAGCGCCTGCCAGGCCGCGCACCGTAGCTCGCTGAGCACGCAAGCGCTCACGGCGGTGACGCTCCTCGAGCGGTGGCCCGACGGTGGCGCGGTCATAAACGACGACGGGCTCCCCCTCGAACCCATGCGCCGCAGAGACCGCGACCTCGGCGGCCGCGAGAACCTGCTGCCCTCTCAGCGCGTGACGCGGGTAGCTCGCGACACCGGCAAACACACCCGCTACCCCGGAAGAAGGCGCGAGCACCGGATCCTTGCCGGCAGCAACCCACACACGCAACGCGAACTCCGCAGCGGCGGCCGGCCCTGCGCCGGCAATGAGCACGGCGAACCGGTCACCCGAAACGCGATACGCTGAGTGAGTCCCGTCCGCCTCCTGCTGCACCAGCCGCGCGAACGCCCGGCAGATCTCATCGGCGGCGCCCGCCTGGGAGCCGCGTTCGGGCGTGAGCGGCCACGTGTCAAAGACCACTACGCTTGATTCGATACCGGCGTCGGCGGCGGTCTCGACGAGAATCTCGGCCTGCCGCTCGAGCGCCGTCCGGTTCCCGAGCCCCGTCTCGGGATCTGTCGATGCGCGCACCCGAAGCGCTGCTCTCTCCATCGCAGCGATCCAGCTTCGCAGCGCCAGCACGCACGCCAGCAGAACCACCGCCACCAGCAGTATCCCGGCCGCAGGCGTGTGCCGCACCTCGAAAGCTCCCCAAGCCATTATCGCGAGGCCTATCGAGGCCAAGACCGGGTACCCGCGCATCGCGCGGGGCGCAAGGACGCGCGGCAGGGGCCACGGCTCCGGCGCCACTTCATCGACGTCAGTGGTCAATCGATACACACCACCAACCACTAGCAAGGCGAAGCCGCTGCCGAACACGAGCGTCGCAACAATGGCGACCGAAGGCGGTGAAACCCCGATGTTGGCCTGCATGAGCGGGGCGAACAGGAGAGACGCCCCATAGGTGAAGATCGACGCAGCGGTCAGCCCCTCCCACGTCGGCCGCTGCCGGGCGACCCATGACGTGAGCACCAGCGACGTGAAGACGATCATGACGCTTCCGACGAGCGGGTAGACGGCGGCCAGCGCAGCGGCGAAGTCGGCGTCAGGTGCGTATGCCGCGAAAAGCCGACTCGTCCACGCGATGACAACGACCGGCCACGCGAGTACCGCGAACGCGGTGACGTCGAGGTAGAAGCAGAGACGCTGAGAGAGCGGCAACACAGCGATACGCGTCATGCCTGCCAACGCCAAGAACATCGTGAGTGCCGCCGCCCCGTGCAGCCAGTGCGTCCAGGCTCCGAAAGGAGGACCGCCGGGGTTGACGGTCACGGCATACCACGTCCAGTAGGTCTCGCTGACTAGCACGAGCACAGCCGAAAGTGACATGCCGAGCCAGAATGCGCGCTCGCGCTGAGCGTGACGCGCGACAGTCGACGCGATAACGACTCCCAGGGCCGCACAGAGCGCCATGGGCGCGAAGTAGACGAGAACGTCTCCCACAACGAGCGCGACTTGCCACGGCACGTCCGCGCGTGCCAGGCCGAATCTCAGCGTCGGCACTGCAGCGAGGAGCGACCATGCGAGTAGGCGCGAAACGCGTGCCCTGCGACTGATCGCGGACATCACCGCACCGCCTCCGAGTCGGTCCATCCCAATGCGTCGGTCGTTCCAACCATCACGATGAACCGCTCGGCGAGTTCCGGGTCGAAGCGGGTGCCGATAGCGAAGTCGATCTCCTGCAGCGCCGCAGCCTTCGACATGGGAGCGCCATATCGGCGACCGGCGGCCATGCCGTCGTACGCGTCGGCGAGCGCGATGATGCGGGCCTCAACCGGTATCGCATCGCCCTGAAGCCCGTCAGGATAACCTTGGCCGTCCCAACGCTCGTGATGCGCCCGGACCCACAGTGCGATTCCGGGATCGGAGAGAGCTTCCAAGAGGCGCTCACCCAACTGGCAGTGTTCTTGGGAGATTAGCCTCTCGCGAGCGGAGAGCGTCTTACCGCCTAGCATCACGTTCGGCAACGCGATCTTGCCCACATCGTGCAGGAGCGCAGCGATCTCCACGCGCTCAGCGTGTGCGTCCTCGTATTCGAGCTCGGTGGCCATGAGCCGGGCGAGGGCGGCGACGTTGCGGGCGTGATCATGACTATGGGGATCGCGGGCGTCCGCGGCCGCCAGAAGCGCCCGCGCCACGTCGCGCGCCGATTGCAGCGAACCTGAAAGGCGCTCGTCGATGGAGACGGCATCGCCGATTCGCGGGTCGTAGACGACGATTCGGTCCTTGCCTTGCCGCTTGGCCCACACGCGGGCGGCGGAGGCGCATCGAGCCAGCTCATCGCAGGTGGCCGCGTGTAGTGGCGCGAACGCGGCGCCTACCGAAGCTGTGAGCGGCACGCTGCCGCGAGTCTCTTTCACCGCCGCGCACAGCCGCACACCGAGGCTCTTCCCTT
>JBBIJX010000031.1:0-19796 GCA_037445775.1 Actinomycetota bacterium
GGCTCCTATCCCATCACCCAGGCAGACATCAACGCCGGGTCGGTCTCAAACGACGCGACCGTCACCGGCACGCCGCCTTCAGGCCCCGACGTCACCGACACGGCCAGAGACACCGTCACGCTCGGCGCCACCTCCTCGATCGTCGTCACCAAGCTCCGCACGTCCGAGCCCACCGTCACCGTCGGTGAGCTCGTGACGTGGCGCATCGTCGTGAAGAACGAGGGCAACGCCACCTCGGCCAACGTCACCATCGAGGACTCGTGGACGGCCGGCGCCTTCACAGACGTCACGGCGACTCCGGTCCCTGCGACACTCGTCGACGGCCGTGCCACCTTCGACCTCGGGACGCTCGCGCCGCATGCGACGCGAACGATCGACATCACGATGACGGCGGCGGCAGTCGGTCGCCAGACGAACGCCGCGGCCTCCATCACGGAGCCGTCGAACACCTCGATCGCCGACGTCCTCGTGGGTGCGCCGCGCCTCGTCGTGACCAAGACCCGCACCACCGACGCCACGATCGCGCCTGACGCAGAGGTCACGTGGCGTATCGACGTCTACAACGCAGGCGACACAACCGCGACGCCGGTCACGCTCGAGGACTCCTGGACGGCGGGTGCGCTCACGTTCGTCTCGTCGACCCTGCAGCCCAACAACGTGCCCACCTCCAACGTCGCGAGCTTCACGCTGCCGGCGATCGCCCCGGACACGACGGCGACCGTCTCCATCACGACCAAGGCGGAAGCGTACCGTGGTACGGCAACCAACGTTGCCGTCGCCGTGACGCCGAAGCACCCGGACCCCGCCGGTGACTTCGATACCGTTCTCATCGGCGAGTCGGAAATCCTCGTCTCCAAGTCGCTGCGCACGACCGGTGACGTCATCGTTGGCGACCCCGTGGCTTACCGGATAACCGTGAGTAACGTGGGCAACCTCGAGAGCCCATCGGTGACGATCGAGGACTCGTGGACCGCCGGCGCGTTCTCTTTCGTCTCCTCGAATCCGGCGCACAACTGGGTTGAGCCGGACGGCAACCGCATGACCGTCATCCTCGGCGCCATCGAGCCAGCGGGCCAGCGCACCATCGATGTGACGCTCACGGCGCTCGCCGCCGGCACACAGTGGAACTCCGCGTACTCGGTCACGACCCCGTCGACCACCGGAACGGTCGACGTGGAGGTTGGCGAGGCCGTCTCGGCACTCGACATCACGAAGAAGCTCAAGAGCGCCGAGACGTCGCCGGTCGCCGTCAAGGAAGTCGCGACCTATACGGTGACGGTCACGAACTCCGGCAACACGCGCATCACCGCCGCCAAGATCGTCGACCGGTGGGACGCGGCGTTCGCAAGCTTCTCGGGCATCACGGCATCGGACTACACGCTCGGCACGGGCTTGACCACGGTGACGGTACCGGTGACGCTTGACCCGAACGACGAGTACTCCTTCGACATCGGCCTGCGCATCGCCACGCGGCCCGAGAGCCGCGTGGCGACGAACCACGCCTCAACCGCCGATGTGCGCGATCACCTCGACCGCCCGGTCGACACCGCCCAGGCGTTCGCGACCGTGGGCGTCCTCGACGCCGCTGCGGGCATCAAGGTCACCAAACGCTACGCGGAAGGCTACGGACAAGACGTTGTCGTCGGCCAGCCTATCGAGTTCGTGCTGTCCGTCGAGAACACCGGCTCGACTGCGGTCGACGTCACACTGACCGACACGTGGAACAAGGCCTTCCTGGACTGGAACGGAACGAGCGGCTCGCCGAGCACGCTCACGTCTGAGAGCGTCACCTTCCAGAAGAACGGTCTCGCGCCCCGCGATACCTTCAGCGTGACCGTGAGCTACCTCGCCGTGGGCACCGGCGTGACCGAGAACCGCCTCTCTGTGACCGGCGTCGACGAGTACGGCGACCCCGTGAGCGGCACCGATGACGCGCCGGTTCGCGTCCTGCCTGCAGTCCCGCCGCAGCTGTCGCTCACGAAGCGACTCGTCGCGACCCAGGATCCGTTCGTCCAGGTGGACGGCGTCGCCCGCTATGAGATCGTCGTCCGCAACGATGGAGCGACGACTATCACCGCCGGCACGCTCGTCGACACGTGGGACCCTGCGCACCTGCAGTTCGCGCTCGCGAGCCCCGCTCCGCTGCCGCCAGGTGCCGTGGGAGGTACGGCGGCGTTCGGCCTGCCCGTTCCGCTGGCGCCGAGTGCGACGACCACTTACACACTCACGTTCAACGTCGCGGGACGGCCGGCGAGCGGGTTGGTCTACAACACCGCGCGCGTCTCGAACGCCGTCGACGAGTTCGACACGCGGGTCAACCAGGTGCAGGACAGCGAGTCACTGCGCGTCACCGCTCCGGGCGTCGCCGTCACGAAGGCGCTCGCGCCCTGGCAGCTCCCCACCGCCGCCGTCGATGAGCCCGTGGCGTTCCGCATCACGGTGACAAACAGCGGCGACACGACGCTGCCGGCCGTGCCGCTGCGCGACACCTACGACGGAGCGGTGCTTGCATTCTCGGGTGCGAGCGTGCCACCTGCCTCGGCCTCGGGCGGCACCCTTGTGTGGAACTCGCTCGGTCAGCTTGCCCCGGGCGCGTCGGCCACGATCGACACGACCTTCACCGTAACCACGGTCCCCGCAGCCAAGAGCACCACCAACGTCGCGACGGCGAATCCCGGCACCGACGTCAACGGCGATCCGGTGGCACAGGCGAGCGCCTCTTCCGCCATCGCGCTCGTCACACCGAAAGTGAGTGTCGAGAAGCGTCTCGCGCCCGGCCAGCCGAGCACCGTGCTGTTCGGAGAGACGGTCAGCTTCGACGTCGTGGTGACGAACACGGGCGACACGACGCTCGGGACGGTGCCGCTCACCGACAAGTTCCCCGCAGGCCTCGCTTTCGGCGGCGCGTCGCTTGCCCCAGACAGCGTCGCGGGTGCGACGCTCACATGGAACGACATCACGACGGCGCTCGGCGATATCCCACCCGGTTCGTCGAAGACGTTGCGCCTGAACTTCTCCGCGCGCGACGTCGCAGGTACCATGACGAACTCCGTGGCCGTTCGCGGCGCGCGCGACCTTGCGAACCGTCTCGTGAAGGACGCCGAGTCCCAAGCGACCGTCGTCGTCACGGGGCCCGCAGTCCCGGTGCTCGTCAAGAGCGCGACGCCGGCACCGGAGACCATCATGATGCCGGGCGACACGATCACGTACCGCCTGTCGTTCGAGAACACGACGTCGGTCGACATACCGAACGCCGTCATCAGAGACGTCGTGCCGGTCGAGGCGCGCTACCAGCTCGGGTCGCTCGAGCTTGACTACTTGGGTACCACGAAGTCGCTGACCGATGAGGCCGACTCCGACGCCGGTAGCTACACGTCGTCATCGCGGACGGTCGCCGTGAACGTCGGCACGCTCAAGGCGGGTACGCGCGGCACGGTGACCTTCTCAGTGATGATCGAGCGCGCGGAGATCTCACGGCCCGGCGTGTTCAACACCTTCACGTTGCAGAGCGTCGACGCGACGCCGTTCGTCTCGAACACCATCCGGCATCCGGTCGACCCGTTCGACATCACGAAGACCGCCGAGGACCTCAACGGTGGGCGCCTCATGCCGGGTGATGAGATCCTCTGGACGATACGCGTGGTGAACACCGGCCTCGTGCGGACGATCGACGTGGTCGTGACCGACAACATCCCCGCCGAGGTGACGTACGTCCGCGGCAGCATCACCGGCAGGGGGGCGGACGACTCCAATCCGCGCTCGCTCATGTGGCGTGTCGGCTCGCTGCCGGTGGGCGGCGAGGTGACGCTCACGTTCCTGACCACGGTGAATTCCGGTCTCGCGCGGGGCACCGAGATCCGGAACTTCGCCACCGTGCGGGCGGCGGGCGTCCCCGAGAAGAGCTCGGACGACCCGGACACTCAGGCCGCCGGCGACCCGACGATGGCGCGGACCGGCGACAACGACTGGATCTGGCTGCTCTCGGCGCTCGCGTTGCTGCTCGCGGGGGCGTTCGCCCTTGGGCGGAGCAGCCGCCGCAGAATCGACGAGGCGGGACTCACGTTCCGGGCACGGGACCGGGTCGCGGTCGAGCGCCGAGTGCTGGCGCGGTTTGCCGGGGTCGCGCTGCTGGTCGCGGCGCTCGTGGTTGGTCTTTGGGCAAACGTAGACGAGGTCCAGTACCGCGTTGGGCTCGCGGACTCGCTCACGATGTGGGCGCCGCCGGCATCGCTCGGTGGGGCGCAGGCGGCCGTTGCCGCACCCGAGGGCGGCGTGCGCGCGTTCGACGCGGCACGCTCGACGCGGAGCGGCGGCGCGAACCGCGTCGCGATTCACGAGATCGGCGTGGACATCCCCATCGGCGAGAACGAGAAGAGCGCGCTCGCACGCGGCGCCTGGCACCAGCCCGGCAGTGCGACGCCCGACTCCGAGGGCAACATGGTGCTCGCCGGACACCGCCGCCGCGGCGTCTTCGGTCTCCTCCGCCACTTGGCGCCCGGTGACGAGATCGTTGTGACGTGGGAGGGTCAGACGTACCGCTATCGGGTGACTTCTCGCCGCACCGTCAAGCCTGCGGAGCGGACCGTCATCATGCGGGAGGGCGAGGATCGCCTCACGCTCTACACGTGCATCCCGCGCTTCCTGGGCGACAAGCGTGTTGTCGTGACGGCCGTGCCCACCGGGCAGTGAGCGTGCCGCTCCGCGCGGAGAAGTCACGTCAGGATACGGTGCTAGAATCACCGAACGGGAATCGCCCGAGGGAGTGATGTTGGGCGCACACGATCCCAGGAAGCGGCCGAACCGGCGACTCTACATCGAGAAGCTCCGGCGCATGACACCGGAGGAGCGTCTCATGAAGGCGCTGGAGTTGACGGATGAGGTGCGCGAACTTACACGAGCGGGGATACGAGCTCAACTCCCGCGAGCCACCGATGACGCGCTTGAGCGGTTACTCGTTCGGAGGATCATGCGGTGTCACAGGCACAGCTGCTGATCGACGCGGTCGATGCTCTCGATGGCGTCGGCGTCGGCGCGTATCGGCGCCACGGAAGAGCCGCTTCGCGGGTGATCCGAGTTCCTGGGAGTGCCTGCGTCGCGAAAGCGGCCAGAAGGCGCCGCGTGCGGTAGGCGCGGCGGGTACCGAAGGGATGCTTCCCGGGAAGAAAGCGCGGTTTGCACCGCGTGAAGCGGGTATGTTACCTTGTGCGTCCGCCGAACAGGCGCAACCGAACATTGCGGGGTGGAGCAGTCTGGTAGCTCGTCGGGCTCATAACCCGAAGGTCACAGGTTCAAATCCTGTCCCCGCGACCAAGAGAATCGCAGGTCCGTCGCGTGAAGCGCCGGACCTGTTTGCTGCTACGACCAGCTACGCGAGGAGGCGCACCGCGCAGTCGCGCACACGCGCCTGTGCCCGGTCCGCCGTCACGAGTTCGCATTGCAGCATCGTCGCGAGCGCTGGGAAGAGCGCGTCGTAGATCGTCAAGCGGTGCTTACGGGCGAGGCGGGCTGCGTCTGAGAGCAGCGCGGAGTCCCACGCGGGGAAGACGATCTCACTCTGCGCGAGACCGTCGGCTGCGACGGCGAGCTGTTCGGCGGTTACGCTTCTCCGGCATCCGAGCGCGTTGAGCACCTCCGCCGGGAGGTGTGCTGGGGCGACCAGCGTCAGGCGCCCGGCCGCGTGGTCGGTGAACAGCGACAGCGCCGCCTCAATCGATGATTCATCCTCGGCACAGAACCACTTGAACGCGACGGAACTGTCGACGCAGACCAGATTGGCGAGAGGTCTTCGGCTCATGGCTTGTCCCACCGTGGTTCGCTATCGCGCAGCTCGCGGATGACCTTGCCTGCGCCCGGCGCACCGACACTGGGCGCGACGGAGCGCATCTTCTCAAGCACACGTGCCAGCCGCTCCGAGCGGGCTCGGGCGGCCTCCGCCTCGTCGATGGTGGCGGCGTAGTGGGCAGCTGCGTCTCTGAGGAAGCCACTGCGCGTGGTGCCCATCACAGCCGCCCTCGCATCGATTTCCTCGATCACCTCATCGGGCATCGATATGTTGATCTTCGTCATGCTCGGCACTTTCGCGGTGGGTATAGTGGTAGGTATAAGTATACCCACAATCGCTCGTGCCGTCGCGAAGATTGCGGTCCAGCAGGGCAGCCAGCAGGGCGAGCACGGCGATGTCTTCAGCCGGCTACTCGCAATAGACGCGCACCTTCTCGCCGTCCTTGCCGTTGACGTTGATCTCCATCTCGCGCAGGGCTGAGACGAGCTCGTCGATGTCCTCCGGCTTGAAGTTGTTGAAGTCGATCGACATGCCGTGCTCCGACATCGAGCGGTTGATCTCGTCCATCGCCTGCGGCGGAATGAGCGACGTGAGCTTGAGTCCTGAGCGCACCAGAGCAAGCGGCACCTTCACGTCGACCTTGTCGCCCTCGAGGCTGTCGACCCTGACGTAGAGGTACTTCGGCAGCGCGTTGAGCAGCGGATTCGGATCTCCCTTGATGACAGGCTCGGTCGCTGCCGATGCGGTCGCGCGCGTCTCGAGCGCGTCGAGCAGGGCGTCGGCCTCGTCAGCAGTGATCTTGCCCTCGGCGAGCATAGCGAGGATCCTCTTGCGGTCTTCACTCATCCTCAAGCACCTTCCTTCTTCTTCAGCGGATCGTGATGTCGACGAACGTGCGTCCGTCGCGGACGCGGATGGTCGTGTCCTTCGTATCGCCCAGCAGGGCGAGTGTGCGCACGATGAGCACGCTGTAGTGGTGGTAGCGCTGGCCGGCGAGCCAGAGCGCGACGTCGACGATCGCCGCGATCAGGAGCGGGAGCGCCAGCAACAGCGCCATGAGCGGCCACAGCAGGAACAGCGGCAGCCACAGGCGCACGGGGCGGCGGTCGGGCTCGGCCACGTGTACACGCGCCACCATCGGAGGCATCGGTATCGGCATCGTCATCGCCCGAGCCTCTCGACCGCCTCGTCCGGGGTGATCTCGCCGCGCTCGAGCAGGGCGAGCACGTCGTCGGCCGGGCCCGGTACATCGTGCGGTGCGGGCTCCGCCTGCCGCTTGACGTCGACCACGAGCCGGAGCTGGTCGGCGATGCGGTTCAGCCGGTTCTTCACGGTGGGATAACTGATGCCGAACGAGCGCTCCATGTCCTTGATCGAGCCGTGGTTGCGCACGAACTCCGCGACGAAGACCTGGTCCTCGTAGCGCAGCCGCGCGAGCGGAGGGAGCTCGAACTCGCCTTCCAGCGCGATCCCGTTCGGCAGCCGGACACTCGTGACGGTGAACGGACGCTCGCCGGTCAGGTCTGTCAGCTCGTGCCATTCGTTGCTCACGATGGTTCACCTCCTAGAGGGTTAGCAAGAGGCAGTATTCCCTAAGAGGTCAAGAAAATCAAGTATGACCTCAAGAAAATCAACATTGAGATCGGGACTGAGACGGTATCAACGAGGGAGCTGTGCGCCAGTGACATATATGGTTGACATATACAGCACTTGCTCCTACGATCGGATCCATGAGGAAGACGATGATGTATCTGCCCGACGAGATGCACCGCTACCTGGCTCGCGAGGCGAAAGGGCGGGGCGTTTCGATGGCCGAGGTCGCGCGCGAGGCGATCTCGTACTACCGGGCGTCACACGGCGATGTGCGCACGAGTAGCGTCGAGGCCTTGGTCGGCGCGCTCGGTGATGACGTCGCGGATCCAGAGATGTCCGTGCGCGTCGACGAGACGCTTGCGGAGTACTTCGCACAGGACGGCGACTGGGAGCGGGAGAACCTCCGTGCGGACGAGCCTCGTTGATTCGAGCGTGCTCATAGCGGTGGCCAACCGCCGCGATGCGAACCACGACGCCGCAGTCGCCGCGCTGCGCGGAGCGGACGAACCCGCCACCCCGATCACCATCCTCGCCGAGACCATGAGCTTCATTCGCGCGCGCCTTGGGGTCGAGAAGCAGCGCTCGTTCTGGAGCGCTTTCTCGTTGAGCGGCATCGAGGTCCTCGGCGTCGACGTGGACCTCATCGAGCTCGCCCGCGAGATCGATGGGCGCTACGCGGACGCCAGCTTCGGATTCGCCGACGCAGTGCTGCTCGCGAGCTGCGAGCGGCATCGCTGCGATCGGGTGCTCTCTTTCGACCGGCGGCTCGGGCTCTACCGCCTCTCTTCAGGGCGGCACCTGAGCGTGGCGCCGTAGGCGCTCGCGCGCTGTCCCTCGCGTTCCGCGCCTGGAGTGGGCACATACCTCCGTGTGCCGTAGCCGAACCCGGCCGCCTCTGGCTCCACGGCTTGCTGCGTCCCATCGGGTACAAGTTCTGAGAGCACGGCGAAAGGACGGGACATGGACTGCATCGAGGCGATCGTGGGGCGTCGTTCGATCCGCACCTACACGGACGAGCCCGTAACCGACGAAGAGCTCGACATTCTGCTCAGGGCCGCGATGGCTGCACCGAGCGCCGGCAACCAGCAGTCGTGGCGATTCATCGTCGTGCGCGACGAGGCGCAGCGCGTCGCGCTGTCTGATGCCACGCCGTATGCGGGAATGCTCGCGCGCGCCCCGGTGGGCATCGTCGTCTGCGGCGACACTCGCGAGCCCAAGCACCCCGGTTACTGGGTGCAGGACTGTTCGGCGGCCATCCAGAACCTGCTCGTCGCCGCGCACGCCATCGGGCTCGGCGCGGTGTGGATCGGCTGTCACCCGGTGGCCGAGCGCTCGGAGAACGTGCGACGCATCTGCGGCGTGCCCGAGGGCATCGAGCCGATGTCGATGATCGCGCTCGGGCATCCGGCAGAGCATAAGCCGCCGGCGGAGCGCTTCGAGCCTGACTACGTCCACCAAGAGCGCTGGTAGTGGGCTACTTCGGCGTCCCAGACGAGCGCCGCCGCCCGTTCGGCTAGAATGCGCTCAGTCTTCAAAGCCTTAAGGGGGCGTCCATGGAACCAGTGAAGATCATCCCGTGCCTGGACATGAAGGATGGGCGCGTGGTCAAGGGTGTCCACTTCGTCGAGTTGCGTGACGCGGGCGACCCCATCGAGAACGCGACGTACTACGAGCAGGAGGGCGCCGACGAACTCGCGATGCTCGACATCGCGGCGACCGTCGAGGGCCGAAAGACCCGGCTCGAGTGGGCGAAGGCCGTTGCCGGCTCGATCTCGATTCCGCTCACGGTGGGTGGTGGCATCGCGAGCATCGACGACATCCGGGCGCTCTTCGACGTGGGCGTGGCCAAGGCCTCGATGAACAGCGCGGCCGTACGCGACCCACAGTTCCTCGCCGACGCTGCGCGGGAGTTCGGTTCCGAGCGCGTCGTCGTCGCGATCGACGGTCGCCGCAACGCCGAGATGCCCTCGGGCTTCGAGGTGGTCGTGAGCGGAGGGCAGAAGGGCACCGGCATCGACTGCGTCGAGTGGGCGAAGCGCTGCGGGGAGCTTGGTGCGGGAACCATCCTGCCTACGAGCATGGACGGCGACGGCACGCTCGCCGGCTACGACCTTCCCTTCACCCGCGCGATCGCGGACGCGGTGTCGCTGCCCATCATCGCGTCGGGCGGTGCCGGGACGCTCGAGCACTTCTACGAAGGTGTCGTCGAAGGGCACGCCACCGCGCTCTTGGCCGCGTCGGTCTTCCACTTCCGAACGTTCACCGTTTCCCAGGTCAAGGAGTACCTGAGCGGACGCGGCATCCCGGTCATCCTGTAGAACCGCCGCACGTTCTGCCCCGCCCACCTAAGAACGCGAGGTCTCACCCATGCCGCGTCGCGACGACATCAAGAAGGTCATGATCATCGGCTCCGGCCCCATCGTCATCGGGCAGGCCTGCGAGTTCGACTACTCCGGTACCCAGGCCTGCAAGGCGCTGCGCGCTCTGGGCTACGAGATCGTGCTCGTCAACAGCAACCCGGCGACGATCATGACCGACCCGGTCATGGCCGACGAGACCTACATCGAGCCGCTCAACATCGAGACGCTCGAGCGCATCATCGCCGAGTCGCGCCCCGATGCGCTCCTGCCGAACCTTGGCGGGCAGACCGGGCTGAACCTCTCCTCGGAGCTTCATCGGCGCGGCATTCTCGCGAAGTACGGCGTCTCGATCATCGGAGTGAGCCCCGAGGCCATCGAGCGCGGCGAGGACCGCCTCGAGTTCATGAAGACCATGGAGCGCCTTGGCATCGAGACGGCGCGCGGAGTCACCGTCGAGTCTCTCGAGGACGCCGAACGTGTGGCCGCTGACTTTGGGTTCCCCGTCGTCATCCGGCCTGCCTACACGATGGGCGGCACCGGTGGCGGCATCGTCTACAACGTCGAGGAACTGCGCACGATCGTGACGCGCGGCCTGCAGGCATCGATGGTGGGGCAGGTGCTCGTCGAGGAGTCTGTGCTGGGTTGGGAGGAGCTGGAGCTCGAAGTCGTTCGGGACGCGAACGGACAGATGATCACCGTCTGTTTCATCGAGAACGTCGACGCGATGGGCGTGCACACCGGTGACTCGTACTGCACAGCACCCATGCTCACCATCTCAAGGGAGCTGCAGAACCGCCTTCAGGAGGCCAGCTACGCCATCGTCGACGCCATAGGCGTGATCGGCGGCACCAACGTCCAGTGGGCACACGACCCGGTCTCGGACCGCATCGTAGTCATCGAGATCAACCCGCGCACGAGCCGCTCGTCAGCGCTGGCGTCGAAGGCGACCGGCTTTCCCATCGCACTCGTCTCGAGCCGACTCGCCGGCGGGCTCACGATGGACGAGATCCCGTACTGGCGCGACGGCACGCTTGAGCGCTACACACCCTCCGGCGACTACGTGGTTGTCAAGTTCGCCCGCTGGGCGTTCGAGAAGTTCAAGGGCGCCGAAGACAAGCTGGGAACCCAGATGCGGGCCGTGGGCGAGGTCATGTCGATAGGCAAGCACTACAAGGAGTCGCTGCAGAAGGCGATCCGCTCTCTTGAAAACGGGCGGATGGGCCTGGGGTTCGCGAAGGACTTCCATCAGCGTTCACTCGACGAACTCATGGCAATGCTTGCGGAGCCGTCAAGCGAGCGGCAGTGGGTGCTCTACGAGGCGATCCGCAAGGGCGCGGATCTGGACGAACTGCACCGCAGAACGCATATCAAGCGCTGGTTCCTAGAGCAGATGGCGGAGCTTGTCGCGCTGGAAGAGGAGGTGCTTTCGGCCAAGGGCGGACCGCTCCCGGATGAGTTGCTCGTGCGGGCGAAGCGAGACGGTTTTGCCGACGCTTACCTCGCGAAGATCCTCGGCATCTCCGAGGCCGACATCCGCGCTCAGCGCATCGCCGCAGGATGCGTGCACGCATACGAGTCCGTCCCGGTGAGCGGCGTCGAGGACGCGTCGTACTACTACTCGAGCTACAACGCGACCGACTCGGTGCCGGTGAGTGACCGGCGCAAGGTCATGGTCCTCGGCGGTGGCCCGAACCGCATCGGTCAGGGCATCGAGTTCGACTACTGCTGCGTGCACGCCGCGTTCGCACTGCGCGACGCCGGACTCGAGACGATCATGGTCAACTGCAATCCCGAGACGGTCTCGACCGACTACGACACCTCTGACAAGCTCTACTTCGAACCGCTCACCGTCGAAGACGTGCTCGCAATCTATGAGAAGGAGCGTCCCGACGGAGTGATCTGCCAGTTCGGCGGGCAGACGCCGTTGAACATCGCCCGGCAGCTTGAGGAAGCGGGCGTGCCGATTCTTGGCACCAGTCCAGAGACCATAGACCTCGCCGAAGACCGCGACCGCTTCCGCGCGATGATGGAGAAGCTCTCCATCCCCATGCCCGAGCCGGGGATGGCGACCACCATCGACGAGGCGCTCGAGATTGCCACACGCATCGGCTACCCGCTCATGGTGCGCCCCAGTTACGTGTTGGGCGGGCGCGGTATGGAGGTCGTGCACGACGAGCAGATGCTCCGCGACTACGTGGCCGCGGCGGTCGACGTCACGCCCGACCGCCCGCTCCTCATCGACCGCTTCCTCGAGAACGCGATGGAGTGTGAGGCCGACGCGATCGCGGACGGCACCGACGCGTTCGTTCCTGCGGTGATGCAGCACATCGAGTACGCCGGCATCCACTCAGGCGATTCGGCGTGCGTCATCCCTCCAGTGGGAATCTCCGACGAGCACCTCGCGACCATAGACGACTACACGCGGCGCATCGCGATCGAGCTCGGCGTCGTAGGGCTCATGAACATGCAGTACGCGATCTCAGAGGGCGTCGTCTACGTGCTCGAGGCCAACCCGCGCGCGTCGCGCACGGTGCCGCTTGTCTCGAAGGTGTGCGACATCCAGATGGCGCGGCTCGCCACTCGGGTGATGCTTGGCGAGAAACTCGCTGACCTGGGGCTTCAGCGTCGGCACGTACCGCACTTCGGCGTGAAGGAGTCGGTGTTCCCGTTCAACATGTTCCCCGAAGTCGATCCGCTCCTGGGGCCGGAGATGCGCTCAACCGGCGAGGTTCTCGGGCTGGCTGACTCGTTCGGCTTGGCGTTCTGCAAGGCGCAGGAGGCCACCGGTACGCGCCTGCCCGACGAGGGGACCGTGCTCATGACCGTGGCCGAACGCGACCGCGAGCTAGTGCTGCCTGCGGCACGTGAGTTCGCTGCGGACGGCTTCCGGCTGATGGCCACATCAGGCACCGCGGCGTTCCTCGCTCACCACGGCATCGAGGCCCAAGTCGTGAACAAGCTCCACGAGGGCCGGCCGAACATCGAGGACGCCATCGTTAACGGCGAAGTGCAACTCGTGGTCAACACGCCCGCAGGCAAGTCGAGCGAGTTCGACGACTCCTACATCCGAAAGGCCGCAATCAAGCACCGCGTGCCCTACATCACCACGACGTCGGCGGCGCTCGCCGCAGCTCAGGGCATCGCGGCGAAGCGTGAGGTCCCCGACAGCGTCCGTTCGTTGCAGGGCTACCACGGCGCCATCGGAGGCGCGGCGCGACCGTAGCCCGGCGCGACCGTTGCCTGGCGCGACCGTAGCCCGGCGCGACCGTTGCCTGGCGCGGCCGTAGCGCGGGCAGCCGCGTCGCGATGGCGCGTGTGCCCCAAGGGCGCTTGTGCCTACTCGACGATGACCTTCAGCTCGAACTCCTCGATCGGCGGCGAGGTGGACTCGAAGCTGCGCCAGTACTTCATGCGCAGCAGGCCCGTGCCGGCCTCCGCGGCGCGAAACGTCCAGGTGTCGGTGCCCATCGCGCCCAAGGCCATGGAGCCGACGGTGTACTCCGGTTCGCCCGCCTGCTCGAGGACCGCCGGAAGCTCGCCGTCCACGACCCACTGGTAGCCGGTGCTGGGGTTCGCGTTGAGCGCGACGCGCAGCTCCTGGCCAACGGCGAGCCGCTGCTCGGATGCGCTGGTCTCCGCCGTCACCTCAACCGGGTCGGGGACTCGGCCGCAGCCGGACACTGTCTGCAGCGCCGTGAAGGCGAGCATCACTGCGGCCGCGACGGCCTTGGTGCGCGGACGCATCACTCCTCCTCGAGCAGCCTCACCATGTCGAGTTCGCTTGTCGAGCGCAGCACGATGGTTGCGGTGGGCGCATCGGCCCTGGTTGTCGCGTGGACCTGACTCACGTTGATTTCGTGTTCGGCGAGGCGCCGTGCGATGCGCGCGAATGCACCCGGCTCGTTCGCCACCTCGACGATGACGACCGGCGCGAGATCGACCTCGCCGCCCAGCTCCTGGAGCGCCTTGAGCGCGGCGGTGTTGTTGTCTGTGATGAGCAGGAACTCGCCCATATCACCCCTATCACACGCGCCCATCGCGAGGACGTTCACGCCGGAGGAGTGGAGCGCCTCGGTGACGTCGGCGAGCAGACCTATGCGTGCCGGTGCCTCGTAGAGGACTTCGTTGCGCATGTGTGCTCTGATCATGTCCCTCTCCTCTCTACGAATCTGCGCCGTCTGTGTTCGTATCCGCGTCCGTCCGCGCCGAAACAAGCGATGCGGTAGCCGACGCGTTTGGAACCTCATTCGCTAGACTGTCACCCGCGTGTCCGAACGGGACCGCCCGCGCGCGGATGTCGCCGCGCGCCGGGGCCACGCCGAGAGGTGAGACCGCCGTGCCTGACGAGTCCATGCCCGTACGGAGTCCGGGTCCGCGCCGCCGCCGGAGGACGGCGAGAGCGGTCGCGCTCGCTGTCGTCGGCGTCCTGGTGGCCGGTATGGTCGTCGCAGCTGTCACGGCATGGTCACTCCTCTACAGGCCGGAGCACGACGTTCCGGCTGGCAGGCCCGCTGAGGTCGTTTTGGAGAAGGGCATGACGACATCGGCGATCGCGGAGGAACTCGTGGCTGAAGGCGTCGTCGCCAACGCGCTTCGCTTTCGCGTAAGCGCGCGATCTGCCGGAGCCGATGGCGACCTGCGCGCCGGCACCTACCGGCTTGAGACCGGCATGACCGACGATGCCGTCATCGCGCGGCTGAAGCAGGGTCCGCCCGTCGAGTTCGTTGAGGTGCCCATCCCGGAGGGTTTCACGGCGAAGCAGGTCGCGGCCCGCGTTGCCAAGCGCACCGGCATCTCCAAGGACGAGCTCCTCGCGCTCATGACGCGCGGCGCGCCGGAGCTGGCGGCCGAGCGGCCGTATCTGAAAGGCGCGTACCGCGACTCGCTCGAAGGCTACCTCTTCCCGGCGACGTACCGTGTGAAGGAGGGCGCGAGCGCGCGCCAGGTAGTCGACATGATGCTCGACAAGTTCGAGATTGAGATGGCGCGCATCGATCTCGCGTATGCAAGGTCGAAGAACCTGACCCCGGCCGATGTCGTGAACGTCGCATCGATGATCGAACGCGAGGCGCGCCTAGCCAAGGAGCGCAAGCTCATCTCGTCGGTGATCTACAACCGGCTCAAGCGGGATATGCGGCTGCAGCTCTGCGCCACGGTGCTCTACGAGATGCCGCCCGGCACGACCAGGCTCACCTACGCGGACCTCGAGTCGAGGAGCCCCTACAACACCTACCGCATAGCAGGCTTACCCCCAGGACCCATCTCGAACCCGGGCCGCGCATCGCTCGAAGCCGCCGCGCGGCCCTCGAAGACCGACTACCTCTACTACGTGCTCACCGGCGAGGACGGGTCGCACACCTTCACCTCGGACTACGGCGCCTTCCAGCGCGCGGTCGTGCACTCACGCGTGCTCACCGCCGACTGAGTTCCGGGCTCGTTCCACGACCTCGTCCCATCCGGCTGGCATGTCGTCTGGCACGGGTGCGTCGGCGATGACCGCGAGCGCCCGCGCCCACATGACAGGTACCGCCGTGAACGGCTGGTAGCCACCCCCGCCCGTCGCGGCGAGTCGCCCCGCACATACGTCGTCGGCGAGGTCTACGAGACGGTGCACGCACGCGATGAACCCGGGCACAGTCACGCCGAGATGCGTGAGCGGGTCGCCCTCATGCGAGTCCGCGCCGAGCTGCGCCAAGATCACGTCCGGCGCGAACTCCCGCACCGCGGGGCAGACGACTTCTTCAAGAGCTTCGAGGTACTCCGCGTCGCCCGCGTAAGGCTCAAGCGGCACGTTCACGGCGAGCCCCGCTCCGGGGCCGCTTCCGTCGCGTGTGCGCGATCCGGTGCCGGGGAAGAGGTAGCGCCCCGACTCGTGCACGCTTGCGGTCAGGACATCACCACGGTCGAAGAACACGGCCTCGACGCCGTCGCCGTGATGCGCGTCGATGTCGACGTAGGCGACGCGGAGCCCCTCGTGCGCGCGTATCGCGCACTCTATTGCCACTGCGCAGTCGTTGTAGACGCAGAAGCCGCTCGCGTGATCGCGGTGCGCATGGTGCATCCCGCCGGCCGGATTGAACGAGCGCGTCGCCCGGCCCGAGATGACCGCCTCGAGCGCCTCGATCGTCGCCCCCGTCACACGGGAGGCCGCGTCGTGGACGCCCGAGAACGCCGGTGTGTCGCCGAGTCCCAGCCCGAACGAGCCATCGGCCTCCCCGGGGTGATCGCTCAGGTACTTCACGCGATCGATGTAGGCGCCGGTGTGAACGAGCGCGAGTTCGTCGCCGGTCGCTGACCGTGGCTCGACCACACGGACATGGCCGAGTACGCCCCAGGCGCGTGCGAGTTCCACAGCGAGCGTGAAGCGTTCCGGTCTCATGGGGTGTCCGGCCCCGAACCGGTACTCCGCAAGCTGGTGACCCCACACGAGTTCGACGATCATCCGCATGTCCGCTCCGTCGGGGCAGGTGTCGCTCGTCAGGTTCATACCACACGTTGCTCGAATCCTCCGCGCCGCGCGCTACGAAGTGGGAGCGTGTAGAGAAGCCGGAGACTCGGGGGCGCAAAGAGGGGCCGGTGGACCGGCCCCCTTTGCGTGTCCGGTAAATGGAGTATTATCTTCTGCAATTGCGAGTGAAGGCGGGCGATGCGGCCGCTGAAGAAGAGAAGGGTACCGGTATGCCCATCAACTGGCGCACCGACTACGGCATCAGGCTCGTGCTTGAGCTGGCGAAGCTCGGAAGCGGAACGCGCTCGACCGTACGCACGCTCTCAGAGAGCGCGGAAGTCCCCTACGACTATGCACGGACGATCGTCCGCGACCTCGTGGCCGGAGGCGTTCTCACCTCGCACCGCGGAGTGGGTGGCGGGGTGGAGCTCGCCGCCCCCGCCGGGGACACGACCGTACTCTCAGTGTTCCGGGCGCTCAGCGAGCCGGTATCGCTCGCGCTATGCACGGATGCCGGTGGCGTCTGTGGACGAAAGACGACCTGCCCGATGCACGTCGCGGTCTGGACCGAACTCGACGAGTACATGCAGGACTATCTGGGGCGCATCACATTTGCCCGGGCAGTGGAGGTCGCACGTACGCTGCCCGCGTCGCCTGAAGACTGTCTGTGAGCGTCCGCTCCTCGCGTACGCGCCCCGTGCTCCACAGCTAGGCCACTGCTACACTGGCGGTGATCTATCCGCCGCCGTCATGAAGGTGGGACATGGCCTCCAGCGCACAACGAACCGGCCTCATCGCGCCAGTACTGCTCTCGTGCGGACTCGCCGGGGCCGCCGTGTGCACGTTCACGTTTCCTGCGGTCGAGGGGCTCGGCACCAAGGTGCGTCTGCCGGTGTTCCACGGCGCGATGACGTGGGTGAACCTCGCGGCGTTCACGATGCTGGCCGTCGCGGCGGCGACCTACCTCATCACGACGCGTGGGCGTCTGTACCGCTTTGCCGAGGCGCTTCGCTGGATATCAGTCCCGCTTTGGGTTGTCGGCTCTGTGCTCGGGTACCTCGCGGCGATGAACACATGGGATTTCAGCGGTTCGAGCGCTTCTCCCATGGAGGTCGCGATGGCCGACCCGCGTCTCACGGCTCAGTTCTGGATCATGCTAGCGGGGCTCGCGGTCATCGCGCTCGGCTTCCTCATCGACGACGAACGCTGGCTCGCGGGCATCGACATCGGATTCGTCGGATTCACGTGGGCGGTGCTGATGCGGGCCATCTTGGGACCCGGGCGGGCGCTGCACCCTGACAGCCCGGTGATGAACTCCGACGAGATCGGGATCAAGCTCCTCTTCTTCGGCATCGTGATATCACTAGGGATCGCTGCACTGGCCGGTGTTGTCATGGTCGCGCGGCGCAGATCCGCCTCGGATGCCGATGGTGCCGCGGGAATCGAGCGAGCGGCGGTTCCTGCCGATACATAGGGTGTGGGCGGGGCAAGGTGCCGTTCGGAGCAAGGCCCCGCCGCGCGAGGAAGTGATGGCGATGCCCGACACGCGACGCGCGATGCACGAGATCGATCTCGATAGCGTCGACCTCGACCTGGTCGAGTCGCTGCTGCTGTCCCGTGACGACGCCGACGCGGCTATCGCCTACACCGCCCTTCGCCCTGTGCTCCCCTCGCGCACGCTCGTCATGCTCGCGAACCTGCGCGAAATCATCGCCGCGATGCCTGACTCCCCGTTCCTCGCAGGCACCGGGCTGGACACGCTCGCGACCGCCGGGGGTTACGAGTTCACGGGGCGCTCGTATCGGCGGTTGTTCGACACGCCTGATGGCGTGTTCGGACTCGAGTTCCTTGGTGACGGCACCTACTGCGACGGGATAGTGATCCACACTGCGAGCAGCCGTTTCACCGTCCATGGCGACCATGCGTCGCTGCTCGATCACGCGATTCTCAGGGTGTTCGTCTCTCACGAGACGCTGCTTGACGAGATTCTTGAGGCGCTGCAGTTCCTGGGCTACGCGTTCGAGCCGCTCATCTACGTCACGCCGGACGACTTCCTCACCGAGCACGGCGCCAAGGCCGTGGGGCAGGCGCTCAACGAGCTCTTCTGACGTCGCGCGTCGACGCGCCCGGGCTTGCGCTCGGGCGTCTGGCGCCCGGCGGGGCGATGGGCTAGACTCCACCCACGTTGTCAACCGAACAGGCGTCACTTGGTGCCCGCTTGCCGTCATCGGCCGCGGGAGAATAGGGAACCCGGTGAGAATCCGGGACGGGACCCGCCACTGTGAAGCGAGCGGCATGACGCTCGCGAAGTCAGGAGACCTGCCGAGTGACGCGCGACGCGGCCTTCGAGGACCAAGGCCGGCTCGCGGCCACTTTTGACCGAGCGGCCCCGAACCGCACCGCTCCGGCTCTCGAAGACCCGCACCGCCCACCGGCGATGCGGGTCTTTCACATTGCCGGGATGCGCGTCGAGATCTCCCGGAAGGGGAGTGCGCATGATCCGTACGAAGTGGAGCTCAGTCAGCAGAAGCATGGCGCGCGTGGCGGCCGCGTTCGTCGCCTCGGCGCTCGCCGTCGCGCTCGTCGCGGGGTGTACGGCCGACGTGGGCCGACCGCGTTCAGGCGATGCGGCCACGGAATCACCGAACCCCGCCTACCCGCTTGCCCTCACTGATGACGCTGGAAGGGACGTCAGGATCGCCGCGCGGCCCGAGCGCATCGTATCGCTTGCGCCGGCCAACACCGAGATCCTCTACGCCCTCGGCGTGGGCGACCGCGTCGTGGGGGTCACGACGTACGACGACTACCCGCCAGAGGTTGAAGGCGTGGCGAAAGTTGGTGACTTCGCAGGACCGAACCTCGAGGCGGTCGCCGCGGCCGAGCCCGACGTCGTGTTCACCGCGACCGGCGTGCAGGCCGACGTAATCAAGCAGCTCGAGGAGCTGGGCGCGACCGTGGTCGCTATAGATCCGCGCACGCTCAAAGGCGTTTACGAGCGCATCGGCACGGTCGCCTCCGTGGTTGGCGCGCCGGATGCGGGAGATGAGCTCGTGGCGAAGATGCGTGAGGACGCGCGGGCCGTCGCCGACGCAGTCGAGGGACGCGAACCGGTCACCGCCTTCATCGAGGTGGGGCACAACCCGCTGTTCACGGCCGGCGTCTCAACACTTCTCGGCGAGCTTATCACCGTGGCCGGGGGCGAGAACGTCGTCAAGGAGCAAGACTACGTGCCCTACTCGCTGGAGCAACTCGTCAAGGATGATCCGGCGGTATACCTCGCCACGAAGGGTTCAGCGAACGACGCCGCGACGCTCTCGGAGCGGCCCGGGTACGCGGGTCTTGCCGCCGTCAAGGACGGTCGCGTCGTCATCCTCGACGACAACCTCGTCTCGAGACCGGGGCCGCGCATCGTTTCGGGACTGCGCCTGATCGCCGAAGGCCTGCACCCCGAGGCGTTCTCGGAGTAGCGTGAGCCGGGCACGCGACATCCGTCCCGCGGTTGCGCTCGCGGTGCTGGGCGCCGCCCTGGCAGCCACTCTCGTCGCCGGGATCACGTGGGGCGCCGTCCCCGTGGCTCCCGGCGACGTCGTGGCCGCGCTGGGCAGGGCGCTCT
>JBBIJX010000032.1:0-18468 GCA_037445775.1 Actinomycetota bacterium
CTCAGGGTACGACCCCGAGTTTGCGATGGCTTGCTTCTCGTCGTCCACGTCGGTGGCGGTCGGACCAAACAGCCAGAGGTTGAAATCAGCGCCCTCAGGACCCCTCAGACTGACCGTCAGCGTCTGACCGGCACCGAGTAGCACGCTGTAGACGTCGTCTGTGTCGGAGCGGGAGTCGAGCGTATCCATCACAGGTGAAGCCGCGAGCGGCACACCGGGGATGTTGCGGTCGTCCGGTAGCGCCACGCCGGTCAGAGCCCTGTCCGCGCGCACGAGACCACGGCCATACTTGGAATCGGCGCCCGCAGGGCCGAGGTCCTGAGCGGTCGAGTACATACGGTTGATGATCTGCGAACTGGTCCACGAGGGCTTCGCGCTCGCTAGCAGCGCTGCAACACCCGCGACGAACGGTGTAGCCATCGAGGTCCCTTGCGACGCTTCGTAGCCGCCGTCCGGCACTGTCGAGAGGATGTCGACTCCCGGCGCGACGATGTCGGTACCCGTGCCCCAGTTCGAGAACGAGGCCCTGGAGTTGTCCGGGTTGACCGCGCCCACTCCCACGACCCCGGGGTACGCCGCAGGATATGACACTGAGCCGACTGCGTCATTGCCCGTCGCCGCGACGATCACGCAGCCCTTCGTCCGGGCATCCGCCACGACTGAAGCCGTATAGGGGTCGTGCGAGGCCCCTCCGAGCGATAAGTTTATGACTTCTGCGCCTCTATCGGCGGCCCACTTGATTCCGGCAGCGACCGTGCGCGAGGTGCCCCCCCCATTATTGCCCAGCACCTTCACGGGCAAGATCCGGACCTCCGGAGCAACGCCCGCAATGCCAGCGCCATTGTCGGCGGTGGCTGCGATGATGCCCGCCACGTGCGTCCCGTGGCCTTCATCATCATCCGCCGAGGAGTCGCCGTTCACGAAGTCGAAGTCGTTGACCGTGTCGACTCGATCCGCTAGGTCGGGGTGGTCCGGACTCACGCCCGTGTCGACCACCGCAACGCTGACCGAGGGTCGACCGCGAGAGATCGTCCACGCCTTCACGGCTCCGATGCGAGACGTGCCCCATTGACGTGCGAACATCGGATCGTTGGGGACGCTCGCGGCTCGATAGTAGTAGTTCGGCTGCACCCATGCCACGGCGCTGCTCTTGGCAACCGCTCGAGCAAATGCCATTCGAGAAGCACCCGCAGGCACCCGGACGACGAGTGCGCCCTTGTCTGGCCCTGAAACCACCTTCCCGCCCTTGCCACTCACGGCTGCCGCAGCAACGGCTGTACTGGCCTCCGGCACGACGAGAACCTCACCGGGAACTGCCGGTGAGCTCCAATCGGTCGCCACTCGAGACGTCGCACCTGCGGCGGGAATATGCAGCGCCACAGTGGACTGCGCGCGGCTGGAGTGCTGTACGATCTGCGATGGCTTGGTCATGCGACGCGGGGTCACGCCAGCGCTCTCGCCGGCAGTAGCCGTACCCGAGATCGAAAGGCTGCCTACCAAGGTGGTAGCGAGAACCAAGCGACCGAGCACCCTCAGGTTTCGCAACATGACACTTCCCTTCGATAGGTCACCGGGCGCGGCTAACGCCCCGCCCTCCCCGCTCCAATTGCCGGCGCACCAGTTCACGCCGGACTTGTTCCACAACTCACAGCCGGGCGGGCGTATGCACCGGGCGACGGCCACTTCGCCGCGTCGTCGGTCGAAGGAACCGTGAACGTTGCTTGCGCTCGTGGTCGATGTCCACGATTCCCCTGTCCAGACAGTGCGCCCAACTACACATCTGCGGACCCGTGTAAGCGCACATACGCGGCCCGTCGCTTCTGCGTAAGCTTACCAGTGCGTGCTCAAGCGCGCGCTTAGGCTGTTCAGCATAAGCACCAGCACGCGCGCCGCACGTCCCTCCACACATCCGTGCCCTCACACACGAGAGCCCCCGGCGCTTCGCCGGGGGCTCTCGTTCGTTGCGGGGCTCGCGCGCTGATGGTTCGGCCTAGTACATGCCGCCCATGCCGCCGCCCATCGCGGCTGCGGCCGCGCCGCCATCGTCCTTCGCGGGGATGTCGTTCACGGTGGCCTCGGTCACGAGAATGTTCTTCGAGATCGACGCGGCGTTCTGGAGCGCCGAGCGGGTCACCTTGACCGGATCGATGACGCCCATGCCCATGAGGTCACCATACTCGCCGGTGGCCGAGTTGAGGCCGAAGCCCTTCGTGTTCTCCGCCTTGACCTTCTCCACGACGACCGAACCCTCGAACCCAGCGTTGCTGGCGATCGTCTTGAGCGGCTCGATGAGCGCCTTCTTGATGATGTTCACACCCACCATCTCGTCCGGATCGGCCAGCTCGAGCTTCTCGAGAGCGGGCAGCGCATCGACGAGCGCGACGCCACCGCCGGCCACGATGCCCTCCTCGACCGCGGCGCGGGTCGCCTGGAGCGCGTCCTCGATGCGGTGCTTCTTCTCCTTGAGCTCGACCTCGGTGGCTGCGCCAACCTTGATGACAGCGACGCCACCGGAGAGCTTCGCGAGGCGCTCCTGCAGCTTCTCACGGTCGAAGTCCGAATCCGAGTTCTCGATCTCGACCTTGAGCTGGTTGATGCGGCCCTTGATGTCGTCCTCGGAGCCGCCACCGTCGATGATGGTGGTGTTCTCCTTGGTGATCTTGACGGTCTTGGCGCGGCCCAGCACAGACAGGTCGACAGAGTCGAGCTTCATGCCCAGCTCCTCGGTGACGACCTGCCCGCCGGTGACGATCGCGATGTCCTCAAGCATGCGCTTGCGGCGGTCGCCGAAGCCCGGCGCCTTGACGGCGACCGTCACGAACGTGCCACGCAGCTTGTTCAGGATAAGCGTCGCGAGCGCCTCGCCCTCGACGTCCTCGGCGATGATGAGCAGCTGCTTGCCGGCCTGCATGACCTTCTCGAGCACCGGGAGCAGGTCCTGGATGTTGCCGATCTTCTGGTTGACAACGAGGATGTAGGGGTCGCTGAGCACGGCCTCCATGCGCTCGGGGTCTGTGATCATGTACGGCGAGATGTAGCCCTTGTCGAACTGAAGGCCCTCGACGGTCTCGATGTCGATGCCGAACGTCTGCGACTCCTCGACGGTGATGACGCCGTCCTTGCCCACGACCTCCATCGCCTCGGCGATCTTGTCGCCGATCTCGTCATCGGCCGCCGAGATGGCGCCCACGTGCGCGATCTCGTCGCGGTCCTCGATGTCCTTCGAGTGCGTCTTGATCTCCTCGACCACCGCGTCGACGGCCTTCTCGATGCCGCGGCGGATAGCGAGCGGATTGGCTCCCGCGCTCACATTGCGCAGGCCCTCGCCTACGATGACCTGCGCGAGCAGCGTCGCGGTGGTGGTACCGTCACCGGCGACGTCGTTCGTCTTGACGGCGACCTCCTTGACGAGCTGGGCGCCCATGTTCTCGAGCGCGTCGTCGAGCTCGATCTCCTTGGCGATCGTCACACCGTCATTGGTGATGGTGGGCGCGCCGAACTTCTTGTCGAGCACGACGTAGCGGCCCTTGGGGCCGAGCGTCACCTTGACCGCGTCCGCCAGCTTGTTGACGCCGGCGGCAAGTCCGTGACGGGCCTCTTCGTCGAAGCGAATCTGCTTAGCCATGCTTCGGTTACCTCCTCAGTTTCCCGATGGATGCGAATCGCCAGACCGTCTTACTCGGCGACGATCGCGTAGATGTCGTCAGCGCGAAGGATCAGGTACTCCTCGCCCTCGACCTTGACCTCGGTGCCGCCGTACTTGCTGTAGATGACGGTGTCACCCGCCTTCACGTCGAGCGCGATCCGCTTCTCGCCGTCCTCGTCCCACTTGCCCTCGCCCACGGCGACGACAGTGCCCTTCTGGGGCTTCTCCTTGGCGGTGTCCGCCAGGATGAGACCGGACTTCGTCTGCGTCTCGGCCTCGGCCTGCTTCACGATCACGCGATCGCCCAGAGGCTTCAGATTCATCGACGTCCCTCCTGTTTCCTTCTCGCGGTTGACGTAAGCCGGACGAGACGCCCGGCAGGTTTCCCTGCGCGGAAGAGCTGTGCGCGAGTGTGTTCATACCCACACGGCCTCGCGAAAGCACATCCCTGCCCGCGACTGCTGGCACTCACATCCTTCGAGTGCCAGCACGAAGGGATTCTACCCGTCGCCTGCGACGGTTTCAAGGGGTTTCACCTGCGACTTTGTGGACATACCTGAGTGTTGCGCGCTTAGATTACGCGGAGCGCCACGCCTGCAGCGCTCACACGTCGGCTGCCGGATCCAACCGCAGCCCCGGCACCGCCTCCGCATCGAGGCCGAGCCGCTCTCCTCGCAGGTAGCGGTGGTGCGCGGCCGCCGCGATCATCGCGGCGTTGTCGGTACAGAGGTGCAGCGCCGGGACGCTCACGCGCACGCCGAGCGGCTCGATCGCCGCGCGCAGCGCTTCGCGGAGCGCGGGGTTGGCCGCCACACCGCCCGCAAGGCAGAACGAGGCGGCGCGCGTCTCGCGGACTGCCCGCACCGCCTTGGCCACCTGGACATCGATGATCGCCTGCTGGAAACTCGCCGCTAGGTCGGGGATGTTGATGTCGCGCCCTGCCTCGCGTTCATGCCTGACATGGTTGATCACCGCGGTCTTGAGTCCCGAAAGAGAGAAGCGGTAGTCGCCGCTCGTGAGCATCGCTCGTGGGAAGTCGATTGCCGCCGGGTCCCCGTCCGCCGCCATCCTCGAGAGCACGGGCCCGCCCGGATAGCCTAGGCCGAGCACCTTCGCCACCTTGTCGAACGCCTCGCCGGCGGCGTCGTCAAGCGTCTCGCCCAGCGTATGGTAGACGCCCCACTCCGGCACGTGGACAAGGCTCGTGTGCCCGCCGCTCACCACGAGAGCGACGAGCGGTGGGCCGATCTCAGGGTCCGCGAGCGCGTTCGCGAAAATATGTCCCTCGAGGTGGTTCACGCCCACGAGTGGCTTGCCGGTCGCAAGCGCGAGCGCCTTCGCGTACGAGAGCCCGACGACGAGCGCTCCCACGAGCCCGGGGCCGTACGTGACCGCTATCGCGTCCAGCTCCGCGAACGGAAGCGCATCGTCACGCCCGAGCTCCGCTCCCGCAGCAAGCATCGCCTCGTCGACGACGCGCACGATCGCCTCGGCGTGCTTGCGGCTTGCGATCTCTGGAACGACGCCCCCGAAGCGCGCATGGAAGTCGACTTGACTCGCCACGACGTTGGCAAGGAGCCGCCGGCCACCGCGCATGACCGCAGCCGCCGTCTCGTCGCACGACGTCTCGATCGCAAGGATCGTAAGCTCCTCGTCCGGCGTGGGACCGGTCTCTAGATCTCCCCACATGATGAGGCCGTCCTCGCCGCTCACAGCGTAGTAGCCCGGCCTGCTCCCCACGACGCTCATGCCGAACGACTCGTACAGCGCGATCGCCTCGCGGTTCGACGGACGCACCTCGAGTGTCAGGCGTGTTGCTCCTCGCTCCGCAAGACCTGACCGCACGGACTCCAAGAGCCCAGAGCCGATCCCTTCCCCCCGGTGGTCGGTCCGGACAGCCAGGTTCATCAGGTGCGCCTCGTCGTCGACGACCCATCCTCCGGTGTAGCCCACCACTGCGCCGTGCGCTTCTGCAACAAGCCACAGCCGGCCCGGACCCTCGAGCTCTTCGGCGAACTGCGTACGCGACCACGGCACCGTGAACGTCGCCACCTCGATCGCCGCCACAGCGTCGAGGTCGGCCTCGCTCATCGCACGGATGACGAAGCTCACGGGCGCTCACCGCCGTAGAGCTGCGACTGGCCGCCCACGCCGCTCGCTGGCGGTCCTGCCTGCGGCAGGCCGTGCCGCTTCCTCTCGGCCTCCTCCGCATCGGAGAGCCGCGTGTAGACCGGGAGCACCGCGCCCGGATCTCCGTCGTCGAAGAGCGCCACCCCGCCGGCGCCTGCGAAGGCCTCGAGCAGTCCCGTTCCGTCCGGCCACCACATCTCCCGGTCAGCGATGCACGCTCGCTCGCCCAGGGCGGCCGTGAACACGTCCTCGTACTTCGCGAGCCCGTTGCCCACGAGGGTGAGCGGCTCGTTGGAGTGAACGGCCCACTCGGCCGCCGCCTCGAAAGGCGACATGACCCGGTCGGGAGAGAGGCGCTCGACCTGGCCCGCGCTCACGCGGAAAAGCGCCGGGTAGGCCTCACCGCGCATCGCGTCACCTACGACACCCACGAGACCGTCGCCGCCCGATCGACGCCACGCGATCGCGTCAAGCGTGCCCACGCCTGCGAGCGGCACGCCGAGGCCTTGCGCGAGCCCCTTGGCCGCTGCGACCCCGATGCGCACCCCGGTGAACGAGCCCGGCCCGCGTCCGACGACGACGCCGCCAACGTCGTCGAGCGAACACTCGGCAGCCGCAAGCGTCTCCAGCAGTGACTCAAGCAGGCGGGCGTTCGCGCGGTGCGGTGCGATCTCGTGGCCTCCCGCGAGAAGCTCGACGCGGCCGTCAACGGTCAGGCGGCCCACACCGGTGGCGATCGCCTCAGTTGCCGTGTCGAGCGCGATGACGACGGTACTCACGACGGTTCCACGTCTATGACGGCCACACCGGCAAGTCCCTCGATCGCGCTCCGCCAGGCGTCGGTAAGCACCGCGCCGCGTCGCCCGAGCGCCTCGACTTCCAGCCGCCGCGCGGTGTCGCCCGTGATGTGCAACGCCACCAGCACCCCGTCGTTGGGGACCGACTCGGCGAAGCGGTCTCCCCACTCCACAACGCTCACACCGTCACCCTCGAGCGTCGCGAAGTAGTCGATGTCGTCGAGCTCCTCGGGACGCTCGAGTCGGTACAGGTCGAGGTGGTAGAGCGGGATGCGCCCTTCATGGACGAGGAGGATGTTGAACGTGGGACTCGTCACCGGCTCCCGCACGCCGAGCCCACGGCCGAGCCCTTTCGTCACCTGGGTCTTGCCCGCCCCCAGATCCCCCGTGAGCACGACGACGTCACCTCGTGCGACAGCTGACGCGAGCGCTTCTCCGCACGCCGCGGTCGCGTCCGCTCCCTCAGTGGCGATGGTGAGGCGCGCCACCATCAGGACAGCTCCTCGTGCGCGGGCGCCGGTGCGTCAAGCAGCTCACGCAACCGCTCGAAGTCGGCCTCAAGGCTCGCGCGCTTCGTTCGGTCGTATATGGCTGCGGCCGGGTGGAACACGGGCAGCACCGTGAAGCGGCCTGCCGTACGCGGCACGCCTCTGAGCCTCGAGATCGGCTCGTCCGTCCTGAGAACAAAGCGCGAGGCGAAGTTGCCTAGCGTCACGAGGATTCCGGGGCCGATCACGCGGATCTGCTCGCGCAGGAACGGCGTGCAGGTCTCGATCTCATCGGGCAACGGGTCGCGGTTGTTCGGCGGGCGGCACTTCAGGATATTGGCGATGTAGACCTCGGAGCGCGTGAGTCCCGCGTGCGCAAGCAGCTCATCAAGCAACTGCCCGGCGGCGCCAACGAACGGCTCGCCCTTCGCGTCCTCGGTACGGCCCGGCGCCTCGCCTATCAACATGACGCGCGCGGTTGGGTTCCCAACGCCGAAAACGAGGTGCGTGCGGGTGGCCGCCAGAGCGCAGCGCTGACAGTCGCCAAGCACCGCCGCCACGTCTTCGAGGCTTGCGCAGCCAAGCGCGTCCACCGGGCGCCGCCTTCCTACAGATACGTTGTGATCTCGGAGAGCGGGCGGCGCGACGGGCGGCCCGCGGACTCCGCAGAATAGCCCACCGGGATGATCGCGACCGGCGACAGCGGTCTCTGCAGCCCGATCGCGTCGCGGACCGCATCTTCGTCGAACGCGCCGATCCAGCAGGTCGACAGCCCCTGATCGACCGCCGCGAGCAGGATGTGGGCGGTGGCGGCAGCAGTGTCTTGGAGTGCATAGAGGTACTCGCCGCGGTCGCCGTAGCGCGCGGCGCAAGGCCGGGGGTCGACGCTCACGACGATCACGACGGGCGCCGCGGTCGCCCACCGCTGCGCAAGCGCAGCGGAGAGACGCTCACGCGCAGCCAGGCTGCGCACCACCGTGAAGCGCCACGGCTGGATGTTGCCGGCCGTGGGAGCGGCTACAGCCGCCTCGAGCAGCTTCTGCACGTCGGATTCTGAGACATCGAGCTTAGTATTGAAGTGCCGTACGCTCCGGCGTCCGGCCACGACTTGCGTGAACTCCACTTCATGCCCTCTCGACGGCGAACCACCCTCACGTACGGCGGCACGAGTCTGTGCCATTTCGAGTCCGCGCCACATTCTAGCCGAACGCGTCGCAGCGGCGTCCCGGCCTTCCGCCTCGCAGGGATGCGCGCATCACCGTCGAACAGAGCACAGGGGAGGTGTGCGATGTACGACCGTCAACCACGCGTAAGCGATGAGGACCTTGGCATCCGCGCATTCAAGGTCAAGCGGGCCAAGTCCGTCGAGCGCGCGATCGAGCGGCTGCGGCACGGACTCGGCGACTCGTGGAAGGACCTCACTGAGGAGGAGATCGAGGAGCTCGAATGGGTCCTGGGTGAGCTCTGGGCCTTCGTCAGCCGCCCCGAGTGGGAGGCGATGCGCTTCGGTCACATGAGCATGGGTGACGCGGTCCGGATGCTTTCGCTGGGCAGCCAACTGAGGCGGCATGCGCGCCCGAGCACCGAGATCCTTGCCGACGTCCAGGCCCTCGTCAAGACCGACTGAGGCGACGCCGGGACGGTCAGCGGACCTGCTGCGCCTGCTTCTTCTTCTCGATCTTCTTCTTGACCTTCTTCAGGCGGAAGAGGTCTTCGCGTGCGCGCTCGTCGAGTGTCTGCCGGATGTAGACGACCTGTTCACGCAGCGCAGGGACTGTGACCTGCTCGAGCGCATTGACGCGCCGGTTCGTCTTGTTGATCTCCTCGCCCAGCCGCTTGAGCCGCGTCTCGATGTCGGCGTACTCGATGATCACATCGAGGATGCGCTCGAACTTGTCGGCGGTCTCATCGACGCGGGACGACACCCCCGTGACTGAGTACCCCCGCGTGAACGACGACTTGATGGGGCTCGCGCCCTTGGTCACCACCGGGACGGCGACGCCCATGATCTTCGTACCGGCCATGCCGACAACGATCTCGCCCTTCGTGGCGAGCGCAGCCGAACGGATCGCTACCGCTCCGTCGACCGCCTTGGCGGTGGTGAGGGCGAACTGAGCCTCGGAGACGCTGCGCTGCAACGATTCGGACAGTTGCAGTGTCTCGTCCATGACGCCCATGAACTCGATGAGCAGCGCATCGCGCTTCTGCTTGAGCAGCTCCATACCCTGCTCGGCCAGCTGGATCTGGCTTCGCCGTTCGAGCAGCTCAGCTCTGGTTGGGCGTACTTCCTCCACTGTCGCCCCCTACAGCGTGTCAGCGGTCCCGAGCTCCTCGTGCCGGCTGCCGGCCACGCTCGGGTGGTAGGTATCGATGAAGTCGCGCACCCGCTTGAGCTCGCCCATCGGCAAGCCGGCCATCATCTCCCAGCCTATGTCGAGGGTCTGCTCGATGCTGCGCCCCTCCTGGCCTTGCCCCACGATGCGGGCCTCGAACTCGTCAGCGAACCGCAGGTAGCTGCGGTCGATGTCGGAGAGCGCCTCCTCACCCACGATTGCGACAAGCTTGCGCAGGTCGCGACCTTGCGCGTAAGCGGCATAGAGCTGGTTCGCCACTGCGCGGTGATCCTCGCGGGTCTTGTCCGCACCGATGCCCAGGTTCATGAGCCGGGACAGGCAGGGCAGCGTGTCGATGGGCGGGTAGACGCCGCGCCGGTGCAGCTGGCGCGATAGCACGATCTGCCCTTCGGTGATGTAGCCCGTGAGGTCGGGGATGGGGTGGGTGATGTCGTCATCTGGCATCGACAGGATGGGAAGCTGCGTGACCGACCCCTTGCGCCCCTTGATGCGGCCGGCGCGCTCGTAGATCGTCGAGAGGTCCGTGTACATGTAGCCCGGGTAGCCGCGGCGCCCCGGCACCTCTTCGCGAGCTGTCGAGACCTCGCGCAACGCCTCGCAGTAGTTCGTCATGTCGGACAGCACGACGAGCACCTGCAGGTCCTTCTCGAACGCGAGGTACTCCGCGACGGTGAGTGCGCAGCGCGGCGTGAGCAACCGCTCGACGGTGGGGTCGTCCGCGAGGTTGAGGAAGAAAACGACGCGCTCGAGCGCGCCCGTCTCCTCGAACTGTTGTGTGAAGTACGCCGCTTCTCGGTGCGTGATGCCCATCGCGCCGAACACGATGGCGAACTCCTCGCCGGACTTGACGCGCGCCTGGCGGATGATCTGGGCCGCGAGTTCGTTGGCGGGCAGACCCGACCCGGAGAAGATGGGCAACTTCTGGCCGCGCACGAGCGTGTTGAGCCCGTCGATCGCGCTGATCCCGGTCTCGATGAAGTCCGCTGGCTGCTCACGCGTGTACGGGTTGATGGGCGCACCGGTGATGTCGAGACGCATCTCGGGGATGATAGGCGCGCCGCCATCGATAGGCTTGCCCGTGCCGTTGAGCACGCGTCCCAGCAGTTCGCCCGAGACGTTGATCTTGGCGACCTCCTCGAGGAAGCGCACCTCCGTCTTGGCGATATCAATGCCCTGGGTGCCCTCGAACACCTGGATGACCGCGGTGTCACCGGACACCTCAAGCACCTGACCGGAGCGCCTTCCGCCGTCCGGCATGATGATGGCCACCATCTCGTTGTAGGCGACGTTGTGCACGTCCTCGACGAAGATGAGCGGTCCGGTGACGTAGCTCAACGTCCGATAGTCAACCGACATGAGCGACTGTCTGACGGGGGCGGCGGTGACGGCTGCGTCACTCATCTAGTACACCTCGATTCCGGAGATGTCCTCGGAGACTTTCCTGCACAGAACGCCCATCCGTTCGACGGCTTCGTCGTGAGGCGTGGTCTTCAGCCCCGCGATCTCCTCGCGAACGGGAAGTTCCAAGATGTTGTGGAGCGCGACCCCCTGGCTGAGCGCCGCCGTCGCGGCGTCATTGAACGTGAGGATCGTCTTCAGGAGCCAGTACGCTTTCTCGGGGGGACAGTACGCATCGACCTCGTCGAACGCGAACTGTTGGAGGAAGTCCTCGCGAAGCATGCGGGCGATCTCGAGTGTGAGCTTCTCCGATTCTGGCAGCGCGTCGGGACCGACCAGCTGTACGATCTCTTGCAGTTCGGTCTCCTTCTGGAGCACCGACATCGCGCGCTCGCGGTACTCACCCCAGTCGGGAGCGACGTTGTCGACGTACCAGCCGCTCACCTGGCCCAGGAACAGCGTGTAGCTCTTCGTCCAGCTGATAGCCGGGAAGTGGCGCCGGTGCGCGAGCGACGTGTCGAGCGCCCAGAAGGCGCCCGTCACACGCAGTGAGTTCTGCGTCATCGGCTCGGACATGTCGCCGCCGGCCGGCGAGACCGCACCGACCATCGTGACGGACCCGACGCGGTCGTCATCCTCGCTGCCGAGCGGCTTGACCCGGCCGCTGCGCTCGTAGAACGCGGCGAGCCGCGTCGCAAGGTATGCGGGATAGCCCTCTTCGCCGGGCATCTCCTCGAGGCGGCCGGACACCTCTCTGAGCGCCTCGCCCCACCGGCTCGTGGAGTCCGCCATCATGGCCACGTTGTAGCCCATGTCGCGGTAGTACTCGGCGAGCGTCGCCCCCACATAGATCGACGCCTCACGGGCGGCCACCGGCATGTTCGACGTGTTCGCGACGAGCACCGTCCGGTCCATGAGCGGTGCGTCGTTGCGCGGGTCATCGAGATGCGGGAACTCGGTGAGGACCTCGGTCATCTCGTTGCCGCGCTCGCCGCAGCCGATGTAGACGATGATGTCGACGTCGGCCCACTTGGCGAGCGACTGCTGCGTGACCGTCTTGCCCGTGCCGAAGCCACCCGGAATGATCGCGTTGCCGCCTAGGGCGATCGGGAAGAACGTGTCGAGGATGCGCATCCCGGTTGTGAATGGCGTGGTCGGGTCAAGCTTGCGGATGTAGGGCCGCCCGCGCCGCACCGGCCACTGCTGCGCGAGGCGCAGCTCTGTACCGTCGTCGAGCGCCGCGATCACGTCATCGACCGTGTAGTCGCCAGCTGCGACGATGGTCGCGATCTTCGCCGGTTTGGCGGTTGGCGGAACCATCGCCTTGTGGATGATCGTCTTGCCCTCGGGGACCGTTCCGAGCACCGATCCCGGCTCGACCGCGTCACCCGCCGCGGCCGTGGGCGTGAACGCCCACTTCCTGGTCCGATCGAGCGCGGAGGCGACGGTGCCTCGCTCGATGAAGTCGCCGCTTTCTGCGGCGACCACCGGCAGCGGGCGTTGCACGCCGTCGTAGATGGACGCGAGAAGCCCCGGTCCGAGCTCGACCATCAGGGGTCCCTCGGTCGACTCGACGACTTCGCCGACCTTGAGCCCCGAGGTGTCCTCGTAGACCTGGATCGTTGCCGTGTCGCCCTCAAGGCGAATGACCTCGCCCATAAGGCCTTCGGCGCCGACGCGCACGATGTCATACATCCTGGCGCCAGTCATGCCCTCGGCGACAGCGACCGGTCCGGTAATCTTGGATATCGTTCCGGCAATCATCTATCCCCGCCTCAGTGTGATGTCGAACCCGATCGCGCGTCGAATGAGCCGCGCGAGGTACGCCTTATGGTCTTCTCCGATCGCAAGCTTCTCGCGAATGGGCAGCGAGATGACGAGCGGACGGTAGATGCTGTCGATCCGACGCTGCGTGCGGCTGTCAATCGCCGCCATCATCTGCTCGTTGACCGCGATGATGCCGGCGCCCTCATCGTCGAGCAGGCCGTTAAGCTTCTCGCGCACCGCATCGAGCGTCTCGGCCACCACGACGTCGACGCCAGCGAGGCGAAACCCGTCGGCGTTGTCCGGATCGGTGAGGACGATGAGCTTATACAAGGATGAGCTCCCTCCTCATGCGCTCGACCGGCATGCCCACGGCGATGCCGCGGGCAACGATGCGGACGTTCGTGACCTCGTTGTTCTTGCTCCAGAGGTACGCGATGGGAATCCCGACGCCGAGAGGGTCCCCACCACCAAGCGCGATCGCCTTGCGTGTGAGGAAGTCCTCAAGTGCGCGCTCGAAGACTGAGATCGACTGACTCTCCAGGTACCGCTCGGCCGCCTCCTCGAGCACCATGCCGAACCGCGACCCCTTGAGGCCATCGAGGATCTCATCGACCTCGGACATCGCTGCGAGCTTCGAGTACAGGTCGAGCGTGACGTCCTTACCGCCTGCGAGGAAGTAGCGCTCCGCCTCCTCGGGGTCGAGGTCCGCGCGCGCGACGCGCAACACCATCAGCAGGTTCTCTATATCCACCTGCGTCGTGAGAATGCGCCGCGCGAGCGCCGCGTTAGCGCCGCGGCGCGCGAGCAGCTGCGCGGCCCACTCCGAGTACCGGCGGTCGAGCGCCAGCTCGAAGCCGGCCAAGTCGCCGGTGCGCGCGTACTCGACGAACCCTTCGCGCAGAGCCCCGGACTGGGGAAGGCCCCATGTCATCGCCGTGTCCACGACACTGCGGATGTCCGGCTGTCTGACCAGTCCCTCCAGATCGGACTGCGAGAGCGCACCCACGGGCAGCAGGCCGTCGGCTATCTCGGTGTTCGACAGGTGCACATGCTTGCCGCGCAAGATCGTCTTGAGGTTGAAGACGTCCCAGCGGCCGAGCACCGCGCTGCAGATGTCAGCCGCCTCCTGGTTGAGGAAGCCGAACACCTTGCGATACGTCCTGACGAGGTTGTTCCGGAGCCCCTCACCGACCTCGTTCGGACCACGCCCGTGAATCAACGCATCCTCAAGATCGACCGCGTAGTCCGTCTGCATGAGCTCTTGAACGAGTTCATGCAGGTCCGCAGATTCGGCCAGCCGCTCAAGCACGTCGCGCTTGAGCAAGCGAGATCGCATACCCCTGATGCGCGCGTTGGAGTAGCCGTAGTCGCGCTTGCCAGCGTTGGCCCGAGTCGAATCACCCATGGTGGCGGTGGGGCTCATGCGAACAGGATCTCCGCGACGCCAGCCTGAGCCACGCCCTCGAACTTCTCGAGCCGGTCCTCCAAGGTGTTGCGACGCAGGATGCGACGGTCGTCAAAGGCGACCACGACGCCTCCCGCCGAACTGAGGTCGGTGCTGACGCGAGCGCTGCGCCCCATCTCGCTTAGGGTCTTCGTCGCGAGGTCGGCATCGGCCGGGTCGACGAGCACCTCGAACTCCCCTTCCACCCCCGTGAGCGCCTCGTCGAGGAGTGCGCGGAAGAGCGCCGGGTACACCGGACGCGCACGCACGTCGCCGAGCTCGGCGTGTGCTCGGGCGAACACGTCAGCGACGGCTCGCTCCTTCGCGGATGCGATCCGCTTACGCACGTCGAGCCGCACCGTGTTGAGTGTCTGCATGCTCCGCTGGCGCGCACGCTCCTGCGCCTCAGCGACCTGTGTCTCACGTGCGAGGTCCGCCTCGCGCTCCGCATCCTCAAGAATGGATTGCGCGTGTTCCTTCGCCTCCGCGAGAACCGCCTCGACGTCCTTGTCTGCCTGCTCTTCGAGCGCTCTGAAGATATCCTCGAGTGCCACGGCGAGGGCTCCCTTCGTGCAATCTGGCGACCTTCGTCAGCGAGCCCCGTCAGGTCCCGTTGATCAGGATCGCGGACACGAAGCCGAGCAGCACGATGACCTCAGGAAGCGCCTGCAGCGTGATGATCCAGATTGATATCTCCGGACGTTCCGCCAGTGCGCCGGCACCTGCAGAGCCGATCTTCGCCTGCGCATAGCCGGCGCCCAGAGCGGCCAGTCCCATCGCGAGTCCTGCCCCGATGGCCCTCGCCGCGAGCGTCTGCCACGCCTCAGCGCCTCCGCCCTCGGCGGCGGCATCTGCGGCGAACGCCACCATTGGAACGAGCATGGCCGAAAGAAACACACTGCTGAATACCCACTTCGCGAGCCGCGTCTTGATCATGCGCTCTTCTCACCCCCGGTCTTCGTGAACGGTCGATAGTCCTGCTTGCCTGTCTCGTAGAACTTCCCGAAGAACTCGAGGAAGTTGAGACGCAGTGCATGAATCGTCGGGCTGAACGCCGCGATGATGAAGTTGATGGCGTGCAAGAACACGCCAACGATGATGGCAAGCGCTATGTTGCCCATGTCGGCGACGATGCCGTTCACGGCATCGGCGAAGAGCGCACCGGCGAGTCCTACGGCCATGATACGAAGGTAGCTCGCCATGTGCGTGACCGACTCGACGGTCTCAACGACACCCATCACGCCACCACCACGTACCGCGTAGATGAACCCGCCGAGCGCGAGCGCGGCGAACGCCATCTGCCCCCACACCGTCCACGAGCCGAACATCTGCTCCGCATAGCCGATGACGATCGCCAGCGCGATCGCGATCAGGAAGACGAGGATGCCGCCCTTCTCGTAGAGATGGTGGCGGTTCTTGGTCTTGATCGCGTTGATGACCCCGAGCGTGAGACCGAAGAGTATCTGCACGACGCCCACTGCGAGCGCGATCAACATGAAGGCGATCTGGGCGTGCGTTCGCTCGAACGGCAGCGTCACGGCGCCGATCGTCAGCGGCTGGATGACGTCTAGGTGGCGGGGACCCAGGAGATCCCCGAAGAACTCCCCGTACACGAGCCCGAAGATGATCACGGATGTCGCGGCTGGCCCGAGAATCGATGTCGCCAAGCGGATCGTGGAGTTGTCCGCGAATTTGAACCGGAGCCACAGGATGATCGAAAGCATGATGATGCCGTAGCCGAAGTCTCCTACGATCATGCCGAAGAACAGCGGGTAGAACAGGAAGAGCATCCACGTCGCATCGATCGTCCCGTAGCGCGGATTGCCGTAAGCGCTCAGCAGCGTCTGGAATGGGGCGATAGCGGCCGGGTTGTTGAGTGCGACGGGCGTCTCAGCGTACTCCGCCTCGTTGATCTCATTCTGCTGCACGATGATGTCGTCGCCCCAGTTGTCGCGGATTCCGGCCATGAGCTCGGGGACATCCTTGACAGGCATCCACCCCGTGATCACGAAGGCGTAGTCCGTGCGCCCGAACTTGGGTATGGCCTCGATCTCCTGCTCGCGGTCGATGAGCACGTCGCGAATCGCAGCGAGCTTGCCCGCCCACTGCTCGCTCATCTTGTTGAGTTCGCTGCGCGTCTCGCTGAGCTCTCCGGGCAGCGCCTGCCGGCGCGCCCTGACCTCGGAGTACGCCGCGTCGAACGGCACTCCCTCGAACGAGTCTGGCAGACGTATCTGATTGACGTTCTCCATGGTGAGGAACTTGTGCACCCCGTCGGCGTATTGGCGATCGAACACGACGATGGCCGCCGTGGTGTCCTCGTCGACGTCGGTTGAGACGACCTCATAGTGCTTGTCGGTGATCCGCTCCAGCTCCTCCTTCAGCGCTTCGAGGGCGCCCTTATAGCGCCGCTCGAACAAGAGCGCTACGGAGTCGTACGACCCAGTCGTGACTATCTGGCTTGCGAGCGGCTGGATCTTGTGGAGGATGGGCTCGTATCGCCCGAGCAGCGCCAGTTCAGATTCGAGATCCGTGTGCGCGGAAGCGAGCGCGGCGGTGCGGTCCTCGACTTCGTTGATGACTTGGGCGACCTCCTGGGCGAGATCGTTTGGCTCCAAGGGGAAGAGCCGCTCGTACTCGGCACGGTTCGCTTGGGAGGCCTTGCCGCCCCCGTCAAGCGCCCTCAGGATGGCGCGAACGCGGATGAGGAGGTCCTCCATCGCCTGCTGCTCGCGCAGCTTAGCCGGATCCACCTCCATCCGGTTGAGCGGCACATCGCCCTTAGAGATCTTGTTCGACAGGTCCTCGATGTGCAGCCGGCCTTGCGCATGTACAAGCGCCAACACATCCGAGAAAAGACCCCTCGGGCCGATGATCTCGACCTTCGCCATCGGAACGAGCACGTCGACCCACCTCCCCCGAGACTCGTGACGACCGGTCAGGTGCCTAGCACTGACTCCATGACGAAAGTGACCGCACCAGGCTTCTTCGCCGCGATTGATGTCTCCATCTCCGCGATCTCGCGTTCAGCCTCGGCCCGCAACTCCTCCTGCTGCTGCTCGACTTGCTTGCGCGCGGCGAGATCGTGCTCTTGCGCGAGGTGGGAAGCATCACCCTTGGCCTCAGCGACCAATGCGACCGCCTCACGGCGCGAGGTGCTGATGATCTCGTCAGCGTTGCGCTTCGCAGCGAGAATGCGACCCGAGAGCTCGATCTCCTTCTCGCGTATCAGGTGCAACGGCGAGTTCGCGTCACCCATCACGGTCTCGCGGTGAAACTCGAGATTGGACGTGCTCTTGCCCTCCACGCAGACCCCCTCTGCACGGTGACTCACGGAAGCGTCGATGCCCAATGGCTCTTCTTTCGTGGTCCGCCGGGGATTTCCTGCACGAATGCGCAGGGAAGCTACGCGTCCGCGTAGACCCGCTCGAGGCGCATGCCGAACCCGCAGGCGAGCTCGTAGGTGATGGTGTCCGTGGCCTCGGCGAGGTCGTCGAGCGTGATGCGCTCGACGCCGTCTTCACCCACGACCGTGAAGAGTTCACCGCGCCTCGGTTCGGTGAGGGTCGCGTCTACCATGAGCTGATCCATGCAGACGCGGCCCACCTGCTCGATGAGGCGGCCCCGGTGCAAGACGCGCATGCGGTTCGACAGGATCCGCGGAACACCGTCCGCATAGCCCAAAGGCAGCGTCGCGATCATCGCCGAGGCGCCCGCGTGCCACGTGAGCCCGTAGCTCACGCCTTCCCCCAATCCGATACGCTTCACGAGCGTCGCGCGCGCCTTGACGGCCATCGCCGGCTCTAGAGCGATGTGACCGTGCGTGCTCTGCGCGGGATGGAGCCCGTATAGTGCGATGCCGCAACGCACCATGTCGAAGTGGGAGTCGGGGTCAAGGATAGTGGCCGCGCTGTTCGCCGCGTGAACGATGCCTGGGTCGACCCGCTCACTCCGCATAGCTGCAAGCGCCTCACGAAAGCGCTTCTTCTGCTTGTCGTGATCCCAGTCACCGGGAACGTCGGCGTTCGCGAAGTGGGTGAACGTGCCTTCCAGCGCAACGTTGGGTAACTCGGAGAGCATCGCGGCGAAGGATGCGGCCTCCTCGGCGCGGACGCCGATCCGGTTCATGCCAGTATCGACCTTGAGGTGGAAGCGCGCCGTCACACCACGCGCGGTCGCGGCGCGCGAGAGGGCACCGGCGAACTCCCGCGTCGTGACTGCGGGTATCGCGTCGAGACCGAGTACCGCCTCGATAGCCGACTCGGGTGGCTCCGACATGAGCTGGACGGGCGCGGTGATGCCCGCGGCCCGCAGCGCCGCCGCCTCGTCAACGGTGGCCACGCCCAGGCGCTCGGCGCCGGCAGCGAGCGCCGTACGCGCCACGGGAACGGCGCCGTGGCCGTAGCCGTCCGCCTTCACGACCGCCATGAAGCGCGTCTCGGGG